>CAZETW010000048.1:0-22713 GCA_964515295.1 uncultured bacterium | reverse complement strand
TTGACGGGTTGGAATTTCACCAACTGATATATAAACGCCTCTTGGCGTACCGGATGAAACACAGATTAAATATTTTTTTCAATCCGTGTAAATCTGTGTTTATCTGTGGCTAATTATTATTCTGTCATTTCCGCGAAGGCGGGAATCCAAGGCAGAGGTTGCAGGGTGGATCCCCGACTAAAACTTTCGGGGATGACAGCGATACCAAATTCCGATTATGTTCTATATGGCTGATAGTATTATTCATTATCCTTTCCCACGGTATCAATAAAAATATCATGCAGGGAAGGTTCTTTGATCTCAAATTTTCTCACAGTGGTGCCGGAGGATACTGCTTTCTTCAGAATGTTCTGAGAATCAGCATTCTTTTTTAACTGGATCTCCACACTGTTTCCGTAATCATCATATTTTACTATTTCTGAGGATTTCAAAAAATCATTACTGCCTTCATATTCTACCAGCAGATTTCTTTTGCCTAATTTCTGCTTGACCTCTGTCAGCCTGCCGTCAAAAACTTTACGGCCTTTATTGATCATAAAAATTTCTTCGCAGAGCTTCTCAGCACTTTCCATAACATGAGTTGAAAAAATGATAGTGGTTCCCTTTTTCTTCAGCTCCAGTAAAATATCTTTGATCAGATTCTGATTGACCGGATCCAGCCCCCCGAAAGGCTCATCCAGGATCAGCAGTTTGGGACTGTGCAGCACAGTACCGATAAACTGGATTTTCTGCTGCATCCCCTTGGAAAGCTCCTCAATCTTTTTATCTTTCCATTCCGGAAGACCTACTCTTTCCAGCCAGAAATCAATAGACTTTATTGCGTCTTTTTTGGGTACTTTCTTAAGCTGGGTTAAAAACCGGAGCAGATTCTTCACTTTCATTTTCCTGTACATCCCCCGTTCTTCCGGCAGATAGCCGATTACATCTGCAGCTGTATTAATATCACTGTTCCCCAGTACTGATACGTCACCTGTATCCGGGACAATAATATTCATTATCATCCGGATAGTGGTGGTTTTACCTGCCCCATTGGGACCGATCAGACCAAAGACCACACCCTCTTCAATGGAAAAAGAGACCTCATCTACTGCAGTCAGTTTCCCAAAACATTTACTGATGTTTTCTACTTCCAGTACTTTCATGCAAACCTCTTTTTTTATCTAAGGTTATTTGTTTACTTAAAAAGTATATTTTCCAAAAATTTAACGCTAAAATTTAAAGTTTAATGTAATAATATCGTTTTATAAAATCAATTAAAATAATCCCGTTTTATATATTTAGAATATCCGGTATATGTATGGTGAACAATCAATGACCTCAGACGGCAGACGGCGTGGTGCGTAACGACTCTATGACACTACGACCCTAAGACACAATGACTCAAAGACTCTAAGACGCTAAGACTGAAGATAAAAAATAAAAGACAAAAGAAAAAAGACAAAAGAAAAAATTTAAATAATCCTAATAAACAATGGTAATATTTTAGTCCCGTAAGGGACGGGATATTTATAGCAGCAGAGACAACCTCTAACCCAAGCCCCGTCAGGGGCGTTATAGGTCACTTTTTCTTCGTGTGCTTTCTGGAAAATAAAAACCTGATCAGTTTGGTTATTGGAATTTTAGTATTTATGGTCAATGCTTTTCAGGTTCCTTTCCGAAGCAGACATTATTATTCTTCCTAAAGGTCTGTAAGGTTACTTTTTTTTAAAAAAAAGTAACCAAAAAAACATCCGGCTGGCTGGAAATCTACTAAAATACACTGCTTGTTCACTGAAGCAATGTAAACTCGCCTGTGGAATTCCAGATGATGATATTTTTGACTTTACGAATAGATTCCACAGGCTCAGACATACATTGCTTCCGGGCGTTCACAAGCAGCGTATTTTTTAACATAGATTTCCAGATGCCGGATAGCCCCTCCACCCTTCCACTATTTCATTTTCCTTCTCTCCATTTCCCCTTTTCCTTTTTCCCTTCTCCTTTTCTCCATTTTCTTTTCCCCGATACTCCGTTACCCCCATACTCCGATACTGTTTGATTTAATTACGACAGTAATTTTTATGGGAAGTGAGGGCATTAGGATAAAATAATTATTCCTTCGTGTGCTTCGTGTGCTTCCTGGTTTCTCCACCCGTCCAACTTATATAGCAACCAACAAAACGAACGAGACTAACAATTTTATATATATTTTTTATATATCTTTTCTTACCCTGACGATTCTGATTTCTGGCTTCTGATCACTGGTTTTTGAACGCTAAGGTTCTACAATTCTAATGTTCTTAAGTTCTTAAGCTCTGTTTTTTCCTTTATCTTTTGTCTTTTATCTTTATTATTACTTCTCCCCTTGAGAGCTTATTGAAGAAGGAAACCATTAGCGTCAGCCGAGAAAGAGGGGTGTTATTTAAAAACCCGGTTCATTCCTAATATCCTCCACCTCTACAACCTCATTCGATAAATCTTATTCGTTTCTGAAAAAGTTTACATTCCCACCAGAATAAACCAAAACAAATAACATAAAAAACGATCACTTCTGCTAAAGATTTTGGCTGATCTGTATTAAAATTCAGTGGATATGACGTAATATCAGCAATTTCCAGTAAAATAAAAATTATTAATACCATAATTACACCCCCCACAAAGATAAACCGGCGTTGATTATGAGCTGAATGCTTTAAATCATCATATATAATAAAAATATTAACCACAATAAATACTATTGCATTCATGACCAGTATATCCCGTAAAACCTGCCCTTTATCTTCCATATGTGTTATACTAAGGAGAATCAGCCATAGCAGAAAATTTACTCCCTGTAAAAAAATGAGAAACAGCATACGGGCTCCGGCAAAATTCTTTACAGAAACCGGCAGAAGAGAATATATACGAATATGTTTTTCCTGGCCTTCATTAATGCCCATCAGGGCAGTGACCATCCAGAACACCATGATCATAGTACTGGAGAAAACATACATATCGATAAGATTCCACACTGCAGCCATAACAAAAAATATCAATCCGCTTCCGTATAAAATGAAAACACCTGATGTATAATAGCGTACTTCACCTTTGAAAATCTTCCACATAATACTGTTTCTCCTCCTCAGGTTAGGTATGACTTTCTCTTTATAAATATGTTGTATTCAGTAATGATCAATATAATTGATAAAAAAACCATACTGATAAGTTCAGGGAGCGTTTCCGGATGAGTATCACTCAATGTAAACCAGGCAATAACACCTACCCCAAAATATGATCCGATTAGTATGGCAGCAAGAATGTATGAAAAAACCAGAAAAACAAAAACAATCTTGAGATAATATTTTCCTGCATGAGTCAGGTCGCCTAATATCCAGAAAAAGAAAATCCAGTTAATCAGGTAGCTGCAGTAAGCAATAATCTGGATCACTGCATCAGTTAATCGTAACCAGGACTGAAAACAATACGTAATAAACCATAGTATAACAACCCCGGCAAATAATATCAGAACAAGCATGATCTGAGTTTTACTGATCTCACTGATCTTCCGCGGTAAAAGAACCAGCATTCTGTACTGTTTTTCCTTATCAGAATTCACTCCCATTAAAATGGAAAATAATATGATCATGACTGTGGATCCCCCCATGGTAATTAAATAGGCTGGTTCTACGCCGGTGAGCAGCAAAACAGCTGCCAGCAGCAGGGTAAATCCCCAGGCAGAAATATAGTAATACTTATAATAATGGATCTGACTTTTTAAGATTTCCGACATTGGATCAAAACCTCTTTATTATTTATTCCCGGTTATTTTTTAATATCTGCACTGCTATCTCATCGATAGTCATACGGGTATCTTTAATATTCTCAGCACCAATTTTCCGGAGCTGTTCTATGGTTGTGCTGAAATCATAACTGATAACCTGAAAGTCGTTCTCTTCCCGGATTTTACTGACTGCTGCTTCAACCTCCATATCCTCTTCTGAATAACGGAAAGAAATCTTTCTCCACTGATCCAGCAGATCATCCTTGGCTGTTCTCTGAAATACCTGTCCCTCATGCAGGAATGCCAGTTCATCTGCCAGTCTGCTGATATCAGACAGGATATGAGTTGAATAAAAAATAGCCCGCTCACCGCTCTCTAAAATCTCAAACAGAACATCCAGAACTTCGGTCCTGACCACCGGATCCAGACCTGCAGTAGGTTCATCGAGTATCAGGAGTCGAGGTGAATGAGCCAGAGCGCCCACCAGAGAGAGTTTTACCCGGTTCCCGCTGGATAGATCCTTTACATTTTTATCAAGAGGCAGCTGGAAACGCTTTGCCAGCTCCAGAGCCCGCTGATCTGACCAGCTGGCATAAAACTGGGAAAGAAACTTCAGGTTTTTCTCACCAGACCAACGTTCATAAAAGGCATGTACATCTCCCACGTATCCGATATCCAATTTCCACTCCGGATGGTGCAGACTGTTCGGTTTCCCGAATACTTTCATCTCTCCTTTATCTGCCTGTACCAGACCGGTTAAACAGTGCATAGTAGTGGTTTTACCGGAGCCGTTGGGTCCAATATATCCCAGCACTATGCCGGGTTCCAGAGATAAGTTCAGAGGCCCCAGTTGGAAATCCTTATAGGTTTTTATTACATTTTTGAATTCAAATGCCTTGGTCATATTTTACTCCTCGATGATTAATCTTTATATTTTCAAAATTATTATTAGTACTTTCTGCAAAAATTAAATCTCCCTAAATATCCTCCATAATAAATAATTCTCCCCTCATTCATGCCTGCCGTTTTTAAGAATGTTATCCACGATCTTATGGATCACTTCAGCTGTTAAACCTTCCGCTGCCGCTGTTTCTACTGCCCGCTTAATATTCTTATAAAGCTTATCCTCTGCTATTTTTCCTTTCTCACTGTCCTGCAGTTCCGAAACAAAAAATCCCTTTCCTCTGCGGGAATGAATAATGCCCTCCTGTATTAAGGTTTCATAGGCACGCTGCACTGTTATCACACTGACTTTCTGTTCTCGGGCCAGACTGCGTATGGAAGGAAGGCTGTCACCGGCTTTCAGATCTCCGGCAAGAATATGAGCCCGGATCTGTCTTACAATCTGACTCTGCAAAGATTCATCGGATAAATCTGTCAGGTTTAAAAGCATATATCCCCATATCCTTGATACAAAACATTAAAAACTGTCAAAATAATAACCACCGAGACCACCGAGCAAGAAATGAAAATTGAGAGGATAAAATTTGTATACATACAAAATGCCTTCTGTTTTCCTCTGAGCACTCTGTGGTTCCATTATTTATAACCATGTTGGACAATCTACTCATCAGCAATTCTCATGATCATAATTGTCCGATCATCATCGTAGGCAAATTCTCCCCTGAATTGTCTGATATCAAACAATACTTTGTTAATTACGTGAGGGGCGTCTTTCCCCAGGTTTCGTTTAAGAACCTGCTCAAGCCTTGATACCCCATATTCCTTGTTTCTCCTATCCCGAACTTCGGTTACTCCGTCCGTATACATGAAAACCATATCCCCATTATGCAGGGATATCGTATTTATCTGATACGATGCTTCTTTCATCATACCCAGACCGGGACCGCTGCCGGTAAGTGTCTCGATATTGAGTCCATATCTTATTAACAAAGGATACTCATGTCCGGCAATGCAGTAGGATAATTCTTTATTCCTTCTATCAAATATTCCGGTTATCATAGTGACGAATTTATCTGACGGAGTTGAAGAAAAAATATATTGATTGACATTTCTCATAATTACATCAAGATTCTGCCTGTGCCGCATTTCACTGGCAACCACTGCCTGAGTCTGAGCCGCCAGTAAAGCAGCCGGAAGTCCTTTTCCACAGGCATCTCCGATAACAATCCCCCATCTATCGTCTCCCAGAGGAATAATATTATAAAAATCTCCTCCGATCTCACTGGATGGTTCTATATATCCTTCTATAGAAAATCCCAGCCTGTCCGGCAGAGGCTTGGGAAGCAGCTCAGCCTGGATCTCCCTGGCCATTTCCAGTTCTTTCTGTAATCGTTGTCTGGTTACAGAATCATCATTGATCTCATAACGTGCTTTTACTCGACTGTTCTTTTTCCATTCAGTATTAACAGGAGCAATGTGATACACAGTCCCACCCTTCATATCAATAAATCCATCTTTATAAAGCTTTTCATATGCCCGCTTAACAGTTGATACATTAACGTGTTCCTTCCGTGCCAGTGTTCTCACTGGTAACAGCCTTTCCCCTGGTTTAAGCTCACCTTGCAATATTTTATCTGCAAGTTGACTGCTTATTTGTTCATGAAGCGGTGATGATGAAAGTTCAGTTAAATTAAGCAACATTGTTTTGCCTTTATTTTTAATTGTACATACTGTATATACGCAATATATACAGTAAAGTTTCAAAAGTCAAGTATTTTTTAATTTTTTTTTAATTCCAATGAATAAAGTTTCACTAACGATTAATGTTTGAGGCTGACTAAAACAAATTTTTAACGCAGATTTCCAGATGCCGGATAGCCCCTTTTCCTTTTTCCCCTTCTCCATCCTCCTTTTCTCCGTTCTTCTCTTCGTGTGCTTTATGCACTTCGTGGTTTCTCCACCCATCCCATTTATATAGCAACCAACAAAACGAACGAGACTAACAATGTTATATATATTTTCTCACCTTTACGATTCTGGACTCTGGTTTCTAAACGCTAAGGTTCTAAAGTTCTAATGTTCTTAAGCTCTGTTTTTTCCTTTATCCTTTATCCTTTTTCCTTCCCTTCTCCTTTTCTCCATTTTCCTTTCTCCGATACAGTTTCATTTAAATACGATAGTTGGACTCTATGACCCTAAGACCTCTCTGACTCCAAGACCCAAAGACCCTATGACTTTAAGACTAAAGAATATTGTCCGGATCATAAAAAAAGTATCATTAAAACGGCATATTATTTGCTTTATAAAAAAAATATATAAGACCGGATATAATAGTATTATCCTGCTCCGGAAAGATCTTATATACAGAAAGATTTTAAAATTGAAACGATGAGGAGAAAAAACATAACACTTTGAAAAGATTATTCTGTTCAATTAAAAAAATTATAAATAGCGTCACAAAAAATAAAAAATAGATCAAAAGAAATATACATACCAAATGAGGAGAATTAACATGCTTTCTAAATGGAAAAAAAGTAACGGGCAGTGGATTTTATATCTGGATTGCAGGAACTTAGGAGAAGAAGAACTTTTACAAATATTAGATGAGGCAAAAGAAGCGCTCAGCCCAATGACAGCAAAGGTTCCTGTGCTGGCAAATGTAGAAGGCACAGTACTGTCAACTGAATTTATGGAAAAACTGAAAGAGCTTGCAGCAGAAGTGTATACTAAAAAAGTTGATTATTCTGCTATTGTAGGTGTATCCGGGGTAAAGAAAGTACTGCTTTCCAGCTACAACTTTCTGCTTAAACAGGACATGAAAGCGTTCAATACTGAGGAAGAAGCTCTAAAATGGTTAACCAGTGAACACACGAATGATACAAAGAACTAAGGGTTACCTAACTATTCACAAATGTTATTTAGCTAACACTAAAAGAGAATAATCACCTAATATAGTAGCAGTCAAATCTTTATGGATCAAATAAAATAAATTTCTCACATATTTAAGCAGAAATGCACCAAGTCCCTGTTCTAAAAAGACAGGCCCTTCATGTGTATAGGTATAATCAATAATTTCATATCCTGCATCTTTTAAAGAAGCCAGAGCAGTTTCTTTAGTAAAATAATGGATATGACCGAATTTTTCCCTCCTTTTTATCAGACGCCTAAACAGAACCTTATTTACAGAAATATCAAGGGGTATATGAAATACTGTATAATCACTCTTCTCTTTAATTTTTTTAAGAAATCCCAGATAATCTTCAATATGTTCAAATAAATCAATACATAATATAACATCAAAATAAACATCTGTATCTTCTAAAATATCTTTCAGATAAAACTTCAGTCTGTCTTTAATCTTCTTCCGACAGAGTTTAAATGCCTGGGGTGATATTTCATACCCTGAGAACACAACATCTTCGGGCAGTCTCCTGTACAACTGATGTAATATCTCACCAGCTCCGCAGCCAACTTCACAAATTGTCTTGGGATTAATATCATTCCTGCTCATAATGTGTAATATCTGTTCAGCTTTCCATAAAGAATCTTCTGCATGCCAGGTAGGATTTTCTTCTAAATATGTACCATTCTTGTAAATATTATCCATGTGAGAAAGCCCTTCAAGTAAAAATAATTATATAAAAATAGTTACCCTTAATAATTTTTTAAAATTCCAAACTGATGAATAGGACAACATAATTGATAGAGCACATAGTAATGATCAATTTGCATAATGTCAAGATTTATTTACTTATATCAGAACTTCGATTTCTCCCGGCAGTATCTTTACATGAATAGGAGTGCTGCCCACTGTTTCACCGTCGATATTAAGCACATAATCCTCCAGAGGCACAATAGAAAATTCCCTGGCCTGATGATACTCCACAGCCGGATCTCCTACGTGACCGCCTTTGAATATCTTTGTAAATAAATACAATAGTTTCAATCTTCCGGCCTTACGGACAATAATTAAATCTATCAAACCGTCATCTATTTGAGCCAGCGGTGCCATTTTCATGGCATTTCCGGTATGAATGGTATTGCATCCCAGAATAAAACCGTAATCTCCGGCAATAGTTCGGCCGTCAATGCTGATTTTTGCCAGTCTTACCTTGTTTTTAATAACTTCAATGATAGAAGCAACATTGTAACACTGCCCCCCCAGCCACCTGAGTTTTGCAGCAAGTATATTTATATCTGTAGGCAGTCCCCACCCCACAATATTAAATCCGTAAATAATTTCACCGGCAGCGTCCACTCTGGCAATATCCACTTTACGTAATCGTCCCATAAGAATTCTTTTAGCAGCAACAACCGGGTCCAGACAGTTCATGTCATGCATAAATGAATTGCCTGTACCACCAGTAAGAAGTCCCAGAGATATTTTATCTCTGTCTTTCCGGGTCAGCATACCGTTAACCAGCTCATGCATGGTTCCGTCACCGCCGATAGCGCACAATCCCTTATATCCTTCGAATTTTAAAGTATTGGCCATCATGCGGGCATGACCAGCATAACCTGTTTCTCTGATATCCAGTTCGGCTCCTGCTTTTTTAAATATGGGCTTTACTTTCTCCAGAATACTATGACCTTTTTTAGCTCCGCCCTGGGGGTTTACAATAAGGTAGTATTTGTTCATATTCAATACCTCCTGTCTATACTTCCATTGACATAAATAAAATCAGAACCTTCCATAAAATTTTAAAATAACACCAAAGCTACCACCCCGGCCAGAATAAGAGAATGGATTGATCTTTCCAGCCAGATAATCAGAATCTCAAAAATCGATATCGGGATCTCAGTCTTAGAATATATCGCCCCTAAAGGGGCTTGAATTTTTAGGGCTTTCCTTATTACTATAAATATCTCGTCCCTAAAGGGACTTCGATTTGATCATTATTCATTATACATTATTCATTACCAAAGGGTCTTGCTTCTTTTTTCTCCCTCCTCCTTTTTTCCATTTTCCATATTCCCTTTAAAACACCCACCTATGTCCTCCCTCAAGGGAGGATTAGCTTTACGTGAATTCTCCCCTTGAGGGGAGACCCTCGGCGATAGCCAAGGAAGAGGGGGGTCATTTTCCCCTTTTCCTTTCCTCCATATTCCATTAAATGACCACAGACCGCCGACCACTGACCCCAACACCTCACGGTCTGCCGTCTGCGGTCCGCGGTCTGTTCTGGCTTCTGCACGTTTAAGTTCTCACGCGTTCTCAAGTTCTAACGTTCTGTTTTTTCCTTTATCCTTTATCCTTTATCCTTCCCTTCTCCTTTTCTCCATTTTCCTTTCCTCCATTTTCCCTTCTCCGTTACTCCGATACTCCGATACCCCGTTACATTCACAATAATGCTCATAATTCTCATCACTGACAACTGGCTTCTAAGAATAATAGTCTGACTTAAGTCCCCTTATTTCCAGCCACATCATTACACCAAGAAAGAGCATTACCCCAATAAAAATGATTGGTCCGATTGCCAGAGTAAAGAATCCGATCGGAAAACTAATGGACGTTAAAGTAAGTAAAAATATCAATGCCCACCGTTTTGCTTTGAAGATCGCAACAGTAACTATTATCATGACAATAAACAACGGGATCAGGAAAAGTAATATTATTACTCCAAAAATACCGAGCATATTCCCCATCTCCCCGGCTTTTAACCCTTCATATCCCAGTTTTAAGATAAAAATAAGTACAGTCAGAAGAAAAACCGTTACAATAACACTGAGACTGAACAACAAAGTTACCTCCCAGGGCGGGCGGGATTTTGAATCAGTAGTAGTTATCTTATTCCCTCCATGTTATGCTTATAACAGCAGTCAAGGACTGCGGCAATCCGATTAATTTTATATTTCTTTCTTTATCTTTTATCGTTAGTCTTTGTGTTCTTGAGTCATAGAGTCATAGGGTCTTTGTGTCTTAGGATCCTGAAGTCGACATATTGCGGTCTGCCGTCCGCGGTCCACGGTCTGTTATGGCTTCTTGCATCTTGAAACTTGTTTCTTTATCCTTGTAAGGACTGGATTTTCAAATATAATATGTATTATAAACCCCTCTTAGTCTCCCCTTATCAGGGGAACTTTTTTGTGATATTATTTTTGAAAATTACTCTGCCCGTAAATAATCTCCGCTGATTTCTGACCACTGACAACTGGCTTCTGACTTCTGAACGGTAACCCTCTCAAGTTCTTATGTTCTCAAGTTCTCTCGTTCTGTTTTTTTCCTTTTTCCTTTTTCCCTTTTCCTTTTTCCTTTAGTCTTTTTTCTTTCCCTTCTCCGTTACTCCGATACCCCGATACTCCGTTACACTCACAATAATGCTCATAATTCTCATCAATGACAACTGGCTTCTGACCGCTTAAGGTCTGTGCTGATCGCACCACACCGTCTGCGGTCTGTTCTGACCTCTGGTCACTGACAACTGGCTTCTGAACGAAAATTCACTCAAGTTCTCAAGTTCTAACGTTCTGTTTTTTCCTTTTTCCTTTTTCCTTTTTCCTTTTATCCTCCTTCCCTTCTCCATATTCCCTTTCCACCCCCCTCACCCAGCCCCACCTCCACCACTGGACGCTCCCCCGGCTCCGCCTGCTGCACCTCCGCCGGCACCGGCTGCAGAACTCATGGCTGAGGTAGTTGCAGCCACAGAAGCTGAAAAAAAAGCTGCAAAGGAAGCAGAAGAAAAAGGAGCGCCGGAATGACCGTGATATATAAACCAGGGTATATAACGGGATTGATTATCCGGAGGAATAAACTCTACCAAATCTTTGATTATTTTTTGGGATACCCCCAACACTATTCCATATACTAAATAATCGTCAATCCAGTCTAAGATTAATTCTTTGTCTGCACTATGATATCGATGTTTATTAAGATATTTCTTTAAAGATTTCCATTTTCGTGCAAGTTGTTCACCTTCTTTTGTACGATGGATAATTAACACTGAAAGAACAAATATTGCCAGACTCGAAAAAGTAAGGATGAATCCCCAGGGACCGTAAAGAATGAATCCGGGTATTGATAAAAGCAGCAGAATGCCTGCACATAAAAAAGAATACCTGCTTCCCTTAATACTCTGTTTGTCAAACCATTCTTTTTCTTCTCCCTTTTTCTTTACTGTCTTTTTCCAGTCCTGGAAAAAATTCATAAAAGCTCTTCTTTTCTTTTTAATTAAGGTTAAATCTACTGTATCTTTACCTTGCCCGATGTTATCAAAAAGAAACTCTAACAGATCATTTTCATAATTAGCGAGCTGATCTTTCTGTTTTTCCCATTTTGCTCTGTCAATATCCCAGTATCTGGAAGTTTTACTTTTATACAGTCTCTTTAATCCGGTGATCCTTTTTTCCTCATGTCGAAGGCTGATTATTCCCTTTTTGGCCAGATCAAAAAGAGTTCCCATAATAGCACCACCATATATATTTCTTCTATGTAAAAGATAATCCAGTAAAGCCGGAGGAGTATCCGAAGGAATATTGGGACTTACTTCCGGAACCGGTTGCTGAATATGTGGCCGGGATCCATATTTTTTGTATAAAACAATCCATATGACAAGTCCTGATACACCTAGAATCCCCATAATCCACTTACCCTGATCCCACCTTTTTTTTCTAGCCTGCTCTTTTTTTATCAGCTCTTCTCTTTTCTGATTAGCTTCTATTGCCAGTTTCTCTTCTTCTTTGAGTAAGTTTTCTTTTACTGCTTTATCAACAAATTTCGCTTCAGTAAAAATCCGGGGAGGATATAAGGCCCGGATATCAAAAAAAGTATGAGCCGGTACCTTTTTACAGGTACCGCTTATTACTCCCTCTTCCTGTATATACGATGTCATCCACAAAGGACCATGGGGCCAGACTTTCACCTCCTGCGGATCCAGAGGAACCGGTGGCTGCAATTTTAGTGTAACATTCCAGGACGGTCTATCCCATTCATTACTTATAAACTGATAGTGAAGCACAGCTGCATCTTTATATCGTATGACTGCATCTTCCGCTGTAAAATGGACAGTAAAAGTCCTGTCTTGATCCTCTGCCCGGAAAAACCACCGTACCTCTGTATGATTGTCTCTGTCTTTCACCCAAAAAGTTCCGGGCTCTTCCGAACCGGACAGCCTGTACTGTCTGTTTCCTTCAGTAATGGTGAAACCTGAAAAATTCACCTTTTGACCATAGGGGAATGTTCTGTAAGCATAACTGAAATCACCTTCAAAATCATAGGTGCGGTTTTCTGTAACTTTCATGCTCCCGTCTGTACTGAGATATGCTCTTATATCCACTCTGCTCATCTGGTAGGATTTATCTGCATAAACAGCGGAAATAGAAATCAAAATAAACATGATAAATAAAAACTGAAATTTGGACTTCATACCTGTCTCCTCTATAGTTTAATTAAAACACAGTGTATAAAAATATTTATTTTTTACTCTCCTGTTTCAACCACCGGAATAGTATAGGTATGGATCAGCTGATTGAACTGCGGCACCTGCTGTTCCATGACCTGCTGCAGTTCTTTCAGTTCATTGTTGATTTGCATAATGAGTTCTTCCTTCACTTTTATTGCTTGATGTGTAGGAGGATAGTCTCCCGTTGATACTACCCTGGCCAGAGCACTCAGACGGTTGTTCAAACGGATGGGATAGTTCAGGGGATCCTGCCTCTGCTTTTATTCTTGGTCTGATAGAGTGCTTTTTCAATAGTATCTATTTTTTCTTTTATGTGTTGTGCCAGCGTATCTATTTCTGTATATTCTCCTTTTTTATCCAGCTTTGAAATCACTTCCTGGATCTGACTCCTCACTTTTCGGATACTTTTTATCGCAGAGTGAGTTTCAGAGAGTTTATCCCTGACTTCAACTAAAAATTCAAACTGTTTATTCAGATCTTCCTGACTCGATGTGGATCGGGGATCTTTCAGAATGTCAAACTGTACTGAAGAAGAGTCTTTTCCCACTATCAGTCTGGCATTATAGGCTCCCGGAACTGCCTTCGGTCCCCGGGTCAGGCCTGCCCACAGAACCATCCCCTTAAACCTTTCTGCATCCGGATAACACATATCCCAGACAAATCTGTTCATATTCTCTTCAACAGGAAGTGGTGCCCCCTCTTTTAAATCCGGAGTGAATGTTTTGATCAATGTACCATCTTCTTCCAGTATCTTAAGACATACAGCATCACTGTCCGGTTTATGGTTAAAATAGTAATGGATCATTACCCCGGTCGGAGAATTTTCTCCGGCTGCAGCAGGATCTTCGATTTTTCCTCCGCTCAAACGATACGTGGGCCGGGGTCGGAACAGATAATGATCACTTTCTGCTACTCTCTCATTAAGCTGATACAGAGGAGTAAGATCATCCAGCACCCAGAAGGAACGTCCCTGGGTTGCTACTATGAGGTCTGTATTTTTAACCGTACAATCAGTAACAGGTGTTATGGGAAGATTTAACTGAAAGGATTGCCAGCTGCTGCCGTCGTCAAAGGAAATGTACATGCCGTTTTCTGTGCCTGCATATAAAATCCCCTCACTGTTAGGATCCGGACAAATATCCCGGGTAAAATGATCTTGGTCAATTCCTTTTACAATTTTTTTCCAGGATTTTCCGTAATCTGACGTTTTATACAAAAAGGGGCGAAAATCATCCCATTTATACATGGTTGCTGCCACATAAAGTCCGCCCGGATTAAAGGGATCCGGTTCCATACTGTTTATCTGTATCCATTCCGGCATTATTTTTTCAGGAGGAGTGACATTTTCCCAGTTTTTCCCTCCGTTCCTGGTCAGATAGATCAGTCCGTCATCAGAGCCGGTCCAGATAACTCCCAGCTCATGCGGACTTTCGGCAGCAGTAAATATGGTACAATAGTATTCTACACTGGTATTATCTTTAGTAATTGGACCGCCTGAAGGCCCAAGTTTGCTAGGATCATTGCGAGTGAGATCCGGACTGATCCTCTCCCAGCTCTGCCCTTCATTCGTTGTCTTGAAAAGACAGTTGCCTGCTGCATAAAGAATGTCAGGATCACGGGGAGAAAAAAAGATAGGATAGTTCCACTGAAATCTGTATTTTAAATCCCCGGCTCCGTGCCCCATAGGATTATCCGGCCATACATTTACCAGCCGGATTTCACCGGTTTCATGATTTAACCGCTGCAGATATCCGCCGTAAGAACCGCCGTACACTATGTTAGAATTTTCCGGATCAGGAGCTATCCAGCCGCTTTCTCCTCCTGCAGTTGGCTCCCAGTCATTTTCGGAAATCGTCCTGCCGTCAGACCTGTGCAGGATCCTGACAGTTGAATTATCCTGCTGAGCACCGTAAATACGGTAAGGAAAATGATTATCAGTGGTGACCCTATAAAACTGGGCTGTTGGCTGATTGTAATAAGTACTCCAGGTATTCCCTCCGTCAAAGCTGATCTGAGCACCGCCGTCATCACCAATGATCATGCGCTCAGGATCTTCAGGAGCGATCCAGAGATCATGATGATCCCCATGAGGGGTACGGATGGATTCAAACGTCTCTCCCCCGTCTTGCGACTTCCAGAACTGTACATTGAGGACATATACACAATTTTCATCTTTGCTGTCAGCATAAATACGGGTGTAGTACCAGGCCCGCTGGCGCAGTTTTCTCTCTTCATTGACCCGGGTCCAGATCTTACCTGCATCCTCGGAACGGAACACTCCCCCTTCTTCAGCTTCGATAATTGCCCAGACCCGATCGGGATTTGCAGGTGAAACAGTAACTTTATTGATCCCGATCATCCCCCGGGGCAACCCCTGATTTCCGGTGATTTCTTTCCAGGTTTCTCCGCTGTCAGTGGATTTCCAGATTCCTGATCCCGGTCCTCCGCTTTCCAGACTGTAGGGGGTTCTGAGAACCCTCCACATAGAAGCATAGAGAATGCGGGGATTGGTGGGATCCATCTCAATATCAACAGCCCCCACTTCATCACTGACAAACAGAACACGTTTCCAGGTCGACCCGCCGTCAGTGCTCTTATAGATTCCTCGTTTAGGATTAGGTCCAAACAGGTGACCCAGTACAGAAGCATAGACAATATCCGGATTTGTGGGATGTATCTGAATCCGGGTAATATGACGGGAATCCTTTAATCCGGCACTTATCCAGGTTTTCCCTTTATCCACAGATTTCCACATACCGGATCCGTGAGACACATTACCCCGTACAGTTTTTTCTCCGCCTCCCGCATACATTACATTTGCATCCCACTCACTGACAGCAACGGCACCAATAGAACCGCCAAAATAACCGTCAGAAATATTAGTCCAGGTCTTGCCGCCGTCAACTGACTCCCAGATACCGCCCCCGGTTCCCCCAAAATAATAGGTCATTTCATCATCCTTTACTCCTGCCACTGCTGCGGACCGGCCTCCCCGGAAAGGCCCTATACACCGATATTCAAGAGCATTGTACAAAGATTCATCATAAACAGTGTTATCCTTAGTAAAACCAGGATCAGACATCAAAGAAATCAGAATGACAAGCCCCAGACAGCTGAGGTAAGACTTTAGTATACTTTGAAACATACTATTCTCCTTACTGAATTTTTGAAAAAGATTATAAAAATTTTGCTTCGTTAGTCTTATTATACAAAATTTTTGGGATTTAAAAAAATATTTTTTACCTGTATTTTCAGCCAATCAAATTCAGGTATTGAATCAATATCTTCTCAGGAAATAAAACAACACCTTGAATTTCTGGCCTCCGATGGGATGAAAAGCCGGGATACTCCCAGCCCTGAGCTGGACAGCTGTGCATAGAGTATCGGAGTATCGGGGTAACGGGGAAGGAAAAAAGAAATCCAAAATCCAAAAGACAAAAGAATAAAGACTAAAGAATAAAAGATAAAGGATAAAAGATAAAACGAAACTAAGAGCATTAAACGATAGAACTTTTCCCCGATACTCCCTTACTCCCATACTCTGATACAGTATCATTTAAATACGACAGTAATTTTTATGGGAAATGATTAACCGCAGGTCATGTATTGCATGACGACTCTATGATCCAAAGACTCTATGACTCAAAGACAAAACATAAATATATTTCTTAACCTTAACCTCAACCTAACTATCTACGTACCATTATCGGTCAATATTATACTCATCCAGCATTCTGTAAAAAGTCTTTCTGCTCACTCCAGATTTTTTTGCCGCTTTGGTAATATTACCGCTGTTTCTCTTTAATAATTTTGTAAAATATTCAATATTAAATCGTTCCAGCCACTTTTTTTTAGCTTCATGATAGGAATATTTTAACAATGATTCATCAAATATTTCATGTTCTGATTCATATTTATACTCTTTTAAATGATTAGGTAAATCATCAATTTCAATAGTATCGTGATCAGATAAAGACATAATCCGATGAATTAAATTTTCTAATTCTCTGATATTCCCCGGCCAGTGATACTCTATCAAACATTTAAGGGCATCATTGTCTATCCCCTTGAGCTGTATAGCAGAAGTAGGATTATATTTTGATATAAAATGATGAACCAGCAGTGGAATATCTTCTTTTCGTTCTTTCAAAGGAGGTAAATAGACAGGAACAACATTTAATCGATAATATAAGTCTTCTCTTAGTTTCTGAACTTTTACAGCTTGTTCCGGGTCCCTGTTGGTGGCAGAAATAATCCGCACATTAACCTCGATAAATTCCTTACCCCCTAGTCTTCGGACTCTTCTTTCCTGTAATACTCTCAACAGCTTAGCCTGCATGTGATAATCCATCTCTGTTATCTCATCCAGAAAAAGGGTGCCGTTTTCTGCAAGCTCAAACACACCTGGTTTGGACTTCACTGCTCCGGTAAAGGCACCTCTTTCAAAACCAAACAGTTCTGATTCCAAAAGAGTGGCCGGAAAGGATACACAGTCAAGAGGAATAAAAGGATATTTACTTCTGGAACTTAAATTATGAATATTTCTGGCTACCAGCTCTTTACCGGTTCCGCTTTCTCCGAATATAAATACATTGGCATTGGATTTAGCTAATTTAACAATATTTTTAGCCAACTGACGCATAATACTGCTCTCGTATACAATCCCTCTGATCTTGAGCTCATCCTGAAATTCTTTATGTGTCACTTCCTTAAGCTCAGCGTCTTTTCCTTCTTTATATTTTATAGCTTTTTGGAAATTCTTTTTCAGTTTTTCCGGATCGAAGGGTTTATGGATATAATCATATACTCCGCTTTTAATAGCTTTTACTGCATCTTCAACACTGGCCTTTTCAGTAAATAAAATTATGGGTATATATGATCCGGATTTCTGAGAAATCTTTAGTATATCATAATCGTCAATAACTGTATCAATTCCTTCGATTAAAATGATATCCGGCGGTGAAACCTTTATGATTTCAGCAGCATCTTTACCATTATTAGCTACAATATAGTGCAGATCCAGATCATTATTGATCTTGGAATATTCTTCCTGAAATAAAAATTTCGAATCTCCTATGAGGAGAACATTTTGCATGCGGAATCTCCTAAAAATATTGTACTTATATATAACAAAAAATATTTAATGAATCAAGTGAAAAATTATAAAAATACTATTCTTATCAGACTATGTAATTATTGAGCCGAATTAAATAATATACCAAGAGAAAATTTTCTTACCTCAGCCATCCTTCTCTCTACATAGGTAAAATGATAATTGAAGCAGTTTGTGACTCCAGCCTGAATAATAATGTTCCCTAATTTATAGTGAGCTCTTAAATGCAGCAGTTTAACCGGAACCCGGGGATCAAGAGGATTGATCTCCACTTCTTCGATCCTGCTGAAATATTTATATTCTGCCTGGAATAAAAACTTTTTTAACCGGAGACTAGCAATACAATTGGCACTGAAGCGGGGTCTGTAGGATAAGGTCTTACCGGTAGTTACATTAACCGGATCCAACAATGTAAACGTGGATTCCAGCCCCAGCAGTTCAGAAAAAAGAAAAAATTTCTCTGAAAACTCAATACCCTGTATTCTTGCCTGCAAACGATTCTGAAATTGAATGGTACCCAGAAAATCAATAACCGGCTCAATCATATTACTGTATTCACTGTAAAAATATGACAGCTGAAAGTTACTGTTATCAAAGAACTCCTGAATAATGCCAACATCCCAAAACCACGAACTTTCCGGTTTAAGATCAGGATTGGGAATAATATTGAATCCTGCGTAATCTGCTTTAACAAACTTCTCAAAAACCGTTGCAGCCCTGAAACCCTTACCAGCTGTTGACCGCACAGTAGTACCGGGAAATATCTGAACATTTACCCCTGCCTTTGGACTGGTTTGACTCACTACACTTTCATTATCCAGAACATGTTTATCAATACGAAATCCCAATGTAGCCTTAACAGACGGAAAAACAGATATCTCATCCTGAAAGTAAAATGCAGAACTGTAACCTTCATGTTTACCAAAGTATTCTGTAGATGAAATATCCGCTCTGTATTCTGTACCACAGGTTATTTGATTCTTATTATCCGGCAGCCAGAGACACTGAATTTCTGCACCAGGACCATATGCAGGCTGAAAAGCACCCGGATTATAAGCGGTCAACTGATTGCTCATATATGAACTGAGAAAGGATGTTCTGAATTTTAATCCTAATGTTGAACTGAGAGGCCAGGAATACTGCAAAGCAACATTTACAGTAGTAAACTCTATTTCATCCTCTTTATTGAAGGGGGGAACTTCAAAGGGGCTGTTCTGATTGAGCCACTGGATAATGCCTCCTTCCCGGCTGTTCGCCCAGGAAGCATAGAGATCAAGATGGGATTTATTTTTAAATGCTGTTTTCATTCTTAATGCTGCATTCCATCTATCCATATGATTATTTTCCATGTATCCTGTGGATAGGTATCGGGAAAAGCTGAGATTCAAATCCACTGGTCCGAACCTGGTGCTGTAAGATGCATTGATATCTTCAAAATGTAGCACGTCATCAGTCCATTCCCATTCTTTATAGGCTGGCTGATCATAAATCCCCGTCCTAATTCGTAACAGTATCTGTCTGTCCCCAGGGGGTTCTTTGGTAATTATATTCACTACTCCACCCATAGCAGAAGACCCATATAAAGCAGAACCGGCACCTTTGACTACCTCAATACGTTTAATATCCAGGACCGGAAGGATATCCCAGTTAATTGCTCCCAGGTCTGAAGAATTAACCGGTATACCGTCTATCATAACCAGAATTCTGCTCCCCACATTAAACACACTGTATCCTGATGATCCTCGGATACTGATATTTTGCTCATTAAAATGAATTCCCGGAACAGTGTTCAATGATTTGTATAAGCAGTTGTATTGAGATTCATTGATCCGGGTATGAGGGATCACCTCTACTGCCTGGTGAGATGAACTTAATGACTGGGGATGCTTGGTAGCAGAAACTATAACCGGATTCATCTCCACTACAGATTCTTTCAATGTGATATTCATTTCTATATCGGATCCGGATGTAATTGTAACCTGGGAAAGTGTTTCATTCTTGTATCCGATATGAGATACAAATACTGCATAAATTCCAGACGGGATATTCTTAATCTCAAATTTTCCCTCCCTGTCCGTAGAGGTCCCCATTAATGTCCCTTTAATGAGTATATTAACACCGAATATAGGCTGATTATTTTCACTTTCAACTACTCTCCCCCTCATTGTCCCATAATGCTGGGATAATAGATTCGTAAACAAAAAAAACTGAAACAATAATATAATATATAATTTACTAATATTTTTTCTCATTATGATCATTGTATATCAAATTTGTTGAAATCAACTGTTATATCAATACCTGTCTTCACTGAATTGGCCGGCACCAGTACAGAACCCGGTTTAATTCCGGTACTGTCCTGCGGATCGCAGTAAAAACCGACATCTCTGATACTGGAAAGATCAAATGTATCATCGATCCAGAGAGCTGCAACATATTTTACTGTATCCTGACCCTGCACCCGCAGCACATACTCAGCACTAAAAACAAACACAGGAATGCTGTAATCAATAAAAATACTGCTGAAAAAATAATCCATATAATCACCTAATTCAGGAATACTGGAAAAAGCACCGACTGCCATAACTCCGGTATTATCCGGCCAGTCTCCTATAAAACTGATCTCTCCCTTTATTTTTGCATCCCGATTAACCCTTTCCAGCGTAGCCTGGATATTTATATTGTTGACTGTTGTATTATTATCAGCAATGGTTACAGAACGATAAGTGGGAATTAACAAATCTCCTGATATACTGCCTCCGTAAACCCCTATAACATTGGAAATATTCCAGGATTCATTATGTGCTTTCCACAGAACTGCTACGACCTCATAGGTTCCTTTAGGAAGATAAAGTTCATATTCTGCTGTTTTTTTTCTGTAATCGATCATATTGCTGAATATAAGAGATTTGATATCTTTCGGTGGAAAATTCTTAGCGACAACAACCCTCACCTCATCGGTAGAGGGCGGATGATCTCCATGAAAAGTAACGGTTCCGGTAATCTTACTGTTTATAGGTTCTAATCCGTGATCGATATGACAGGAAAATTGCATAAACAGAATAGAGGACACTATCACTGTTGCCGTCTTTTTAAAATTTATATTAATCATACATTTCTTTTGTTTTTAGAATATCACCAATAAAATAAATTGAACCGGCAGCACATACTAAATCCTCGGGACCGGCACTTTCTATTGCGGTTGACCAGGCTTTGTTGATATTTCTTTCTATTGAGAGGTTCCATTCTCTGGTTTCCGGAAAAGCTGCAATTGTCTCAGGTTCTACTGCTCTGCTTATACCGGGATAGGTAAGAATTATTCTTTCTGCTAAAGGAGCTATAAGGTTGATCATCGATCTGTACTCTTTATCCCTGAGAACGCCAAAAACAAATATTAAATTTTCATAGGTAAACAGATCAAGGGCTTTCACCAGAGCTTTGAATCCCATGAGATTATGCGCTGCATCAACTAATTGCAAAGGATGCCTTCCTAATATCTGAAGACGTCCGGGCCAGTCTACTTTTCCCAGACCATTGTATACAGCCTGGCTGCTGACTTTCCATCCGAGTTTCTTCAACTCATCCACAGCCAAAAGGACAACAGCCGCATTATGCATCTGATGTTCGCCTATAAGATTGAGATACAGATTCTCATATCGAGACAAAGCGGTTTCAGCATTAAAGGTGCTCCCCTCACCTGTAACGGAAACTTCTGAAATGTTCACTGTATCTTCAGTAAACCGTATAGATACTGTTTTCTCTTTGCTGTATTGTTTTAAATATCCCCGCACTCTGCTGCTCTTGACTCCGCAAACACAGGGAGCATCTGATTTCCAGATCCCTGCTTTTTCGTAAGCGATTGATTTGAGCGTTTTGCCCAGGGTTTTGGTATGATCAAATCCAATATCCGTGATAACCGTCAGAATCGGATCTGAAGTTGAAGTTGCATCAAGTCTTCCTCCCAGACCTGTCTCCAATACTGCAATATCACAATTTTTATGAGTAAAATAAATATAGGCCATGGCAGTTATAATTTCAAAAAAAGAAGTACCGGTTGCCAGAATGAGAGTTTTAATACTGTCAATAATATTAATGACTTCCTGTTCTGTAATTGGATTTCCTCTGAATTGTATTCTTTCCATCATATTCACCAGATGAGGAGACGTAAGCCGGCCGCTTCTGTATCCTTGTTCTCTGAGAATTGATTCCAGCATAGCAACAGTTGATCCTTTTCCGTTTGTACCGGTAACTTGTATTGATGAAAAATTTTTCTGAGGATACTCTAAAAGCTCAAGAATTCTTTTTATGTTTTCCAACCCTAACTTCAGTTTACTAGCGCGTCTGGTATACAGGAACTCTTTAACCTGGTTGTATGTAGTTATGTTCATGCATGTAAGGTAAAAAAAATGCTTTTTTAAAGCAATATAAATAAACAAATAGTATTGTAAAATATGATATAAGTATTATTCATTACTGAACATCTCACGCGTAAATCAAAATTTAATTATTTTAAATGTTTTCCTCCATCCACAAAAATTACCTCACCGGTAATAAATTCA
>CAZETW010000047.1:0-22770 GCA_964515295.1 uncultured bacterium | reverse complement strand
CTAAACATTAAATAAACATTTATGTAAAAGGAAATCATTATGACACTTGTCTTTGTTGATTGGGTTTCTATTATCGTTTTTTTTGTTGTTTCCCTTGCTATCGGAGTGATAGTCTCAAAAAAAGCCGGATCCAGTGCAGCCGAGTTTTTTGCCTCCGGACGCAGTATGCCCTGGTGGCTTTTGGGCGTTTCTATGGTGGCCACTACTTTTTCTGCTGATACGCCAAATTTGGTTACTGATATTGTGCGCCAGCATGGCGTATCGGGAAACTGGCTGTGGTGGGCTTTTCTTTTAACCGGAATGATAACCGTGTTTATTTATGCTAAACTCTGGAGAAGATCAAATGTATTAACTGATATAGAATTTTATGAATTGCGGTACAGCGGTAAAGCAGCCGCATTCTTAAGAGGATTTCGGGCGCTGTATCTGGGAGTGTTTTTCAATGTGATCATTATGGCCACTGTTTTACTTGCTGCTATTAAAATTGGGAGTGTTATTCTGGGAATAGAACCTTATAAAACCATCATTATTGCTTCAGTAGTAGTAGCTATTTATTCAATTTTAGGCGGTTTAAGGGGGGTGTTGCTGACAGATTTTTTACAGTTTATTATTGCCATGGTTGGTGCTGTTGCTGCAGCAATAATTGTTGTTGACCTCCCGGCAGTAGGAGGATTACAGGGTCTGCTTCATCATCCTATTGTTAAGGATTCTATTTCTTTTATTCCGGATTTTTCAGATTCTTCTCATCTTATAACAGTTTTTATTATCCCTCTGGCTGTACAGTGGTGGAGTGTGTGGTATCCTGGTGCAGAACCTGGAGGCGGAGGATATATTGTGCAGCGGATGCTGGCTGCAAAAAATGAAAAACATGCTATGGGAGCGACAATGCTGTTCAATGTTGCTCATTATGCTCTCAGACCCTGGCCCTGGATTATCGTGGCTTTGACATCTCTTATTGTGTTTCCTGATCTGGCTGCGATTAAGAATGCCTTTCCCAATATTCCTGCCAATTATCTCCGGGAAGATATTGCCTATTCTGCCATGCTGACATATCTTCCTGCCGGATTATTAGGGTTGATGATAGCGTCACTAATCGCTGCAGTTATGTCAACCATATCCACCCATTTAAACTGGGGAGCATCATACATTGTTAATGATTTTTATAAGAGGTTTATAAGAAAAAATCCCTCTGACAAAGAGCAGGTGCTTGCCGGACGCATATCGATTTTAATGCTAATGATATTAGCTGCATTAATAGCATTGGTGTTACAGAATGCTCTTCAGGCATTTCATATTCTTCTGCAGGTTGGTGCAGGAACCGGACTGCTTTTTTTACTGCGCTGGTTTTGGTGGAGAATCAATCCCGTCAGCGAAATAACTGCTATGGTCATCTCTTTTCTTGTAGCTGTTTATTTTGAAATTATTCATGTTAAAATCGGGCTGGAACCTCTTGTGGAATGGCAGCGGTTAATAATTGGTGTAGGGATAACCTCAGTCTCCTGGATATCAGTGACTTTTCTGACTAAACCGTCAGATCTTAAAACTTTGATAAACTTTATCCGGAAAGTAAATCCCGGAGGACCAGGATGGAAAACAGTGCTGAAAAGAGCAGAGGAAAAGGGTGAGGATGTTGAATTATTGAAAAAAACAAAATGGGATGTTCCTACCGGATTATTAGGAGCATTTTTAGGATTATTATTTATTTTGAGTTTACTTTTTTCCACTGGGTACTGGATCTACGGAAAAACCCTTCCTGCAGTTATTATGGTAATTACAGGATTGGTATCAGGAGTATGTTTATTTAATGTATGGAGAAAGATTAAATTTTCATAATATAGATTGATATAAATAATCATTATGTAATTTAACATATTACAATAAAAGTGCTTGAAGATAATGATTATTTTGATTATTTTGAATATATATATGAAAATTTAAAATAAGGATATGATCATGAAAGCAAAACACATTATTATTTTACTTATTTCTATTCTGATAATAATACTTATTATTCAGAATCTTTTTTTTACCACATTAAAACTGTTTTTCTGGGAATTAAAATTACCCCTGGCTATACTTATACTGGTGGTTTTGCTGCTTGGTTTTTTTATCGGCTATCTGGTTCATTCTCTGCATGCTGCTGCTGTGAAAAAGAAACAAAAGCAAAGCCTTCCCAAAGAATCTCTTAATAACAAGTAAGCAGATTATTAAATCTGTTACCATGGATTGACACAGGAATGAATATATAATACAATGCACTGAATAGTGAGACCTTACATATAAATTAACTTGTAATACTATAATCATATTTACAGTTTGGTTGATAAGGAAAACAGAAAGGCTGGATGAAACAATATTATAAAAAAAGAATAAATTCAATATGTTTTCATCTGGCTACCATTCTCAGTATTGGCGGAGCAATACTTCTTTTTCCCATATTGGCCGGACTATTATGGGAGGATAATTTTTATTTCCCACAGTTTTTATCGGCCTTCCTGATTCCTGGTGTTGTTGCTGTTATCCTCGGTATAATACTTAAAAGACTTAGTACTCCCGGACCGCTGTCTCTCAGGGATTCAATGTTCATCTGCACTATATCCTGGGTGATTCTTTCTCTGCTGGGTGCAATCCCATATACGGTAATTCTGCATGTCAATTATCTGGATGCTTTTTTTGAAACCATGAGCGGATTTACCACAACAGGATTTACCATGTTTACTGAAATTAATACTTTGCCCAGATCCATTCTTTTTTGGAGAGCACTTACTCAGTGGATAGGAGGATTGGGTATTCTTAGTATGTTTATTGTCCTTGGATTTAAAGGAGGCGCTGCTGCAAATAAGATTTTTTCAGCTGAAAGTCATAAAGTATCCCTTCATAAGCCCTTTTCAGGAATTTTCCGCACAGCAAAAGTATTATGGACCCTCTATATTTTTTTTACCATTGCTGAAACTGTGATGCTTAGAATATTAGGTCTTAATTTTTTTGATGCTCTGACTCATTCATTTACCACAATTTCTACCGGAGGTTATTCCATTTATGATAATTCCATTGCTCATTTCAGAATGGCGGGTTTTGCACATGCTCATTTGATAGAACTGGTCATTCTTTTATTTATGATTTTCGGAGGTATAAATTTTTTCATACATTTTCGTTTCTGGACTGGTGATATCAAGTCAATCTGGGATAATTCTGAGGTCAGAAGTTACTGGTTTTTATTAGTAACTTCTATTGTGCTCATTTTTATTGTTTATTATTACAATAACGGAGGAACGTATACTGATTTTAATGGTGAAGAAATTGTTGGATTTAATGCTCTGCTCTTTAATGTAAAAGATATTGCTTTTCAGGTGGTCAGTATATTAACTAGTACAGGTTACACTATCAGGGATATCGGATCTTCTTATTTTGTTCCCATAGCCAAGCAGATATTTTTAATATTTATGATCATTGGTGGATGTGCTGGATCAACCAGTGGTGGATTTAAAATACTCAGGATAACCATACTAAGCCGTCTGGTAGACAACAGATTATTTCGGCTCAATGCCAGCCGGTACAGCCGTATACCCTTGACAGTAGATGGTAAAATTATAAATGAAAAAGAAATACAGTCAGTATTAACGCTTTTTTTTCTGTGGATATCACTGATAATAATTGGTGGAATGATAACAGCTGTTTTTTCCCATCATAGCGGATGGCAGAGTTTTTCAGGTATGTTTTCTGCGTTAGGAAACATAGGACCGTGTTATCTTTCCGTTCCTGAGATCATTGCTCTGCATCCGGTAATAAAACTGACCTACATATTTGGTATGCTGGCCGGACGACTGGAAATACTGCCAGTGATACTACTGTTCAGCCGTAAATTTTATAAATAGGAGGATGACTAATGTATGTCATTATAGCTGGCGGAGGTAACGTCGGCTCTGAATTGATCGAGCATCTCATAGAACGCAAGAAAGAGGTAGTGGTTATTGATGAAGACCGGGAAAATTGTGATGATTTACATGCCCGCTACGGGGTGGAGCCTATTTGCGGTAACGCCACTAAAATTTCTGTATTAAAAGAGGCAAATATTGAACGTGCTGATGTTGTGATTGCTACTATGAGAAATGATGCAGCGAATCTAGCCTTCTCGGTTCTTGCCAAAAGTTTTGCTGTACCGGAAATTATTGCACGGATGAGCCAGAAAAGTTATTATGAGGCATATAAAACAGCAGGTGTGACAAAAATAGTTAATGTCGTGGAGAATATGATTCTGGATATTTTGCATCAAATTGACAAAAAAGAAATTCAGAGTATTGCCAGACTTGGTAATGGTGCAGTGGAAATATTTTTAATACATATTCCTGAAAAAGCAAAAATAGTGGGAAAAACAATATCCACTATTGCAGCTAACCGTAAAATGTCCGAGGAAACTATCATAGCAGGTATCTATACTGAGGAAGATAATGAGTTTCGCGTTCCCCGGGGGAATACTAAAATACCCCCGGATTCAGATCTGTTTGTCATTTCCAGTCCTGACCTGGTTAAGCAAACAGCTCAGTATCTTACCAGCTAAAAAATACATTATATGTACTTATATGAAAAGGATAGAATTATTATGAAAATAGAGCAATTTGAATTAGAACGTGTGCAGTCTGTGTATGAAAATACAGTTGACTATAATCTTACTGAAAGTGGATTTCATCCTTTTTCCTTAAAAGAAATTTTAAATAAAGATCAAATCGAATCACTTTTATCTTTACGATTGAGCTATGGACAAACCAATGGAAGCCCGGAACTGCGGGACATGATCAGCAGTTATTATGAAAATACAGACAGATCCAATGTATTGGTGACAAATGGTTCTGCTGAGGCCAATTTTTTGATTACCTGGAGTCTGCTTAATCCCGGAGATGAATTGATTCTTATGCAGCCAAATTATCAGCAGATATACGGATTGGCGCGTTCCTTTGATGTGAACGTTAAACCGGTTTTTCTCAAAGAGGAATTAAACTGGCAGCCGGATATTCAGGAAATAAAGAACTTGATTTCTGATAAAGTAAAAATGATTGCTTTGTGTAATCCCAATAATCCCACCGGAGCAGTCCTGAATAAAAGAGCCAGGGAGGAAATTATAGATATTGCAGAAACTATGGATGCCTGGCTCTATTGTGATGAAATCTATCGTGGTTCTGAGGTGGGTAAAAGGGAGACAGCATCATTCTGGGGTGAATACGATAAGGTTATTGTAGCCGGGGGGTTGGCAAAATCTTATGGACTGCCCGGCTTAAGAATTGGCTGGCTTACCGGACCTGCGGATATTATTGAATCTGCCTGGTCCTATCATGATTATACAACTATCAGCACCTGTCTGCTCAGTCAAAAAATTGCTTCTTATGTATTAACACCTCATATTAGAAAGAAAATTATTGAACGCAACCGATCAATTTTACAGGAAAATCTGCAGATAATTATTAACTGGGTTGCATCTCATAGAGATATTTTTTATATGATCCCCCCGAAAGCCGGGGCAATTGCTTTTATTCACCACACTCTTGGTGCCAGCACAAAAGATATAACCAGAAAGCTGAGGGAACAAAAAAGTGTGTTTGCAGTAAATGGCGAATGTTTTAATATGGATGCATTTATCCGTCTGGGGTTAGGTTCAGAAACGTCACATTTTGTAAGGGGATTAGAGTTGTTCGATGAGTGGTTGAATGATTTTTGTTAACACTGTTTACTAAATTTTTACTATATATTGATAATGAATGTTTCACGTGAAACATTTACCAGTTTATCCATGTTATATGTTTCACATGAAACAGTGAGGTTGATAATATAATAACCAATTAATTATTATACCGGATACTTGCATTAATGATCATTTCTTGTTAATTTCATACAATGAAATTACGAGAAAAAAATGAAATACAAGAAAAAACAATTTGATGTTGTTGTTGTCGGGGGTGGTCATGCAGGGTGTGAAGCTGCTCTGGCAAGTGCACGGATGGGAGCAAAAACTCTCCTGATAACAATGAATATTCCAACTATTGCTCAAATGTCCTGTAATCCGGCAATTGGCGGACCGGCAAAAGGGCATCTGGTAAAAGAGATAGATGCTATAGGCGGAGAGATGGGAAAAGCTATTGATGATACCGGAATCCATTTCCGCATGCTGAACTTATCCAAAGGACCGGCAGTATGGGCCCCAAGAGCTCAGGCAGACAGGCTTGAATATTCAATACGCATGAGGAAGGCAGTAGAATCAGAAAAAGAGTTGGAAATTTTTCAGGGGATGGTAGTCGATGTGGTAGTCAAGAACGGTAGTGTGGGTGGTGTGGTTACTGAAACCGGAACTATGTTTACAACCGGAAGTGTTATCTTAACCTGCGGTACATTTTTAAACGGACTGACCCATATAGGACTCCAGAGTTTTCCGGCTGGACGTGCAGGCGAATTTCCTGCTGTGGGATTAACAGAAAATTTAAATAAGTTAGGATTCAACTCCGGACGATTAAAAACCGGAACCCCACCCAGAGTAAGTGCTCACAGTATTGATTTTTCCAAAATGGAAACACAGCCCGGGGATCCTCATCCCCATGCCTTTTCCTATCAGACTAAACATATAGACACTGATCAAACAAATGTATATATAAGCTATACCAATCCGCATACTCATGATATATTGCGATCTGGTTTGAAAGAATCACCCTTGTATTCCGGGAAAATCACTGGAGTAGGGGCCCGCTACTGTCCTTCAATTGAAGATAAAATTGTTAAATTCAAAGAACGGGACAGACATCATCTTTTTGTGGAACCGGAAGGGAGGCATTCACAGGAATACTACATTAATGGTTTTGCTACCAGTCTTTCTGAATCTGTTCAGCGTCGAGGATTGAAAACTGTCCCGGGATTGGAGGAAGCCTTTATTACTCGTTTAGGGTATGCTATCGAATATGATTATTTTTTTCCTGACCAGTTAAAACCTACACTGGAGACAAGAATCATTAACAATCTATATTTTGCCGGTCAGATAAACGGCACCTCCGGTTATGAAGAGGCTGCAGCCCAGGGACTGGCTGCGGGTATTAATGCTGTACTGAAACTGAATAATAAAGATCCGTTGATATTTGACCGCTCTCAAGGATATATAGGAGTTCTTATAGATGATTTAGTCACTAAAGGAACGAATGAACCATACCGCTTGTTCACTTCCAGAGCTGAGTACAGACTGCTTATACGACAGGATAATGCAGATCAAAGACTCATGCGTATAGGCAACAGCATCGGATTAATCCCCGATCAACAGATTAAAAAACTGAATAAAAAAGAAAAACTCATTAAGCAGATCCTTAAAAGAATACATACTGTAAAGCCTGATCCAGAAAAAGTAAATTCTATACTTAAAAGAATACAAACATCATCTATAACAGAACGTCAGTCAGTTTATCGACTCCTTAAAAGACCACAGATCAGCCTTTCATCTCTGCAGGAAATTGAGGAAGTTGAAAACCTGTTCAGTGGTATGGGAGATTTGACAGATGAAGTAAAAGATCAGGTGGAGATCGAGGTAAAATATGAGGGATATTTCCAGAGACAGAGAGATCAGGTTGAAAGATTTAAAAAAATGGAGAATAAGAAAATTCCTGAAAATTTTGATTATCAAGCAGTAAAATCAATTTCTACTGAGGCTAGAGAAAAACTGCAGAAAATTCAACCCCGGTCACTTGGTCAGGCATCCAGGATTTCCGGAGTATCCCCTTCTGATATTTCTGCCTTAACCGTAATTCTTTTTTCCAGAAAAAAATGAAGCAACAAAACCTTTTATCCAAAGTATTGAAAGAGTTCAAGAATGTTGATTTTTCAACAGCTATGGAGTTATTCAGCATATATTATCAGGAACTCTTAGTCTGGAATAAAAAAATTAACCTCATCTCCCAACAAGATGTACACCGCATTGTTACCCGCCATTTTTTGGAATCACTGGGCTTTCTTAACATTGTTGATTTTCCTCATCAGGCCTGTGTTGTGGATCTGGGCAGCGGAGCAGGATTGCCCGGTATTCCGATTGCCATAGTACGGCCTGATCTTGATATAGTATTAGTTGAATCAAAAAGAAAGAAGGCAGGATTTCTCAGACATATTTCCATAAAACTTGATCTGGAGAATATCCGGGTTATAGATAAAAGAATGGAAACAGTGTGTGATACCATACAACCGGTGGATATGATTGTGTGCAGAAGTGTTGCCAGCCTGCTGAAACTTTATAAGTGGTCTTATAAATGCCTGAAAGCATTACAAGGCAGACTGCTCACTATTAAAGGGGAACAATATAAGAAGGAACTGCATATACTATTAAAACAAAATCGACCAGATACTAAAATTGAGTATGAGATAAAACCATATACTCCCTTTTCTGATATATATGTTATCAGAAAATGTTATATGGTGATTTTAAATATTAAAAAAGTAAATATAAATTCATTATAAACAATATATTATGTTATCACCGATCAAGCACATTATTCAAAATTCACCTGTCTTTAAAGCTTTGATTAAAAAAGTTTTATCAGGAGAAAACAGTCAGATAATAAAATTGGCAGGATCCTTGAAATCATTTCTTCTCGCACTTCTTCTGGAAGAGTCGGGCAGAACTATACTTGCTGTACTTCCGGAAGAAGAAGAGGCGCAAGAGGTATTAGATCAGATTTCTTGTATTACTGATAAAGAGATCGGCATGTATCCAGCGGGTGAGGAAGAACCGAATGTCCCCTTTATTCTTAATCCCGGACGGACAGGAATGCAGACAGCATTACTGCGTAATACAGCAAACAATAATACAGACATGGTTATTACCACCCCTGAGGGTTTTGGATATATGCTTCCTGATCCGGACTGGTTTAAGGAGCATTGCATTGATCTTTCTCTGGGAAGCTCTGTACCTCTCTATCAGTTAGTTGAACAATTAATCGAATACGGATATACCAGAGAAAGCCTGGTAGAGAGACCGGGTGAAATTAGTTTACGGGGAGGAATACTGGATATTTATCCCCTGACCGGTGAACCACCTTATAGATTTGAATTTTTTGGTAATGAGATAGATTCCATTCGCCAGATCGATATTGAAACTCAGCGGTCCCAAGAAACAAACATACCCTTAACTATAGCACCAACACCGCTTTTCTGGGAAAAACGCAATTCTTATCTGTTTTCTTATTTGGATAATCCGCTTATATTTCTTCAGGATCAGGATCTCATTCGGGGAAAAATAGATCATACGTTTCATGCCCGGGAATCGAATTTTGTCAGCTCCGAAGAAGTCTTTGCCCGGCTTGAACACTATCAGACAATTCAGTATCATACGTTAAAAGCTCCCAATGACTGTATTGGTTTTGGTGCTGAACCTTTAGTGAGATCAGGTAACAAGGCACAGGATATCAGAGATCAGCTGAACAGAATTACCCGGTCGTATGAAAATATTTACATTGTTTCCGAAGACAGCTCCCAGAGGGACAGGATCAGAGATTTATTAAACATTGACAGTAATCCAATACCAGATCTGCAGTTTATTGTGGATGGATTGCACCGCGGTTTTGTTAGTTCTTCCTTACAGTTGGCAGCATTGTCTGCTTCCGAGCTTCTGGGAAGAAAACCTGTAAGGAGAAGGAAGCGAAAAGTTACCACCGGAGTTCCTGTTCGTGAACTTACTGATTTAAAACAAGGAGATTATGTTGTCCATATAGATCATGGTATTGGGATATACAAAGGACTGGAAAAGATCACTGTAAAAGAATCTGCCCGGGAATGTCTGAAAATTGCATACCAGGAAGAGGATATTCTCTATGTGTCAGTAGATAAAATGCAGCGGGTTCAGAAATATTCCGGGCGGGAAGGGGTAGAGCCTGCGATAAACAAACTCGGGAGCAGCAAATGGGAGAAGACAAAGCAAAAGACTAAAGAATCTGTAAGGAAAATAACTCAAAATTTAATTAATCTCTATTCAGAGCGGCAGGCAATTTCCGGGTATGCTTTTTCTGAAGATACAGTGTGGCAACAGGAACTGGAGGATTCCTTTGCTTATCAGGAAACAATGGATCAGAAAGAAGCAATAAAAGGTGTGAAGAGAAACATGGAATCCCCACAGCCCATGGATCGGCTGGTAAGCGGAGATGTTGGTTTTGGAAAAACCGAAGTTGCAATACGTGCAGCCTTTAAAGCAGTCAATGATTCCAAACAGGTAGCAATAATTGTCCCGACTACAATTCTTGCACAGCAGCATTTCAGTACTTTTAAAGAAAGACTGAGTCGATATCCGGTACGAATTGAGGTTCTTTCCAGATTCCGGAGTAAAAGCAAACAAAAAGAAATTATTAAGGAGCTGCAACAGGGTACAGTGGATGTGGTTATCGGAACTCACAGACTATTATCCTCGGATGTTGATTTTAAAGATCTGGGGCTGTTGATTATAGATGAAGAACACAGGTTTGGGGTTAAACATAAAGAAAAAATAAAAATTCTGAAAAGAAATGTAGATGTGCTGGCCATGAGTGCGACACCTATTCCCCGGACACTTCAGTTTTCCCTGCTTGGCATACGAGACATGTCTCAGATAAATACCCCTCCGGAACAAAGACTTCCAATTATTACGGAAGTTCTTCCCTTTCATGAACAGATAATTATTGAAGCTGTACAGAGAGAGGTTAACCGAGGCGGACAGGTGTTCTTTGTCTACAATAGAGTGAAGTCTATTCATGCAGCAGCAGAAATGATCAAACGTCTCATTCCTGAAGTGCGGCTCGGCGTTGCCCATGGACAAATGAAAGAGAAGGATCTGGAAAAAGTAATGATTGAATTTGGTGAAAAAAAATATGACTGCCTAATTTCAACTATGATTATTGAATCAGGTCTCGACTTACCCAACGCAAATACATTAATAGTACACCGAGCTGACCGCCTCGGGCTTGGTCAGCTGTATCAACTGAGGGGGCGGGTAGGTCGTTCTGATAAAAGGGCATATGCGTATCTTTTGACCCCTCCTTTTCATCTTCTCACCAAAGATGCTCTCAGACGGCTTAGAACTATTGAAGAATTTACTGAACTTGGATCCGGTCTGCAGATTGCTTTACGTGACCTGGAAATCAGAGGTGCAGGAAGTCTGCTGGGAGTGAAACAAAGTGGTAATATTGAGGCAGTGGGTTTTGATCTTTATATGAAACTTGTCAATGAAACTGTTAAGGAACTGAAACAGGAAACCAGGACTAAAAAAGAAGAGATTGCTGTAAACACTGAGTGTACAGTAGAGGTAGAACTCCCTGCTTATATCCCGGATACATATGTAGGTTCAGAAGGTCAAAGAGTGAATATGTACCGATCATTAGCTGCTGCTCAGAGCTTAAAGCAAATCACTGAAATTCAAGACACACTTCGGGATCGGTTTGGTGTTTTACCTCAGGAGTGTATTAATCTATTAGAAGTGGCCAGGATTCGGATTTTTGCAGGAAGAATAGGCATAGAAAGGGTTCTTCTTACCAGGGATCAACTTACTGTTTTTTTCCACAGAAATTGGACCAGCAATTTTATAACAGAGGAACTTTTATCAAAAAAACTCAGTACAATGGTTAATTCTTCTCCTGTACCGGTCCATTTTATCCATGGTGAAGGTTTTGGGGCAGAAGTATCAATAAAAGAAAAGGAGCCTTTTACTTTTACTAAAAAAATCTTGCAATGCTGGACATGATTCCGTATATTTTTAAAACACAGGATGAAAATAAAAAGACAAAGATTAGTAAAAAATTAATTAATTTAATATTACATTGATAATACAATGGAGGGTTACATGAAACGGTGTTATGGTATTCTATTTATTTCTTTTTTAGTTTCTCTTTATTTGTTGTCAGCCTGCAGCAAGCGTGATAAAACAGTAGTTACAATCGGCAAAAAAAACAGTATAACAGTACAGGATCTGCGTACCTATTATAAACAAAAATTAAAAAAAGAGATGGATGCTGTTTCCTACAGTGAACTTAAAAGCGGGCTTGATCAGTTAATAGAAGATGAACTTAAAATTAAAGTTGCTTATGATATGGGTCTGGATAAAGATTCCAGTCTGGTGGAAAAAATAAAAGAATTCCGGGAAAATGTAATGCTGCAAAAATTACATGAAATCAAAATAGCAGATCAGATAATTAATGAGTTATTAATCAGAGAATTTTATAATAAAAGCAGCAAAGATATTGAATTTCAGGATCTGGTCATTAAGGTGGACAGATCAAAAACATCTGAAGAGAAACAAGAAAAACAAAAAAAAGCAGAAATGATTTCACAGGAACTGGCAAATGGTAAATCATTTAAAAAAGTTGCTGCACAATACTCCATTGATCCTGAAATTTATATTGAAGAAAAAAAGATCACCTATACCAGAATCAATGATCCTTTTCAGAATGCTGTTTATTCTTTACAAAAAGGGGAAGTTTCAGATGTTTTAACAAAATCAGATGGTTTCCATATTGTAAAAATTAAAAATATATATACTAAAGATATTGAACCATATAAACAGAAAAGAGATGAAATAAAACAAAAATTATTTTATCAATTAAGACCTAGTATTCAGAAAAAGAGTCAGCAATATCTCAATACTTTAGTTGATAAGGCAAATATCATCTGGAATGAGGAAAGTCTGGATAAGCTGTATAATGCAATAAAAGATATTAAACCTGACAAGCAGGTTATCGGCACGGTTAATGATTCACTTAAGAGTTTGACTGAGGAAGTCAAACTCTTAGAATTATTTACATCTAAAGGGAAGAGTTACCCCATACAGTATTTAATTGACAAATTAACGTATTATAGGCCCTATACACGATTTTCTGTTTCTGATAAAAATTTGATAAAAAATCGTATTATCTTATTTCATAAAACAGATTTGATAACAGACAAAGCCTATAGTTTACATCTTGATACTAATCATGAAGTTAAAGAAAAAGTGCAGGACTTTAAAAGAAAAATGTTAATAAGAGCCTTACATCAAACCGGTATATTTAATGCAGAAGATCCGACAGAAAAAGAAATATATAATTATTTTGTGCAGCATAAAGATGATAAATATTCTAATTTGAAAGATCGTCCATTTGATCAGATAAAACACCGGATCAAACGAGATTTACAATTGAAACTGACCAATGATCTAAAAAATAAATTTATCGATGACAAGAAAAAAGAATATAATGTTAGAATTTTTGAAAATGTTTTAAAAGAAATTGCGGATGAAAAAAATGTATAAAAGAAATTTTATTTATAGTGTATGTATTTTTTTTATAATTCTCATTGTTGTTTTTAATACTGCCTGTAATATCGGTTCCGAGGGAGATGAGGTGGTGGCACGCGTTGAGAATTCAGTTTTAACTAACGAAGAGCTAAATAGACGAATAATCTGGAAGGGGTTAAGGGATGATCAGAAAAGAAAATATGTCGAAGATTGGATCAATAGAGAGTTGCTTTATAAAGAAGCTTTGCAGCAGAATCTGGAAAAGACCCCTGATTTAAAACTGGAGATCGAACAGGTAAAGAAGGAGTTTTTGATCAACCGGCTTGTTGATAAAATTTTTGCTGAAAAGATTAAGATTACAGACCAGGAGATAGAATCATATTATAATAAGAATCAGAATCTTTTCAGAATTCCGGAAGATGAAAGATGGGTATTACATTTAATTACTGATAACAGAACAAAAGCCCGAGATGCGATGCAGGAGATAAATGCAGGTAAAGATTTTAAAGAAGTAGCAGGTAAATACACTGATGGTATTTTCAACAATACAGATAGTGATCTTGGATATATTAAGAGACAGGATATTATTGACGAAGTATCCCGAGTTGCATTTAATTTAAACGCAGATGAAGTTTCAGGGATTATTCGTTCCGATTACGGGTATCATATTATTAAAGTCATTGATATCAGGGAAGAAGGTAATATTAAAGAATTAAATCAGGTACGTAATGAGATAATTCAAAGACTTCGCATTAGTAAAGAAAAAGCACTCTATTATGATTTATTGGCAGAGTTGCAAAATAAATATGAAGTATACATTAATATTTCTGAACATACAACCATACAGGATACAACTCTTGATATACAAAATAGGTATTAATATAGGTATTAATAATGGGAGTAATCAATGTTAAAAAAACAATTCTCACTTATATGTACATTTATAATTTTATTTCAATCAATAAGTACAGCACAGGAGGTTGTGGATGGGATTGCTGCAATAGTAGGTGAAAATATTATAACCATATCCGAATTGACCCAGACTGCACAGAGTATTGCATTTCAGTCAGGTATTACACCATCTGAACAACCTGAGCAATTTGATAAGATCAAAAAAGATGTATTAAAAGATCTTATAAATGAAAAGATACTTTTGGTTAAAGCAATAGAAGATACTGTAGAAGCGAGCGATCAGAATGTTGAAAATGAATTAAACCGACGGATAGAACAAATGGTGCAGCAATTCGGTTCAGCACAGGAAGTAGAAAACAGATTCGGAAAATCAATTAGCGAAATAAAAGATTTTTATCGAAATGATATTAAGAATGGTTTGACAGTTCAGATGTTACAGCAGAAACAATTTGCAGATGTAACCATAAACAGAAGAGAAGTAATTGATTTTTATAATACAAAAAAAGACAGTTTTCCATCGATGCAGGAATCTGTAAGATTACGTCATATTTTAATGAAAGTGAAAGCTGGTGAAAGACAGAAAAAAGAAGCTATGGATGAATTTCTTGCATTCAAGCAAGAACTCCGGAAAGGTAAAAGTTTTGAAGAACTAGCTGAAAAGTATTCTGATGATCCTTCCACTGCTGATTCCGGCGGGGACCTGGGCTTTATTGAAAAAGGATCACTCTATCCTTCTTTTGAGCAAGCTGCTTTTGATCTTAAAGTAGGAGAGATTTCTAATGTTGTAGAAACCCCGCTCGGATTGCATGTAATAAAAGTAGTTGGAAGAGACGGAGACAGATTACATGTAAAACACATTCTTATTTCCATGAAAGTAACTCAGGAGGATGAAAGGCGTGTTATTCAAACATTACAGGAGCTCAGACAGAGAGCTCTGGGGGGTGAGGACTTTGCTGAACTGGCCAGGGAATACAGTGAGGATGAATCTACCAGTAATGACGGAGGAGATTTGGGATGGGTACAGCCTCAGTTATTACAGATACCAGAATTCAAAACAGCAGTTGAAGGTCTGGAAGAAGGTGATATCAGTGCTCCTTTTAAAACAGATTATGGATATCATATTATTAAGGTCGAAGAAAAAGAACAAGGCAGACAGGTATCATTAGAACAGGATTATGAGAGAATACAGGCAATGGCACTCCAGCACAAAAAGCAGAAAATGCTTCAAGACTGGATAAAAGAATTGAAGGAGAATATATATATCCAGGTTAAAGAAGATGTGATATATCAATAAATATATATTATTAAAGATTAAATTTATATGTTGTCAACAATGAGGAGTGTATGACTGAATTATATTCTGCATCCAGTAATTTTATTCGGGAGATCATTGATGAGGATATACAAAGTGGCAAATATAACGGAAGAGTGCATACACGTTTCCCGCCTGAACCAAATGGATATCTTCATATAGGACATGCAAAGTCTATTTGTTTGAATTTTGGGATTGCCAGGGATTATAACGGATTATGTAATCTGCGCTATGATGATACTAATCCCCTAAAAGAACAGGAAGAGTATATCAGAGCAATTGCAGAAGATGTTAAATGGCTTGGTTTTGACTGGGAAGATAGATGCTATTTTGCTTCAGATTATTTTGAACAGATGTATGAATATGCTGAGCAGCTTATTAAAAAAGGCAAGGCGTATATATGTGAGCTGAATAATGAACAAATCAGAGAATACCGGGGTACATTAACCCAGCCGGGGAAAGAAAGCCCGTATCGCAATCGAACAGTGAAGGAAAATCTTGACTTGTTCCGGCGAATGAGAGCAGGAGAATTTCCGGACGGTGCAAAAGTATTGCGGGCAAAAATTGACATGGCTGCTTCTAATTTAAATATGCGGGACCCGGTAATTTACCGAATTCTCCATGCTGTGCATCCCAGAACTGCTGACAAGTGGTGTATATATCCCATGTATGACTGGGCTCACGGACTGGAAGATTCTATTGAAGGCATCACTCATTCATTGTGTACTCTGGAATTTGAAGACCACCGGCCTCTGTATGATTGGTTTTTGGATCAACTGGATATATATCATCCTCAGCAGATAGAATTTGCTCCGTTGAATCTGAGCTATACTATATTAAGTAAACGAAAACTTACTGAGTTAGTCCATGAGAGAATTGTATCCGGATGGGATGATCCCAGAATGCCGACTATATCCGGACTTAAACGACGGGGATATACACCAGCATCTATTCAGGACTTCTGTTCCAGAATAGGCGTTGCCAAAAGAGACAGTATGGTAGATGTTGCTCTGCTGGAGCATTGTCTGCGAAAGGAGTTAAACCAGACAGCACAGAGAGTAATGGGAGTTTTAAAACCTTTAAAAGTTATCATTGATAATTATCCAGATAGCAAAACAGAAGAACTTGAAGCTGTTAATAATCCGGAAGACAGTTCAATGGGAACAAGAAAAGTTCCATTTTCAAAGGAAATCTATATCGAACAGGATGATTTTATGGAGAATCCTCCTAAAAAATTTTACAGGTTAGCTCCCGGAAGAGAGGTTCGGCTGAGATATGCTTATTTTATTACGTGTGTTAAGGTAGTAAAGGATAATGAGACTGGTGATGTCCAGGAGCTTCATTGTACTTACGATCCGGAAACTAAAGGAGGAGATGCCCCGGATGGAAGAAAAGTAAAGGCAACGCTGCATTGGGTTTCTGCTTCTCATGCATTACAGGCAGAGGTCCGTCTCTATGAAAATCTGTTTACAGTGCCTAATCTGACTGAAAAAAAACCTGGTAAAGACTGGAAGGATTCTATCAATCCCGAATCCCTTACAGTTTTATCTTCATGTCAGGTGGAACCTTTTATGAAAGATTCCAAGCCTGGCAGGAGAGTTCAGTTTGAAAGAAAGGGGTACTTTTATATAGACCCGGATTCAACTTCTGATACATTAGTCTTCAACAGGACTGTTACTCTCCGGGATACCTGGGCAAGAATTCAGAAAAAGCGTAATCAGCAACAGAAATAGTTGAGTGAGGAGGAAATTTGACCAAAGAAACCAGTGTTATTGATAAAATTGTTTCTCTGTGTAAAAGAAGAGGTTTTATATATCAGTCCAGTGAAATTTACGGAGGAATAAATGCATGCTATGATTACGGCCCCCTGGGGGTAGAGTTAAAGCGGAATGTTAAAGAGTTATGGTGGCGTTCTATGGTGTATGAGAACAGTGATATTGTGGGTTTGGATACTGCAATTCTCATGCATCCCAAGGTATGGGAAGCTTCCGGCCATGTAAGCAGTTTCACGGATCCTTTAATTGATTGCAAACAATGCAAAGCACGCTTCCGGGCGGATGATATAGATCCTGAAAAGTCAAAGATAAAACAATGTCCTCAGTGTGGAACCAAAGGTTCTTTAACTGAAGCGCGGCAGTTTAACCTTATGTTCAAGACAAATATGGGACCGGTGGAAGAGAGATCGTCTGAGATTTTTCTTCGTCCGGAAACAGCTCAGGGTATTTATGTGAATTATAAAAATGTATTGGATTCTTCCAGGCAGAAAATACCTTTCGGCATAGCACAAATCGGAAAGGCTTTTAGAAATGAAATAACACCAGGGAATTTTATTTTCAGAACCAGGGAATTCGAGCAAATGGAAATGCAGTATTTTATTCGTCCTGAACATGATGGGGAAATATTTGAAGAATGGAAGAATAATCGTCTGGAATGGTATAAGAATCTGGGAATCACACCTGATAAACTTCGATTGCATGAGCATGCAGAAGATGAACTCGCTCATTATGCCAAAAGAGCTGTTGATATTGAGTACGAATTTCCCATGGGATACAAGGAACTGGAGGGTATTCATAACAGAACAGATTTTGATCTGACTCGTCATCAGGAATTTTCTGGTAAAGATCTTCGTTATTTTGATGATCAAACCCGGCAACGATTTATTCCATATATTATTGAGACTTCAGCTGGTGTGGACCGTACAGTACTCACCTGTTTAATCGATGCTTATGAAGAGGAAAAACTGGATAATGACACCAGGACGGTCCTGCATCTGGATGCAAAAATTGCTCCTTTTAAGGCAGCAGTATTCCCCCTGGTAAAAAAAGACAATATGCCGGAGATTGCCCGTAAAATCACCAATGATCTCATGAAGGAGTTTTTAGTGTTTTATGATCAGTCCGGAGCAATCGGCAGACGCTATAGAAGACAGGATGAGGCTGGTACTCCATTTTGTATTACAGTGGATTCTCAAACACTTACTGATCAGACTGTGACCATCCGGGACAGAGATACTATGGAGCAGGATAGAATAAATATGGATAATATAATTTCAGAATTAAAAACCCGTATTGAAGGGAGAAAGTAGAGTATGCGTTTTTATATGTACAGGTATCATATTGTTTATTATATACTAATTATTTTTATATGGATTGATGCTGTTGCAGAAGCTCATTCTTCAATTCACTCTACAGTATGCAGTGTTTATCAGGAAAAGCAGGAGCGGGAGAAGAAAAGCGAGGGAAAGGAAGAGGAGAAAAAGAAAGAAGAGAAGTGGAAGAAGAAGCTGGACGCCCTTTTTAATATCAATCAGTATGCATACAGCAACTGGTCCAAAGGAGGCACCAATTCACTATCCTGGAGTTTGCGGCTTTTAGCAGATTTTAAGTATAAGGGAGCAAAGTGGGAGTGGGAATTTACTCATCTTATGGAGTTTGGTCAGATTAAACAGGGTGATCAGCAGATTAAAAATTCGAAGGATAAGATTAATTTTGATGCTGCGTTAATATTGAAAACCTCTTCATTTATCAAATATTATCTTGGAGTTTCTTTGTTAACTCAGTTTACCAGGGGGTATAATTATAAAGCTACCCCCCCTGAGCCACAGTCAAATTTTTGGGATCCGGCTCATTTAACTCAGAGCTTTGGCTTACAATTTCAGATAAAAGATATTCTGAAGAGTAAAATCGGAGCAGGGCTGAAGCAGACTATGACAGATAAGTATATAAAATATACAGATGATCCGGCCACTTCTAAAATCGAAAAATTCAAGTTTGAGGAAGGTATTGAATCCAAAACAATATTTGATATGCAGGTTATAGAAAACCTTAATATCAGGTCTACTCTCAGTATGTTTACTTCTTTTCGGCATCTGGACGAAGTTGATGTTAACTGGGATTCACTTTTTATTTCAAAGCTTAATAGTTTTGTCACATGTTCTTTTAATATACAAATAATTTATGATGGAGAGGTGATTGATAAAGCTCAGATCAAGGAGGAGTTGGGAATAGGAGTGATGTTTAATTTAATATAATTAATTTTTTGCTTGACTTTTCGTAAAAATTTACGTATATTTACAAAAAAATCATCAGTACTTAAGAGGAGGAACCAATGGCACAAGGTAGAGGAACAGTGAACAAGGTAATATTAATAGGCAGATTAGGAGTTGATCCGGAGTTAAAATATACTCCATCCGGTCGAGCGTATGCTCGTTTTAGTCTGGCAACCAACAGGGTCTGGAAAGATCAGGAGGGGAATAAACAGGAAAAAACCGACTGGCATAAAATTGTTGCCTGGGGTAAGCTCGCTGAAATCATGGGGGAATGGCTGAAAAAAGGTCGGCGAGTGTATATTGAAGGCAGGATTGAAACACGAAGTTTTGAGGATAAGAACGGTGCCAGACGCTGGATAACTGAAGTGGTAGCCGATAATTTGGAAATGCTTGGAGATAAAGGAGCTGATACCTCTTCAGATGTGGAAAGTCCTCCACCTGAAGAAAATCAGGAAGAAGATGATCTGCCTTTTTAAGCAATTAGGATGATTTTAAGTTGTTACCGGAATTACTCAGATAATTTGTTACCTTCTTCAACCACAGAACACATAGATAACAGAGAGTATTTTTTTCCTAAAGAATTTTCAAAGAATGGTTGTATACTCTGTGTATTATGCTATGCACTCTGTGGTTTTTTATTTCATAAATTCACTAAGTTTTTGTTGATTATTATAATCTTTGTTATTATTTTTATATAGTACAGTAATATATAAATGCACCCTAAATAGAATAACTGTTTTTCATAGACTAGATAATGCGTATAATCATCCAGACATGCATGGATTATTAGTAAGGGAGTGATATATATGGGTTCAATGCATTTTATCAGTGAAGATTATAACTTCATATTTTTATTTCAGATTTGCGTCCTCCTTTCACTGGCAAAACTGCTCAGTACTTTGATTAATAGGTGGGGATGGCCTGCACTGGTGGGAGAAATTCTCTGTGGAATTCTGTTGGGTCCCACAATTTTAGGATGGATTCTTCCAACATGGTATGAAGCTCTTTTCCCTGCAAATCTTATTCAGCAAAATATGCTGGAAACCATGTCCTGGATCGGGGTTTTATTTTTGCTCCTGGCTACTGGATTTGAGGTTCGGCTCTCCAGTGTTACTGATACAGATGAAATGTATCAAATATTAACAAAGGGATTGAAACAATAATTAGTTTTTTAAGGAGGATGTTCCATGAGAAAACTATTAGTTTTCCTGGGCATAATTATTACTGTACATTGTTCAGGGATACGATATGAAATAAAATATGAAGATACTGCCATTGATTCAGATAGAATTTCTGAGATTGCAATATGTGATTTTGTAAATAACACTGATATAGATTTAGTTGGTTTGTATGCTGCTGACAGATTACAAGAGTATATAAGAAAAAATTCTGAATTTAGAATTGTAGACAGAAAGAAAATAAAAGATATTTTTAAAGAACTAAATATACCCATATCTGAAGTTAACGATCCTAAAAACATAAAAAAAATAAGTGAAAAGCTACCGATTGAAGCCATAATGACCGGCACAGTCATTGGAATTGATGATCCTCATACTCAATATTACTATACAAAAAATTTTGACACTTCTTTTAAAGTGCAGATAAGGATTACAGATATTGAAAGTGGAAGGGTATTATATAATAATCATTGTCAAGGATCAGAAGAAGATATGACCATACGCCATGAAAATCCGCAATTTATACAAAAAAGAATCGCACACACAATTATTGATCAATGTATAAAAAGTCTGGCTTCTGAATTTTTACCCAGAAAAATAAGAGTTCCTGTAAAATAACGAACGCATGTTGTATTTTTCATTTTAATTAATTAAAATATATCTGATAACATTTTATTTTCAAATAAAAGGAGTGTACATGATCCAGCTATATTCCTGGAACGTGAATGGTATCAGAGCTTGTGCCAGAAAAGGATTTATTGAGTGGGTAAAAAAAACTGAGCCGGATGTAGTGGCTGTTCAGGAGATCAAGGCCACACCGGAACAACTGGAGGAAAACCTGAAAAATATTGAAGGATATAAGAGTTATTGGCATCCTGCAGAGCGGAAAGGATACAGTGGAGTTGGACTGTACAGTAAAACCGAACCTGTAAAGACAGAACTGCTCGGTGATAAACAATTTGATACAGAGGGCCGTACGTTAGTAGCTCATTATCCGTCTTTTATACTGATCAATTGTTACTTTCCAAACAGTCAGGGGCATGGAAACAGACTTGATTATAAGCTTTCTTTCTGTAATACTATTCTTGATCTCTGCAACCGGCTGGTTCAATCAGGAAAGAATATTGTACTGTGTGGAGATTTTAATATTGCTCATACTGCAATTGATTTGAAAAATCCAAAGGCAAATGAAAAAAATGCCGGATATCTCCCTGAAGAACGAGAGTGGATGAGTACTTTTCTTGCTGCAGGATATACTGATACTTTTCGGAAATTTCATCCTGATCAGCCAGGTCACTATACCTGGTGGTCATACCGGTTCAATGCCAGGGCAAAAGATATTGGATGGAGAATTGACTACCATTGTGTTAATAACAGCTTTGCTCCTGCTGTGAATGAGTCTATAATTCATAAAACTGTTCAGGGTTCTGATCATTGTCCTATCAGTATTACTCTGGATGTGTAGATAAACTACTGTTTTGGAATCCGGATATATACAAAAAATATATTGATTCCAATAGATACAAAGATTTTTAATGCGGGGGTAATTAATGCGGATCGCTATGATCTCAGATACTCATTTTGGGGATCCCATGTCAGTAATGGCATTTAAGAATCCTCAGACTCAACAGATAGGTTTGGGTAGCAGGTATAAAGAGTTCAGAAATGCAATTCATACTGCCTTTAATGGAAAACCACTGGATTATCTGGTACTTATAGGAGACATACTTGATTTTTCCATAGCTCATTACAGTGTTTCCTTTGAGATCGGCAGATTTTTTTTTCAGCATCTGATTGAGGATAATCTGCTTCAGTCCACAAGCAACAAATACAGTCAGATTGTTTATATACCCGGCAATCATGATTTTGATCTGTGGCATACAGTAGAATATCAGGTTAATATTATAAATAAAATTCAAGCACAGAAACCCGCCAGTCCATTAAAGATGTCGGTCCCGGTAATTATTGATAGCAGGAAATCATCACCACTGCACGGACTGACTTTACATAATGTACATGGCAGTACTAAAAAAAATACTCCCAAATACGGCGGGTTATTTCTTGATCAGCTTAC
>CAZETW010000046.1:11529-23396 GCA_964515295.1 uncultured bacterium | reverse complement strand
TAGGTGAAAGCTGTTTATTGAGTGTAGACTGCTTATTTATTTGAACATGTATAAGATTATATAAATTTATAAAAATATCTTTTAAATGGATTGATTCATGTCTTTACAACATAAAGCAATTATAATTTTTATCTGTATAATAAGTATCGTCTTGTTCCTTATTATTGTTTCTCCGTATTCAAGGAACGGAGGATTAAGAGCAGCGTTTGATGCTGAGTTTCTTTCCCGTCCGGACGGATATAAAGGGTTAAAGAAACATTACGGACTTGAATTTGAGCGTCCCCCTTTACAAATGGATCCGGGACTCATGTACAGAGCCCTGGCGAGCGGGGCAGTGGATGTTATTGATGCGTTTGCTACTGACGGCCGTATTCCTGCTTACGGATTAAAAGTATTAGAAGATGATAAGAAGTTTTTTCCCCCATACTATGCTGTTCCTCTTATTAAAGAACAGACTCTAAAAGATTATCCTGATATTAAGGAAGTTCTGTCCTTAATCACAAATCAAATAGATGATTCCACTATGCAGTATTTGAATTTTCTGGCTGATGAGAAGGGGCGGAAGGCTGAAAATATTGCCAGAGATTTTTTATTAGAAAGAGAACTTATACAACCCTTACCTAAGAAACCGAATTATGGAAAAGCTGCTTTTACTGTTGGAGGAAAACATTTTACTGAACAGGAAATAATCGGAGAAATAATTGCTTTGCTGCTGGAAAGAAAAATGAAGATCAGGGTGCGGCGTAAACTTAATCTGGGTGGAACCATGATCTGTTTCAATGCCTTACGATCTGGTGATATTGATCTCTATGTAGAGTATACCGGAACCGGACTTTTAAATATTCTAAACAGAGAAAATGTAAGAGATGCTGAAACAACCTACGCAATTGTAAAAAGAGTATTCAAAGAAAAATATCATCTTATCTGGCTGAACCCGCTGGGATTTAACAATACCTATACCTTGACAATGAGAGAAGATCATGCCCAGGAATTAGGGATCAGTACAATTTCTGACTTCAGTGATTATTTAGCCGGGCATAAACAGTAAATTTATAAATATTTTTTTAGTAATTAATTGCATTCAACTTGACTTTTCCTAAAATTTTTTCAATATTTATTTTTGAATAAAGGTTGTTGATTATTTTCGTTAATTTAGTTGGATCAATAATATGGGAGCTAGTATATGAGTTTTAAAGAAATATCACTTCATGTTACCTTTAAGAATTCAAATGAAAAGAAAATAATATCTTTAGAGTCTCTGGTAAACACTACAATTTATTTTCTGGAACATTACGGAGAGATAAATATTGTCGGAAAAGAATTTTATTCCATTATTGGTGAAGGTGATGGCAATACTAAATTTACCAGATTATTGAAGGCTGCAGGGTATGATAAGGATACTCAGGGTTTCTTCACTAATGTGATCCGTCAAATCGAGAAGGTTAATTGTTATAAAACTAATACTATAAAAATAAACAAAATAGTATTACCGTATCTTTTAGTTTTATCAATTCTTGAAGTACTTATTCCAGGGAATAAATTTATTAAAATAAAAAGTGTCAAGCAGCTTATGAGATTGAATAATATTACAGTTAGCCCGGAGGGACAAAAAAAGCTCCAGAAAGTTATTGACCGATACCCTGTACGACTATCCATGCATATTATTCGTCAGATGAGGTTATCTCAAGCAGTAGCCTACCAGTATATGCCATTTATTGATGAGCTCAACCGGGAGGGTGAAGTGCATACCTGGGTTGGTCAGTTTCACCGGGGTATAGTAGAGCAGATGTATCGGAATCGGTTAATTTTTGTATTGAATATGACCTGTCCGGTTTACTGCCGGTTTTGTTTCAGAAAACATAAAGAATGTCGAAATCAGCGATCTCCAAAACAGGAAAATGTTAAGAATGCCTTGATGTATGTTCGAATTGCCCCGGATGTGAAAGAAGTGGTGTTAACCGGGGGTGATCCTTTTATGAACCGGGCAACACTTACATATGCAGTCAATGGTTTACTAAATATTCCTCATATACAAACTCTTCGGATAGCGACACGGTCAATTTCCTACTACCCCTATCTTTTTTATGATAAAAATTCCTTCTGGTTAAACTATCTGAAGAGAAAACATCTGGAATGTTTGGAGAAAGGCAAGAAACTGGAAATTGCGACTCATTTTATTCATCCGGATGAAGTATCTGTTGAAAGTCTGGATATTATAACTGAATTAACTCAAAGCGGTATACCAGTCTATGTACAAACACCGCTGTTAAAAAATTGTAATGATCAGGGTCCTGAACTGGTTAAACTTTATAACAAATTAAGCAGTGCCGGAGCAGAAATGCATTATATCTACATTCCCTGCAGTCCTATTAAGGGAAACCGTACCTATGTTACGACAATTTCGGCTGGCATAAATCTGGCTGGTTACCTGCGGGCTCATTTATCGGACAGAGCCGTCCCTCGTACCTGTACTGCCACTCATATTGGAAAGATAGACTGGAATCTGAGCGGCTGGGCTGTGGAAATAGATAAGGATGACAGTAATTATATATGGATCCGTACACCCTATACTCAGGAGTATTACAGTTCTTTTGCTCCTATCCTGCAATTCAAAAAAAATGCCCGGGTGAATTCAGAAGGAACACTTGATAATAAGTTCAGGGCTGAAATCGGAGATAAATCACTGCTGTGGGGTTCAAGAGTACATAAAACCACTCATGCTCTTTTTCCGCCGGAACAGGAACTGACAGAAACAAATACAGATAAAACGGGGGAGTATCTCCGGCAATTACAAGCTACAGCTCTGGATGATCAGCGTTTCAGGGAGTCTGTAGTTCCAACCAATTCTAAAACCCTTTTCAGAACTCATAAAACCAGAGTTGAGATGGACATGGAAATTGATTCTGAAGAATTGGATAGAAATATGAAATATATTGGAGAGGATGAAAATATTACTGATATTGTCATATCCCAAAAGATGGATGTTATTAATGCTTTATATTACTTGAAGAAGATTTTTCAGAAATTAAAGCAGATACCCCATATTTCCACAGTTCGTTTACGAAGCCATAGATTTAATTATAAACCCGAGCTCTTTACCTATTCACTGATTAATCAATTGGGAAGATTAAACCAGTTGTCTATTGCTAATCCCAAAAGACTGGAAATCGAGACGCAGTTTTTACATTCAAGTGAAATCACTCCCCAGCATAAAGAAATTGCCGGTAATTTACGTAACAAAGGGATTACTGTTTACAATAACACACCTTTATTACCTTTTATTAATGACTGCGGTGATGAGATCACTAAGATTTCCTTTAAGTTAAGAGAAGCTGGTATTGAATTTCATCATCTCTATATTGCCGGATTACCCTTACAATTATCCTGGAGCCGGGAGTACCCCCTGGATGTTTCTGCAATTATTGATATTGCAACCCAGATGCGTCAATTTGAAAGTGGAAGGGGATTGCCGTGCTTTATTATTCGTTCCTTTTTAGGTGAAGTGGATTTTGGTTTAACTTCACAAGTAACGAAAAGCGATGATGAAGGAAGAATTTATATTGAACTTTTACCTTATACATTGGATTACTACCAGAGTATGTATTCAAAATTTATCTGGCCCAAAGACATTCAGATCAGTAAAAATGGTCATCCCATTGTACCGGTACCGGGTTTGAAACGTACCCGGGAATTTCTTCTTGACTGAATCGATACAGATAAGGTGTTATATAAAGTTTTCCTTGACAATGGTGTAATTGTTTACTACTTTGTAGTTGTAAATCAGATTTTACAATACAGGAACTTTCTAAGAGTAATTTCGTATAAAATAGTGAGTTAAATAAAAATAGGGAGGCCTATTATGAAGTTTAAAAAAATTACATTGATTGTTTTATCAGTAGTTATTGCGGCCTTCTTCACTGGTTGTTACACCAAGATAATGGTTCCCCGTTCAGAATACAGTTACAGGGAATATCCAAATTATGATGAATATAATTATGATGAATACGATGAATATGATGAATATGATTATTATGACGAAAGACCTCATACTACCATAAATTTATATGGTGGTTACGGCCCCGGTTATTATGGGTATGATTATTATTATTCTTCACCTTACTGGTATCACTATTCATTATATGACTCATATTTCTACCTGACTCCATATTGGTACAGAAATCCTTTTTATTATGGATATGGATACAGATATAACTGGTATTTTTCACCCTGGTACTATTCTTATTGGAATAATTGGGGTAATCCCTACTGGAGTTATTACAGCGGATATTACAGTGGTTATTATGATGGATACGGGTATACTTACTTTAAGGAAGGAACACAGCAGCAGAGATCTTTCCAGGAAAGATCAGGATCGCTGGTACGCAGATCAGGCAGTTCATCTTCTGATGGGAGCGCAACAGCCAGCACAATCAGGGGAGGTGAACGTTCTTCATCAGGGATAAGACTGGCCAGCGGAACCAGACTGGCAAAATCTTCAAGTTCAGATGTTCGATCTGCAGACAGAACGCAGAGCAGCAGATCTTCTTCTTATACCACCAGAAGAAGCAGTTATACGGATGTTCATTCCAGCAGCAGAAATATAACCCGGAGAAGGAGTTCATCATCATCAGGAACCAGTAGTAGAAGCAGTCGCGTAAGAAGTACGCGCAGTTCAAGCTCCAGCAGGTCTTATTCTCCCAGTTCCCGGAGCAGCAGCCGAAGCAGAAGTAGCAGTAGCAGTGTCCGTAGTTCCGGCAGTTCATCCCGTTCCTCTTCAGTGAGCAGAAGTTCTTCATCAAGAAGTTCTTCTTCACGTTCCAGCTCCAGCAGCAACAGATCATCCAGCAGCAGAAGTTCTGGAAGCAGTTCCAGAAAAAATAAATAAATGGTATTAAAACAAATTATCCTCAAAAGCAGTGGAGATATAGTTATATAATTCTTATTATTAAAGAGTTATATAACTATATTAATTTTGGATGGTAATAATATTTTTATACATTAAATACGGTTAAATACAGCTTCGATGGGATCAATTTTTATCATGTTCATAGTATGAATTCTATCTATACAACAAATAGTATTTTTAATAAATAGTATTTTTAATTAAGGAGTTACTAGTAATGAAGAAATTAATATGTATAGTTTTAATGATAAATGTTAGTTTTCTTTACAGTCAATATATACCCAAAACCCCATTTACAACTGGATATGGAATTGAAGTCGGAGCACGTCCTTTAAGTCTGGGCGGAGCTTATACAGCAGTTTCTGATGATCACTATGCATTATTTTATAATCCGGCTGGATTAGGTCAGATTACGGATTTTACTTTTTCCGGATCTTTTTCTAGTTTACAGATTACCAATAAAGCTACCTTTTTCGGATATGATTCAACCACGGATGCATCTTTTTCCAAGATTAATTCTTTTGGAGCTGCTATACCTCTTCCGACTACTCAGGGGAGTTTAGTCATCGGAATAGGGTATAACAGAGTAAGGGATTTTGGGAAAGAGCTGATAACTGCCCGGAATGTACCTGTTGTTTTCACCAGTCCGGTAGAAATTAATTCCACAGAGTATCTGGTAGATTTTGATGTCTGGGACAGTGCGGAGGAGTATCAGGAAGGAGTGTTGTCTCAAACTTCTGTCGGTGTTTCCATAGAAGCTGCTCCTGACCTTTTTGTAGGAGGTGGAATAAATTTTTGGAGCGGGGTCAAAGAGTATACCTGGAATTTCAAGGAATTAGGCGGTATTTATGATGTAGATATTGATACTGATGGAGATGGTGTTTTTGATACAACCACAACGTATATGTTGTCCGATATAATGATGCAAGATCATTACAAACAAGAATATTCGGGGATAAATTTCTCTCTTGGTTTTCTTGCCAGAACCCGGGATCAACATTTTTCCTTGGGTGGAGTTATAAAATCACCGGTCAATTTAGAGGCAAAAGAGGATTGGGAGGTAATTATACAAGAAGACGTGTACCCCGGATATGAACCTGTACCCGATTCAACTGAATCAGGGTATGGAAAATTTAAAGTTCAGTCTCCCTGGATATTCCGATGCGGAGCAGCATTCAATTATAATTATATCCGTATAACCGGAGATATAGAGTTTAAAGATTACAGTCAGATAGAATATACCACAACTCCCCCTATTGGCAATAAATTTGAGGAAAATAAATTCCTCAGACGTAATTTAGAAAAAAGATTAAATTATTATATAGGCGGAGAATTTATCGTACCTGGTATTAAGGATTTTGATCTGATTTTCAGAGGTGGTTACAATGTTTATAATTCACCTATCAGAAATGCAAAATCATCCTGGGACCGAAAAACAATAACCTTTGGAGCGGGAGTGGTATTTTCAAATAAATTTTCCTTTAATATCGGTGTTGGTAATACTTCCTGGGAACATGAAGGAAGTGAGCAAGATTTAATTGCAAAAGAAAAGATAGATTTACAGAAAATATATGTTGATATTTCCTATACCATGTAACAATCTGACCAATAGTTTTGATATATGAAGAAAGTTATTGTATTACTGCTAATTATTTTATTTTTTTCTGACCCGCTTGGAGCCCAGCCGGGGAGTCTTTATTTGGATATATTAATTGATAACCCTACTGCCAAGATACTGGAGTCTGGTCAGATTCAGTCACAGCTTAGAATGTATGCTCACGGCGGTCTATTATCCACTCTTTCTGTAGGCATTACCAATAGATTTTTTATCGGTATATCCTATGGCGGGCAGAATATCATTGGTTCCGGAAATGTAAATATGAATCCTTTACCCTGTGTTCGCACTGGGTATCTATTATTCAGAGAACAATATCTTACTCCGGCAATTTTATTAGGATTTAATTCACAGGGATATGGCAGCTATAATAAGGATAAAAAAAGATATTTGATCAAATCAAAAGGAGTATATGCAGTAGCAAGTAAGAATACATCATTTTTAGGTGGATTGGGAATTCATTGCGGAGTTAACTGGAGCCTGGAAAATGATGATGACAGTTCACTGAATTTATTTGCCGGATGCCATAAATGGATAAACGCTGAATTGTTGATTTTAGCAGAACTTGATATGGGGTTAGATGATAATACAACTCAGGCACTGGGTTCCGGTAAAGGATATATTAACTGCGGAGTACGATGGAATTTTTCGAATCATATTTTTTTTGAATTTGACCTCAAGAATATTTTAGAGAACAATAAAGATTTATCAGGTTTTTCAAGAGAAATCAAGATGTATTATCTGACGCATTTTTAGTTTTTATCTCACAACTAATTATTTTTAAATACAAGTTCATAATTTAACAAGGACTGTTATCGGAATTTCATAACCTAAGAACTTTTGAGCGTATGAGTTTTAGAACATTCGATTGGTCTTGGATATAACTTTCCGAAGCTTGAGATCAGAAAACAGAGAGTAGAATAAACTGCAGACCGCGGATTGTATGGTGGACAGGATATTTAATCATTAGAATTTTTGGACAACCCTATGTCTCGATTTACACAGATATAAATGCAAGTAAGTGGCTGAAAATTTACCACTTACTTGCATTTCAAGTTGAAACGACAGGTGATATTTCAAAAAGAAATTAATATATATTTTATAATTATCGTTACTATTTAAAAGAAATTAGTTTGAATTTGAATCTTAAAATTAACAATTTCAGTAAATTACAGCTAAAAAGTACATAATTACAATAGTTCTTAATTTTTTGTAAACTCTCTCTATATATATTATAACAGTTATATGGCATAAAAGTTGCAGAAATAATAATAAACATCTATTTATCGGAGGGTTAGTAATGTTCAGCAAAAAATTAGCATTAATATATTTGCTCTTCTCTTTTTTCTTTTTTCAGCTCATCAGGGCAGCTGATGTGGGTGATGCGTTGCAGCTGTTAAGTTACCGGGTGACCAATGCAACCCGGCCTGATGTCAGTGATGGTCAGATCGCTGCTTCTACTGATCCCACAGACTGGGTGAGCAGTTACGTCCGGGTTATGACCTTTGCGGTCGATGGAGATACTACCAATGATACCCGTACTGCTACTTTTCTTATTGCCAATGATAGTGATTCTCTGTATATAGGGGCTGCTATAGAACTGCCCAATGCTTCAGATCTTAACCGTTTGACGCTGTATTTCGATCAGTCGCCTCGCGGTACTCTAGAAGGTTCCTCAGGTTCCCCAGGAGAGTATTATGTTACTATAGTAGCTGATGGATCTGCGCCGGAGCCGGATGACGGTCACTGGGACGGTTCAGCCTGGACTGCGAACACAACAACCGTTGCACATGGTTTTGGAATTCGGAAAGGAGCTGGAGGATTACGACTATACAATTTTGAACTGAGCATGCCATTGCAGAAGACCGGGGATGCCAATAACAGTTATCTAAATCTGACTGCAGGAGATGAGGTGAACATACTCCCCAAAATAACTGATAACATTGGGAATGAATATTTTTGGTATCAAACTAATGCTCACGAAACTGATCCTTCGGCAACCGGCAGTAACGGAAAAACCGGATGGGGAGAAATTCAGACCATTGGTGCAGGTATTTCAGACAGGAAAACAGTAGCTTTGGCTGCCAAAGATATTGTGCCCACTATCGATGGCAATGTTTCCGGTGATGATGATTGGCGGTATGCATTTTCCAAATCAATAAAATTTTCAGACTTTGATAATAATCAGATCGACGCCTCCTTTAAAATAAAAGAACAGTCCGGTCCGGATAATCTGCTGTTTGGTTTTATACTGGAAAATGTGAGCCCGGCAGCATCTGATTATCTGGCGGTTTATTTTGATCAGGGTGCCTCCGGCGGGGACAGAAATTATATTTTAACCGAGGGGGGAGATCCGGTATATGATCATGCCATGCGGGTGACAGGCAGCGGTACCTTTCAGGATTATTATTTTGATACCAGCACCTGGACAGCAGATGCCGGCGATAACGGCAACGGTGATGCTGGGTCAGTGGGTGTGGACTGGGAAGTTGAGTTCAGCACTCCTCTGTCCAGCGGTGACGCACAAGACCTGTCTATTTCATCCGGTGATATTGTAAATATGATTTTTAAATACTATGACAGCAGTAATGACCGGGAATACTGGTGGAGTGCCACCATCAATGAGGAAGCAATACAGATTGATCCGGTTGATCCGGTGTATAATGCCCTGGGGTGGGGAGTTCTGCAGACCGGGGGTCCTTTTATTCAGCCCATCTATCCTGAGGACGGTGACACCCTGAGCGGGGAGTATCCCCTGGCAATTTATGCGCTGGATCCCTCAGACGCAAATCCCAAAACCGGTATTGATTACATTGGGTATGAAGTACGAAAAGAAGATCAGGCCACCGGCACAGTTACTACCCTTTTAAGTGGTGACATGGCAAAAATAGAAGATGACAGTCTGGCCATCTGGACAGGGACCTTGAATACCCGGGCGATCGATGAATCTCCCACTACGCCTTTACGGCTGGTATATATGGTATATGATGGTGAACTGGATACTGTTGCAGTTCCCATAGATATTTTTATCAATAATGAAGGAGGAGTATCAGGTGTGGATGATCCTACTATTCAGATTACCTCTCCTGCTCCCAATGCAGTTCTCTCCGGTGCCGGAAATAATGTTTCTTTTTCAGTAAGTACCCCTTCACCCTTGATTTTAGATACAGTACGGGTATACATTGATGGGAATTTAATGCAGGAGTATACTCCTTCCAGTACTTCGTCTTATTCCACTACCTACAGTTGGGACACTTCTCCCTTTCCGGACGGAGAACATATAATACAGGTGTGGGCGGTAAATTCTATCGGAATAGAGAATTTTTCTCCTACGGTTCTGGTAACAACGGAGAACACACCTTCGGTTACTATTGACAGTCCGACACCATCTTCAGAAGTGCAAGGTACAGAAACAGTTAATTTTACCGCTAATCCTGTGGCACCAAGTACGTTGAGCTCCACCCAGATCTCTATCGACGGAGGCACCTGGACAGCAGTTACCAGTGCATCGCCGGATACCGGCGGAACCGGAAGCCACTCCTGGGATACATCCAGCCTTCCGGACGGAACTCATACTATCCAGGTGAGAACCACGGATAATAATGGTAAAACCGGTGTTTCAAATATTGTCAGTGTGGTAACGGACAACCAGCCTCCGGCAGGCACGCTTGTTGCTGATCCGGATAAAGTTAAAAACGGAGATACCATAGAATTTGCCTATTATGCTCTGGAAACCGGATTAACAGCAGTGATCCCCCTGGCCGAGCTTCAGCTTCTGGATGATCAGGCAGGTTCGGATCTGTCCCTGACTGATGCGGACAGCGATGGTATTTACGAAGCAACCTATACCATTGATGCTGCCAATGGAGTGGCAGACGGAGATAAAACCCTGACTGCTACTGTCACTGATAATGTTAACAATACCTTCAACCCTCAGGTCACTGTTACCCTTGATAATACCGCTCCTGTGTTTGTGAGTCTGGCCAGTCTGGATCCGGATGTGGTCTACGTCAACGGAGAGACCATACTGCTTTTAGCTACTTTTGACGCTTCCGGGTATGATGTGATCTGTGACTTTGGTGCTATAGATTCCAGGTATGTTTCAGGTTCCGAAACAGTACAGGATAACGGAGATGGAACTTACACTATAAGGTATACCATATCTGAGACTAACAGCCGGTCCAATGGCAGTCATCTGGTAACAGCTTATGCGACTGACGAGGTCGGATTAACCGGCAGCGGCAATATTTCTCTGACTCTTTCCAACAGCGGACCGGTAGTATCCGGTTTAACCCTGGCTGATGCAGACAGTATTTTGAATACTGATGATATGATCACTGCTACTGTCACGGATAATGATGTCAACATTCAGGCTGCTGAATATTTTATTGATGTGATAGGGGCAGCAGGAGAGGGAACAGCTCTGAGTGCTACAGACGGTTCTTTTGATTCGTTAACAGAGGATATAACTGCAGCGCTGTCCATCGCAGATCTATCAGAGGGGCAGCATACTCTGTATGTGCGGGGACAGAATCAGGCCGGAAAGTGGGGTGTAGTAAGTTTCCTGAATTTTATGGTGGATCGTGTGGCACCCTTTATTGCTAATCTGAAAGTAACCTATCCGGAAGATCAACCTGCAGTTAGAAACGGACAGGTGATCACCATTTCCGCTCTGATCTATGAAGCCACTACCCTGGTAGATCCAGCCAGCATACTGCTGCGAGCTCCTTTAGTGGACAGCAATTCCTCTACCGGATATGTGATGAAGGATGACGGCACTTCCGGAGATGAAGTTTCCGGTGACGGGATCTATACTGCGCAGCTCACAGTAACGTCTACAGGAACCGGTATGTATGACTTTACCATTGATGCTGCGGACATTGTTCCCAATAACAGTCAGGTCACAGCTGATGTATATCTTGACAATACTGCCCCTGTGTTTGAGGATCTGATCAGTCTGGATCCGGATACAATCTATTCCAATGGGGAGACAATACTACTCCAGGCTGACTTTGATGCTCCCGGATATGAAGTGACCTGTGATTTTGGGACGATTGATAATAAGTATGTTTCCGGTTCCGAAACTGTCCAGGATAACGAAGACGGAACCTATACCATAAGTTATACAATAGCAGAGACCAACAGCAGATCCAGCGGCGGCTATACCATAACCGCAACAGCAGCTGATCCGGTAGGATTAACCGACAGCGGTACTATCCGTCTGCTCCTGGATAACAGCGGTCCGGTGATTTCCAATCTGACCCTAACAGATACAGACAGTATCCTGAATGCTGATGATGTGATCTATGCATCTGTAACCGATGACGATGCCACTATTCAGGCAGCAGA
>CAZETW010000046.1:8831-11429 GCA_964515295.1 uncultured bacterium | reverse complement strand
ATGATGTGATCTATGCATCTGTAACCGATGACGATGCCACTATTCAGGCAGCAGAATATTTTGTGGATGTGATCGGAGAAGCCGGTGACGGGATCTCCATGTCACCTGTGGATGGTACTTTTGATTCTTTAACAGAAGATGTAACTGCAGTTCTGTCTATTTCTGAACTTTCAGAAGGACAGCATACTCTGTATGTACGGGGCCAGAATGAGTCTGGTAAATGGGGGAGTATCAATTCCCTTTCCTTTATTGTGGACCGGATGCCTCCGTTAATTGCTAATCTGTCAGTGAAATATCCGGCTGGCCAGTCTGCAGTTAGAAACGGGCAGGTGATCACCATTTCTGCATTGCTCTATGAAGAAACCACCCGGCTGGATTCTTCCACCATACTGCTCCGTTCTGCTTTGGTAGACAGCAATTCCTCCACCGGATATGTGATGAAGGATGACGGGACTTCCGGAGATGCTTCAGCAGGTGATGGCATTTTTACGGCTCAGCTGACAGTGACCTCTAGTGAAACTGATACCTTGGATTTCACAGTTGAAGCGGCAGATATTGTTCCCAACAGTGATCAGCTGACCGGCAGTGTGGTGCTGGATAACACTCCACCCGGATTCGTAAGTCTGATCAGTCTGGATCCGGATACTATCTATTCTAATGGAGAGACCATACTCCTGCGGGCAACCTTTGATGCTCCCGGATATAAAGTGAGCTGTGATTTCAGTACCATGGATGTATCCTATGTTTCCGGTTCTGAAGCTGTTCAGGATAACGGGGACGGAACCTACAGAATACGGTATACCCTGAGCCAGACCAATACCAGACCGAACGGGAGTTATGTGTTGACAACCAGAGCAGTTGACAGTGTCGGTCTGGTGGGAACCGGTACCACCTCCCTGTATCTTGTCAATACAGGTCCTGTTGTAACCTCTCTGGCACTGGATGATGCGGATGATATTTTAAATACTGACAATGTCATAACTGCAACTGTTACAGACAATGATGCTAATATCAAAGCAGCAGAATATTTCATCGATGTAATCGGTGTTGCAGGTGAAGGGCAGGCTTTGAACCCTGTAGATGATGATTTTGATTCTCCCATAGAAGATGTAACAGCACCGCTATCTATTGCTGATCTGTCAGAAGGTCAGCATACAGTGTATATTCACGGACAGAATGTATCGGGTAAATGGGGTAAATTTGTATCCCTGAAATTTATTGTAGACCGTATTGCTCCCACCATAGAAAATGTTCACATCGTTTATCCGGAAGATCAGACAGCTGCCCATAATGGTCAATGGATAATTATTTCCGCTTTGGTAAAAGAAGCAACAACGCAGCTAAATTCAACCAGTATCCTCCTGAAGTCTGCTTTAGTTGATGCCAATTCTGCATCTGGGTATATAATGGTGGATAACGGAGAAAAAGGTGATGCAGTATCCAATGACGGTATCTTTACTGCCCGTCTGAAGGTAACCACAACTGAGACTGATACATTTACATTCACTATTGATGCTTCTGACATTGTTCCCAATAACAGACAGATCACAGGAAGAGTGATTATTGATAATATTAAGCCTTCCATTTCCCTCAATGTTCTGCCCGTACCTGTCAACGGAGAGATCTATGTGCCGGAAGTGTTAGTGGAAGGAAGTTATTATGATTTGCCTGATTCCAGTGAAGTGTGGAAAATTATCCTGGAGGTGAAAAATGCAGAAACTGATAATATAAATACTTCTCCGGTGATCATACCACCAAACTCAGAAAGAGAGTTTGCCCGCAATATTAAGTTGGTAGAGGGACAGAATATCATACATGCGGAAATTACAGACAGAGCCGGAAATGTGGGAGAAAATTTCATTATTTTTACATATATCAATCCTGCTTATACCGAATATGTGGACAGTAAAGGCGGTACTGTGCAGTCACCGGACGGAACCACGGTGGAGATTCCTGCCGGAGCTTTACTCTCAGAAAAGGCGATTACTATTAATACAGTTAATACTGATAATTTACCTGATCCTCTAAAAGGGATTTCTCTTATGAAAACTGCACATCAATTTGGACCGAAAGGATTAGTGTTTCATAAACCAGTCACTATTACCCTGACCTACAATCATTTGGATCTGGATTATGATCAGGATATGGTCGATGATTTTGATGAATCCCGGCTTCAAGTATATTATCTGGATGGTAATGAGTGGATTAGAAACACAGCTGATTCACGGGATCAAATCAATAATACCGTTACCTTTACCACCAACCATTTTTCAATTTATGCGCTGGGTAACGATGACAGAGAAGCAGCATTCAACTTTTACTGGACTCAGAACCCTTTTAATCCTGATGAGGGTACAACTGCAGTTATCGAATTATCAGAACCTGGGGAAATTACTCTGAACATTTATGATCTTTCCGGAAATTTGGTACGGACTCTTATAAAAAATGAACCAGTCAGTTCTTTTACTGAAAGAAGATGGGACGGCCTGAGCGATTTTAACCGGTTTGTGGGCAGCGGGATTTATATTTACGTATTTGAGTTTATTGATAACGATGACAATCAAACCATTATAAAGAAACCGATTGGAATAGTCAAAT
>CAZETW010000046.1:0-8731 GCA_964515295.1 uncultured bacterium | reverse complement strand
ATTGATAACGATGACAATCAAACCATTATAAAGAAACCGATTGGAATAGTCAAATAAAGGAAGTAGTTATGAATAAATATATTTCATTTCTTTGTATATTCACTTTAATACTGGGTGTATCAGTATCGTTTGCTCAAACTGATCTTCAGATAGGTGCCCGGCCTCAGGGTATGGGGGGAGCCTATGTTGCACTGGCATATGATGCTGATGCTGTTTACTGGAATCCGGCTGGTCTGAGTTTTATTTACGGCGGAGATATTCGTTTTATGCACTGGGCTTTTGAAGAGATCAGTCAGATCATGGTTGATTATCTGGCTGTTTCGTATCCTTTCTATAAGGGCGGTGTCGGATTTTCCTGGGTCAGACAGGGAGCTGAACTGGAGGAGGGGCGTCTTGGTGATAAAAGTATTATGAGTGAGAATAGTTTTCTGCTTTCTTACGGGCTCAGATTATCCAACCGGATTTCAATAGGAACCAGCCTGAACCGCAGGGTTATTTATTCTCAGGAGGGGAGCGGGGCCGGAATCGGATTCGAATTCGGGACCCTCATATCAGTTGTACCGGATATATGGACACTGGGTGTAGTTGCCAAAAATGTCGCTGCAAACATGAAGAATGAATCTCTTGATCCAAATCTGTATTTTGGAACAGCTTTTCAATTTGGTAATTATGATAATACTCATAATTTTACTCTGGCAGCAGACATTAATACAATGAAAGATGTTGATGGTGTGGAAGGTACTTCATTGAAATATGCGGCTGGTCTGGAATATATGATGAGACTGAATACATTTACTTTTGCCCTGCGGGGAGGTCTGGGCACCAAGAACTATGCTATAGGTTTTGGTATGGGTATTAACAATATATGTATTGATTATGCTTATGTAATGATGCGGGAGAATACAATCGGCAATTCTCATAAAATCGGTTTTTCATTCAAGTTTGGAAAGACGAGTCCTCCTGAATCGACTGAACGTCAAAAGGAAAGACCTTCTGCACCTTCATCTGCCCGGGCGGGATTTGAATTAAAAGGTCAGCAGACTGATGACAGAATTGTTTTAAGATGGGATTCTGTACAAGGTAGTGAAGGATATCACATATTCGGAAGAATTGCCGGTCAGGATTGGAAAAAACTGTCAAACAAGCTTGTTCAGTCAACGGCTATTGCTCTTCCGCTGAGCAGTAAGGGGAAGAATGTCAAGCTGGAATTAAAGGTGCGGGCTGTATCGAACGGCAGTTATGTTGCTGAGTCAAATATTGTAACTTTTGATTAAAATCCGAACGGCTCATATCTGAGTAAAAAAGAGGCGTAACAACACGCCTCTTTTTTAATACTATGAGTTCTCTTTGACTTATTCGACTATTAATTGAAAAACTTCAGGAGAACTCTCGTCGTCGTAATCATCATGAATTACAATAAAATATTCCTTGTTTTTTTCAACTTCGAATTCCGCGGGCAATTTTTTCCATCTACTTGCGTCATTCAACTTAGTGAGATTGTCTTCATCTAAAACCTGCAATTTGATTTCAGGTACGATTTTAGAAAATCCTTTTCCTTTAATTTTAAGGTTTTCCAGCTCTCCAGTATTAATCTTATAGTAATCTCTATCACCCCGGGGAAAGACAGCCAAAGATAAAGTATCGCCACGGTTTATACTTTTTGCGTCACTAAACGCGTTGTTAGGCTCTGCTTTATCCATTTCCGCAAGAAATTCGATCTTTAAATCAAATGGGTTCTCTGAACAGGCATCATTATAATCGTCCTGAAGCTGAATTAAATAGTCTCCGGAATCAGGGATAAAACAGGCATCAGGAAGTTTACTCCAGTTCCTCAGTCTTTCAACCTTGGGGTCCGACCATTCGTCATAAACATAATAAGAAACTTCTGGTGTTATTTCCCGAGGAACATTATTTGTCTTTAAAATTAGATATCCCTGCTCATCAAGGCTTACCTTAAACCAATCGACATCTTTAACAGGATAAATCGCAGGCTTTATTACTGATCCGACCTTTATCAATTTAGCCTCTTCTGGTGTATCGTTCGGTTCATAGGGGTCAAATTCTTTTAAGAAAGTCGCTTTGATTTGAAAAGCTTCTTCTGATGAAGCATCATCATAATCATCTTTTAGGGCAAAATAATAAGATCCTTGTTCAGGTATAGGAACCGCGTCAGGCAAATAGTTCCACCCTCTTATTCTATTTTCTTTTTTCTCCTCCCATTCCTGATACAAAGCAAAAGCTACTTCAGGTTTTAATTCCTCCGGATACTCTCCCACCTGAATTTGTAGATAACCCTGTTCAGGCAAATCTACTTTAAACCAATCGACATCTCCTTTTGGATGAATTTTTATAGGAAAAGATTCATCCAGGTTTATTTCACCCGCTTTTTCAATCGAGTTGTTGGGTTCCTTATCACCCTGACCTTTCTTTCCTTCGCAACCGGCAATCCAAACGGTGCCTACAAGCAACAAAAACATCATAAAAACTAATTTTCTCATAGCTACCTCCTTTTAATAAATATAATAAAAATAAAAATAAAATTTCATAATAGCAATTTAATGATTTTTTTATTTATCAATTACACTTTTTTAGATTAAGAAGATATGGATCTGGCAGGATACCCACCCAGATTCATCGACATGTATGTTCGTGCGATCTGACAACTTACAAAACATTACCACAAATCTCCAGAAAAAATTGCAGCTGAAGAACTTCGGCCGGTATTTTTTCTACAAAAACTTGCGGGGGAAAAGAAAATACCAGTTTAGCTGACAGATCGGTTAAAAACATTGGAACAAGAACGGGCACAAAGGCATTTATCGTTCCAAATATAATTGCGCCGGATGTTTTTGCCAACATCAATACCGGTTGTCGGTTCATCAAGAAACAAGATCGGAGGACGGTGAATAATACCAGGTGCAATGGTCAATTTCCGTTAATCCGGCCTGGAAAGACCTGTAAGTATATTAATATAATTATAATTAACAAAAAGACCAATATCTATAAAAAAAATTAAAAAAACCCTTGACAAAAGGGAAAAAATTTAGTATAATGTGAGTAAACGTTTACTAACTAAATAAAGAAAATGAATACGTTCACAGATAAACAGATGGATATTATCAACTCAGCTATTGAATTGATTGCTGAAAAAGGTATACAAAAATTGACCATCAAGAATTTATCCCAAAAAGTCGATAGGACGGAAGGCGCTCTATATCGACATTTTCACAGTAAGATTGATATAATATCAGGGATATTGCAGCTGTTCCGGCAAAACAAAGGTGATGCTCTGCAAAAGTTAAAAGAGTTGAACATAACTGCTCCGGAAAAACTGGATAAATTGTTGTCCGAACGTTTCAGGGATTTTACTGCCAACCCTGCTATAGCTGCAGTGATTTTTTCAGAAGAAATATTTCAAAATGAGAAGAGTTTGTCCAGTCAGGTATTTAAAATAATGCAGGACAGTCAAAGTATTATAGAAGCAATCATTGCTGAAGGCCAATCAGATAATCAGATCAGAGATGATATACCGGCACAGCAATTAGCTTTACTGATAACCGGCTCTTTGCGGCTCTTGGTAAAGAAATGGCGTCTGGCTGAGTTTTCCTTTGATTTACAAATTGAAGGACAGAAATTATGCAAAAGTATTAATATGATTATGAAAAAATAATTTTTTTTATATATAAGGTAAGTAAACACTTACTACGAAAGGAAAGTTTATGGTTAGTTTAATGAAGAGATTGTTAAAATTCCCCAAAGTTGTGATCGGAATCCTGTTTGTTATTACAATTATGTTTTTTATGGTACTGAAAAAGAACGCGCGCATGGAAACAGATCTTGATGAGTACATGCCTCAAAAACATCCGGCATTTGTTTACAGTAATGAGGCGGAAGAATGGTTCAATATTAAAGATGGGGTCATAATTGCTGTTGAAAATAAAAACAGCATTTATAATACAGGTACTTTGCAGAAGGTGAAAGATCTGACAAAACAGCTGCAGAAAATGGATGAAATTGAAAAAGATGACATAAGATCTCTTTATACTGCGGATAACATTACCGGAACTGAATTCGGACTTGATGTAAAACCGTTTTTCACGCATGTTCCAGAAAGCAAAGAAAAACTTGCTGCCCTGCGCACCAGTGTGCGCGATAACGAAATGATTGGCGAGCGGCTGGTCAGTTCAGACGAAACCGTTACGCTTATCATTGCCGAAATCAAAGATGACGCCTTTTCACAGGAATTTTATAACCACTTGCTCGATCTGGCTAAAGACTACGAAGGACCAGAAAAATTGTACGTCGCCGGTCGTCCGATTGTGGAAGGGACTATGGCTTACCTGGGTCCGCGTGATATGCAGCGGATGGTGCCCATCGTGATTGCTGTCATAATCGTGGTTTTGCTGTTGGTGCAGCGCAGTTTCAAAGCAGGTATTTTTACCCTGCTGGTAGTAGTGTTCAGTGTAATTTGGATTTTCGGGTTGATGGCGGCTGTTAATATTCCTGTCTATGCTGTATCCACAATGATTCCGGTTATGCTGATCGCTATAGGTGTGGCTGACGGCATTCATCTCTACAGCCATCTGAATATCTTTCTCAGAGAAAATCCATGGGCGGATAAAAAATCTGCTGCCTTGAATATGCTGAGAGAAATGTGGAAACCAGTGGTAATGACATCAGTGACCACTGCAGTAGGTTTTATTTCTCTGCTCACTTCACAAGTTTATCCGATCAAATATTTTGGCCTGTTTACTGCATTTGGCGTGCTGGCGGCCATGATGTTTTCCCTTCTCCTGATACCAGCCGGCATACTGGTTTTTGGGTTACCGAACTGGAAGAATAAGCAGCAAACCGGCAAAAAAGGCGAAAACAATTTTTTGAATACTTTGTCATTTTCGGTAATCAAACATAAATATATTACTCTACTTGTCACTATTGTCATTATTGCCCTTTCTATCTTTGGTACAACCCGGGTCTGGATCAATTCCAGTTTTCTGGATAAATTCGAAGAGGATAGCGATATCGTTTTAACCGACAAATTTATCAATGAAAATTTTGGCGGAACGTCGACTCTGAATGTCATTCTGGCTTCCGAAAGCAAAGACACTTTTAAAGAACCCGCTGTACTCAAAGCCGTGAATCGTCTGCAAAGCGATGTGGAATGTTCCCTGCAGGTCGCTGGAAATTCTTTTGCGCTGACAGACTACCTGAAACGTATGAATAAGGTGATGCATGCAGACAGTGCTGAATACAATACCATTCCTGAGTCAAAAAATCTGATCGCGCAGTATTTGCTCTTGTACGAAATGTCCGGCGATCCGGAAAATTTGTGGAAAGTCGTTGATTACAATTATCAAAAAGCCAACCTGACGTTTCAATTAAAAAGCGATAATTCCATCGCCCTGAACAGCGCAATCGATAAAATTGAACAACACATACCAGAATTGAAAAAACTGGGCGTTACAGTTAACTATGCTGGATCAGGATACAAAGGACTTGTTTTTACTGATTTGATTCTGGAAGGACAGATAAAAAGCCTGATAATGTCCCTGATTATTGTGATTTTGCTTCTTTCCCTGATGTTCAGAAAAATCAGCGTAGGTTTGATTGGTGCGCTTCCCATCACGATTACAGCGGTCATCAGTTTTGGAGTTATGGGATTGTTGAATATTCCATTGAGCACAACTACGGCTCTTCTTTCCAGTATTGCCATAGGTATCGGTATTGATTACGCAGTGCATTTTATCGAACGTTACAGAATATATGCTGCTGAAACTCACAATCAGCGCCTTACTGGTATTAAGACCATGCAGCATTCCGGGCGGGCCATTGCGTATAACGCGTTGGTCGTTATTGCCGGATTTATGGTGCTGCTGGCTTCGGTATTTCCGCCTAACAGAACGCTGGGTGCTCTGGTGAGTATGAATATGTTCACCAGTTTTTTAGGCACGGTAACCATTATGTACCTGCTTTTGGTTATGCTAAATATATATTTTAAAAAATATAAATAATTATCGGAGGTGTATCATGAAATTGCAACACATTTTTATCAGCATCCTTATCACATGTATTATGTTTCCTTTATCGTCCTCTGGACAAAAATATTTGAGCGGACTGGAGATCATTCAGAAGGTGTATAACCGACCGATTGGAAAAGATCTGGAAGGCGAACTGACTATGACGCTCATCAATTCCCGTGGTGACCGACGGGTCCGTAAGATCAAACAATTCATGAAAGATTACGGCAGTGAAGACAAGAAAATAATGTTTTTCATTTCCCCGGCTGATGTGCGTAACACATCCTTTATGAACTGGAGTTATAATGAAGAAGACCGGGACGACGATCAGTGGATTTATCTGCCCGCGCTTAGAAAGGTGAAGCGTATTTCCAGCGAAAGCAAAAGTGATTATTTCATGGGCTCGGATTTTACGTATGATGATCTCGGCGACCGGTATCCGGCAGAAGATACGCACACACTGCTCAGAGAAGAAAAACTTAACAGCGAAAACTGCTATGTGGTGGAAAGTATCCCCAAAGAAGAAGATTATATGTATTCACGTACCGTCACCTGGATAATCAATGACAAATGGATAGATCTGAAAAAAGAATTTTATGATGAGAATGGCGAGCATTTGAAAACACTGAGTGTAAAAGATTATCAAAAAATAAAGGATTACTGGATCATCACCAACACTGAGATGCACAATGTGCAAAAAGATCATACCACCAATATGCTGCAGAAAAATTTAAAGATTGACGCAGGAATACCGGATCGTATGTTTACTGAACGTATGATGAAAAGGGGGATACAATGATTCACACGAAATCGGAGAAAAGATGGATAACAATGAAATTTTTTTTGATACTGACAGGCGGACTGTTAATGTTAAGCAGTCTAAGCATGGTATTGGCGCAGAAGATTAGTATTAACGGATATGTGCGTAACTATACCGGAGTTTTACTGAATGAAGAAAATGAATACTCCATCATTCAAAACACGGTGGATATGGATTTAGTGCACAGCAAAGACAGGATATACTTTAAGGCCAATCCCTATATTTATCAATTTTCCGATACACAGACAGAAATAGATCTGCGGGAAGCATACATGGATATATATTTTGACAAAGTCGATGTGCGTATCGGAAAACAGCAGATCATCTGGGGTAAAGCCGAAGGTGTGTTTATCACCGATATTGTTTCACCCAAGGATCTGCGTGAGTTCCTGCTGCCCGATTTTGATGAAATTCGCATAGGTGTTACAGCACTTAAGGCCGATTACTATTTCGGTAATCACAGTTTCGAAGTGGTCTGGCTGCCGGTGTTTACAGCCACGCGCATGCCGGATGAGAATTCAATCTGGCGGCCGCAGACGGATTTTCCTATACAACCGGAATTTGACCATTCTTATCGTAAAGTTGAAGGCTCGCTGGAGAACAGCGAAATCTTTGCCAAATACTCGGCTCTCACCCGGGCAATAGACTTTGAAATCATGGCCGGTTATGCCTGGGACGACGATCCAACCATGCACATCAGTAAAACTTTGGATCCGCAAACCATGCAGTTAAGCAGTCTGATTGTGACGCCGCGGCATCACCGTTTAACTATCGGCGGTGGCAGTTTTAGTTCTCCAATAGGGCCGTTCGTTTTGCGTGGAGAAGGTGCTTATTACAACGGGAAATATTTCAATACAGCAGATCCGGCAGCAACCGATGCAGTGGTGGAAAAAGATTACCTGCATTATCTGCTGGGATTAGATTACACATTCTGGGACATTAATTTAAGCGGTCAGTTCATCCAGCAAGCGATACTCGATTATGAAGATCTGATCGAACAGGATGAATTCGAAAATACCCTGACCTTTTTGGCCCGGCGGGATTTCCTCCGTGAGACTTTGAAGCTGGAGTTATTTATGTATATAGGTCTGAATAACAGTGACGCTCTGATCCGTCCGCGGGTCTATTATGATCTAACAGATGGGTTTGAGATTCTTTTAGGCGCTAATTTTTTTGTAGGTAAGGAGGGACGCTTCGGGCAGTACAGCGATAACGATATGGCCTATTTTAAAGTTCAATACAGCTTTTAGGTAAATATTTGATACGATTGACAACCTTTCCAAATTATCCTTTCATCACAATTTGCTCTACAAACGCATGCCAGCTGATCACTCCAATAATAATTATGATCAGTCAAATCCAGAATTGTCTGACCCCTTGTTCCTCCCGGAAAATAGATTCCGTCCCGTTCTTTTGATCCATACATTATTTTTCACTTTCTGTTCCATCCGAAAAATCTTGATGAACACACCCATCATCATTTTCAAGATCTGAGGTGGAAAACATCTCCCTTGTCAGCGTTCTCATACTCAATACATGTATCGTGACACCAATTGCCACGAGCATCAATAAGATACGGAGGGGCCAATAAGAGATAACTTTAAATGCAGTATACCCAATCGTTCCCCATAACAAGACCAGAGTTGTTATCTTTACTTTTCTGGTGATAGCTTTATGTTCCCGGTAGTTACGTATATAAGGGCCCAACCATTTATGGGTGATAAGCCAGGTGTATAATCGATCTGAGCTTCGCACAAAGCAGGCAGCTGCCAACAAAAGTAATGGGGTAGTGGGAAGCAGAGGGAGAAAAATGCCAACAATGGCAAGTCCGACTGAGAGTACCCCAATTGATACAAGTATGTATTTTTGCACAGATGTTTTAACCATAGTTTGT
>CAZETW010000045.1:0-23634 GCA_964515295.1 uncultured bacterium | reverse complement strand
CGAGCGTTGGATTAACCTTGGATCTTGAACTCAATCACTATTTTCTCCATCAAGATAAGCTTCAGCTTCATCAATACTTTTAAAAGATTCACCATGATAATGACTTTCTGATTTAGAGATCCGATCAATCTGCAGACCAGCAATTGGGGTTTCCCCCACAATTCTGGCTACTTTGCCTACACCGGACTGGTGAGCAATATCAGTAATTTCTTTTAAAATTTCCTGTACTTCCGATATACAAGGACGAAGTTCAGCCACATTATTTAAAACCGTAAAATTAGGACTGCATTTGTCGACTGCATCAGCATAAGCTTCTTTAAGCTGTTCAGCTTCTTCAATGTTCAGAGATCCTTCAATCCTGACATAAACACGGTTTTTATTTGTATCTGCATGTACTTCAAATTCAGCCATTACCCCTCCCTATTATACTTAAAAATTTAAAACTTCGTATAATGTATCGATTTCTTCTTTTTCAGAATTCTTCAAACTACAACATACCGTTTCTTTTTCTTAAAAACCAGTCTATAGATAAAAAGAAAATTATTAATGCCAATATCCATGGTGACTGAAAAAATTCAACTTCCTTTGATATTTCAATTTGTTTAGTTTCATACTGAATAAACTGATCAAATGAATCAAAATTTGCAGTATTAAGAAATTTACCTCCGGAAACCGAAGAAATATTTTTTAAAATATCAAAATTTGCCTGTGTATTAATAAATTCCGGATTAAAATTATCTACAGAAAACTCTTCTTCATCTCTCCCCAGCAACGTGTTGTTTTTAAAAACCTCTGATGATATTTTATAGGTACCAGGAACAAAAAATTTTTTTTCTGCAGTATATCTGCCATCCCCCATCTCTTTTATATGTATTTCATCAGTGCTATGCGGAGTGCTAATATTTAGTTTAACAACAGCATCTGATAATGGCTCATAAACCTGATTATAAACTTGTACTGAAAAAAATACCTTTTCTCCTGATCTGTAATTATACTTATTCGTCTTAAGAATAATTCTGTCATTTTCTCCACGAACAGACAACCACCGTATAGCATTCCCCACAAACCCCTTAAGTAATTCATTAGTTTCTCCTATCCCCCACATAACCAGATCCCATCTATAAAAGCCGTATCCTAAAAAAACGATTGACTTATCATTTCCTGCCTGATGAACAATAAGCAAAGGATACCTGGTAAAAGATGATCCTCCAGAATATATTTCTTTTGTTGTCTCACATAATATCTTATCATAGGTTTTAATTTTAGACACTGTACAGGCAGGGAAAACTGGAGGTAATGAATTCCAGGATGGAATATTATTATCAAACATTAAAAGCGGATGAGATTCATTTTCCCGATGTATGACCGGCGACTCTGCTTCTATAATCAGTTTTCTTTCAATAGTACAGGGCATAAAATTTTCAAGAGAATTGATTCTGTCTATATCAAAATTTCTGCCTGCAAAAAACATAAATGGTTTTTGTTTGTTCACAATAACTGATTGTACCCTTTGCCAAAGATAAGTAGGTATTGAATTAGAAGGAAAATCCAGCATAATTAACAGATTACATGCATCAAAAGCTGTTTGATCAGGAAATCTTCCTTCATAAAACTCATCTGACTGCTTATGCGTTCTTACTATCAATTCTGTATCCTCATCTGCCAATAATAATCTTTTAAAAAAGGCCAGATCAGGAGATGGAGATGATGCAAGAAGAATAATTTGTATCTTACTTTCTAATACATTAATATAAAATTCTCTAATATTATTTTCTGAAGTCAACTCATTTTCAAAATGCTCTGCTTCAACAGTCAGTTTATTGATTCCTGTATTATTGAGCTTAAAATCAAATGTAACCGTAGATTCCATATTATTTAATGGAACGGTGACTGTTTTACTGTCAATAACATTTCCATTCTTTTTTAACTTAATCCAGATTTTTTTATCCCCGAACCCAATCCCTTTAAAAGTAACAAGGCAGGAAGTCATATTATCTTTATAGGTTATATCATTGCTTAATATTCTGGTAATAAGTATATCTGATTTTTTTGCTGTATCACCAACAGCAACAGAAAATATAGGTATATCTAATTCTTTTGCAATTCTCACAGGATTATCACCTATATTATAATTTCCATCAGAAAATAACAGTATTGCAGCCGGATCATACTGGTATTTTTGCTCTGTTGCAGAAATTAATGCATTTGCTATATCTGTACCACGACCTTTAAAGGAAAGAGTATCTGAAAAATCATTTTTGATTTTATACGTTATATCTGAAAATATATAAGAATGAATATGATATTTCTTTTTAAAATTATCGAAATCTGAAGAATATAATAATTTCTCTAATACTTCAGATCTTTTTATACCTTTATCATCTATCTGCATAGATGCAGAATCATCGATCAGTAAAATCATTTCTGACGGTTCTTCTTTTTTAAAATCCAGATGTACAATAGCTCCAAAAACAACCAATAATATAAGAAAAAGAGCAACGCTTCTAAGGATAATAAAAATAATTTTCTGAAGAATAGAAATATCAGGTATAGTACGGGAGTAAAACCATAAAATGAATCCGATCCCCAAAATGGTTAAAAGTATCAAAACATATATACTTACTGATAAACTAATCATTATATCCATTGATTAAATTTATTTAAAAATTCAAAGAAGGATCAGGTGATAAAGAATCAGGAGAATGTATATGTTGTTTCAGATAAAATAAACCAGCTGCAGCAATCATAGCTCCGTTATCAGTACATAATTGGGGTGACGGGTATAATACACCAATGTCAAATTCTCTTACTTCTTGTTCAAATTTTGCTTGTAATCGTTTATTTACCGCTACACCACCAGCTAAACAAATCTGTTTTACACCACTATCTAGTGCCGCCCTGATAGTTTTTGTTACTAAAACATCTACTACTGCTTCCTGAAAACACACAGCAATATCATCATTATGTTTTTTAGTTGCATCTTTTCCAATATTGTAAACATGGTTCATCACTGCTGTTTTTAACCCGCTAAAACTGAAATCAAAACTGTCATTTTCTAAATATGCCCGTGGAAATTGAATATATTTTAAATCACCCTTTTGGGAAGCCTGTTCAATTACAGGTCCTCCTGGATACCCTAAATTTAATATCTTTGCAACTTTATCAAAAGCTTCTCCTGCTGCATCATCTCTAGTCTTACCGATAACTTTATAATTACCCCATTTTTCCACCAAAACTAATTGTGTATGTCCTCCTGATACAATTAAAACTATAAAAGGAAATGTCAAATCCGGATTGACCAATGCATTACTAAAAACATGTCCTTCAAGATGATTTATCCCAATAAAAGGAATATCAAGAGAAAGTGATAAACCTTTCGCTATACAAAGTCCTGTAAGTAGAGAACCAATTAAACCGGGCCCATAGGTTACAGCTATTCCCTGTAAGTCTTCTTTCCTGATATTAGCTTCTGTTAACGCATGCCGAATAACCGGTAAAGATAATTTAATATGTGCTCTGGAAGCAAGTTCCGGTACAATTCCCCCAAACTGATTGTGAATTAATTGACTGGAAACTATATTTGAAAGAATTATATTGTCTTTGACTACGGCTGCACTGGTATCATCGCATGATGTATCAAGTCCTAGTACAATCATCTTTCAACAACTAATTCAAAATATTGCGGCTTAACATCAGTAAAATTGACATCATCGGGCACCTGAATTGTAGCAGGTATTTTTTCACGTTTATATCGAAATCGTGTACTGTAATCAATATGAGCTGAAATATCTGTTTGTTCAATTGAATTGAGAAGATCTACACCGCCCTGAAGTTTTAAGGATAGAGTAGAAGGAATAACTTTAACTTTTTCATCTGCGGGTACATTAATAATCTTAACAGGTATGCGTTCAAAAACAACCTCACCAATACGTTGTATATCAATTTTAAAATGAACTGTATTAATCGAATACTCCACTGTATTATATTTACTGGATTCAAGACTTACCTTTCCTGATAAATCTTTAACCACTTTATCATATTTTACATTTTCAGTATATACTCTGTTTATTTGATTTACTTTTAATCGTGGCCCGCTAATAGTAACAGAGTCAACATCAAACTTTATCTTTCCGACTTGAGTGTATCCGTTTAGAGTATTTATTTCCAATTTAGAATAAATAGGAACATCCTTTTCCACAAATCTATCTAATTTCACTACAATAGTGTCGGGTTTTATTTCATCCAAAGGCTCTATATCATGCTCACTGTTGAAACCCTTAATCATCTCAGGAACTAAATTAAATTTAGTGGTCTGCGTTTTTCCCTTCAAATCCAGTTCAATAAATTTTTCATCATATTTAAAACTTAAAAAATGTTTTCCCTTTCCCTTGAACTTTGCATCAACTTTTGACGGTATCTTTTCTGATAAAACCCATCCCTCAGGTTTATTTTTAATTCTTAAAGGAACATCAAAAGTATGATAATATACATTATCTGATGCAATATAAAACCATAAAAATAAAGCACATAAAAAGGAAAAAAACTTAACCTTAATGTTTTTAAAAAATTTATTATTGAATAATTGTATAAACTGCATACCAACACCAAAGCACAGGAAATTAATTATTATAACAGTAATTCCCTGTGCTTTATTAAATTATATTGATTACTTATTTGAATGCGTTAAATCTCTACCGTAACTAATCTCACCATTATCAATTCTAATATTAAAACCACATTCCGGATTAGTGCAAACCCAGGCTTTATAACGTATATCGGCTCCTTCTCTTCCATAATCTGATAAAGGTATCAAGATTCCTGTATTACATTTCTGGCATTCTGGTAAAACATGTTCCATTTTCTTACCTCCCTTTTTTCTCTCCACACATTATACTCTATACTTTCTTGCGTTATTTTATGATAAATTATTCTTTAACAACCCAAAGACGTATTTTTGCTTCAATATCTGAATGTAATTTAACAATAATTGAATAGACACCTAAGGCTTTAATTGGTTCTTCTAATTCAATTTTTCTTTTATCAATATCATACCCTTTATCCTGTAAAAGTTTAGCAATATCTTGGGAAGTAACAGATCCAAAAACCTTATCTTCTTCTCCCACTTTAACTGTGGCAGTCAAAGAAATATTATCTAATTTTTTTGCCAGCTCTTCAGCTGTTCTCTTTTCTTTATTTTTCTTGAACTCTTCTCGTTTTTGTTCTTCCTTGAATATTTTCATATTCTTTTTATTTGCTAAAACTCCAATTCCTTGGGGTATAAGATAATTTCGTGCGTATCCACCTTTTACATCAACAATGGTGCCGCAATTACCTAAACCTTCAAAATCTTTTTTTAATATAACTTTCATTAACACACCTTTTATTATACAAATAACAAAAAATTAAACATACAAATGATCATTTCGGCATACTTGCAACATATGGAATAATAGCAAGATAACGAGCCCTTTTAATGGCTCTTTCCAACTGCCTCTGATGGCGAGCACAAGTACCTGTTGTTCTTCTGGGAAGAATTTTACCTACTTCATTTGTAAACTTCATTAAAAGTTTTGGATTTTTATAATCAATATATTTAACATTATTTTCACAAAATCTACAAATTCTCTTTTTCCGGATATTCAGCAATTTTTATCCTCCTTAAATAAATTTCTATATTTGTATATCTTGAAAACCAAAATCAAACTCACCCTTCATAGGATTATCATCCTGATTATTAAAAGTTTCTATATCAGATGACTTATTTTCATTTTTCACAATATCACTATTGTCTTTATTATCATCTGAATCTTCTTCTATATCTTCTGATATCCTATCCTGTGATTTATTATTATCATCAAGAAACTGGATCTGTCTGGCTTTAACTTCAACTATTCTTAATTTTTTATCATCAGTCACCATATTTCTACTCTGGAGTTCTCCTTCTATGAGAACAGTACTTCCTTTATCAAGATTTTTTACACAAATATCTGCTAATTTATGCCAGGCAACAATACCGACCAGACAAATACTTTCTTTTGAATTGCCAGATTTATCTCTAAAGGTTCGCCTGACTGCAATAGAAAAATTACTTACCGCTATCCCCTTAGATGTATATCTGTAGCTTGGTTTTCCTATCAGATTACCAGCTATAACAACACTATTTAGTTCAGGTGCCTTTAAGTTTTTCATGATCAATTCTCTTATTTATAAAATATGAAATTTTTTCACAAATTCTTTTTTACCTATGCTTTCTTATCATTTTCCTTATTATTTGCCTTAGCCTTCTCTTGTTCCTTTTCCTTTTCCATGTTCTTTACCTTATTGTTTTCCTTATCTTTTTCTTTTTCCTCAATCCTTTTTTCCATCTCTAATACAACCTTAGGTATACTGATTGTAAGCAAACGAATAATTAATTCTTCCAGTGAATATCTTCTTCTTAGTTCAATGAGCTTATCTCCTTCAATTGCAAACCTGTAACTAACATAATAACCGTATTGATTTTTCTTGATTTCATATGCAAGCCTTCGCTTACCTATGCGGTTTACATTACTGACAGTACCGTCATTTTCTTTAATTATTTTCTCGATATCTTTAATTTTAGTGTCGATCTTATCAGGACTTAAACGTGCATCTAAAATAAAAGTAGTCTCATATTCTCTTTTCATCTATTCACCTCCCTTCGGTCATTTGGTTCTTTCTCTGATTTTTCGAGAAAGAACAGGGTTAAAATTTATAGAACTAATTATAATTATTCATTGTCCAGTCAATACCTTTTCTATAAAAATCTACTACAGCATTGCTTGCGGTATCAATCATCCTCTCCACTTCGATTTCCTCATCTTTGGAAAACGGGGAGAGGACATAATTTGAAGCATTTATATTCTGGAAGTAACCAATTCCACACCGTAATCTGGGAAAATTCTTACTATTTAAAGCCCTGATTATAGAAGCTAAACCGTTATGTCCTCCGTCACTTCCTTTTTTTCTAATTCTTATCTTGCCCAGAGGAAGATTAAAATCATCGCAAATAACAAGTAACTTATCTAAATCAATATCATTTTCCTCAATTACTCTTTTTACAGCTTCACCGCTGTTGTTCATGAAGACTGCAGGTTTTACAAAAATAATTTTTTCGGGTTCTTTAGCATAGGGACATATATTGTAATATCTTTTCTTTATGCATTTTAAACAATTAAACTTTTTTATCAGTAATGCAAGAACCCTGAATCCTATATTATGTCTTGTTTGTGAATATTCATCTCCTAAATTTCCCAAACCTACAACAGCAATCAAAATTATTTTCCTACAATATACATTATATAATATTCAATTATTTCGATGATCTTTCACTTTCTTTTTTTGATTCAGATTCCTTTTCAGTTTGTTCTTTTGCTCCTTCTCCTTCTTCTTCTGCCTTTTCTCCTTCTTCTGCCTCTTCTCCTTCAAGTACTTCTTCTTCCTCCTCTTCTTCAACCAGAATTTCCTCGATCTTAGGCATAATGACATTTGCCACACCATGGTTCTTTTCCAGTTCAAAAGTAAATTTATCCTCCGGAACATCTTCCAGAGTAATTACATCCCCTACTTTTAATTCAGATATGTCAACTTCAATATGTTCGGGAATATCCTCAGGTAAGCCTTTAACTTCAACTTTTCGGAGTAAATGATTTACTATTCCTCCTTCTTCTCTTACTCCTATAGGAGTTCCTGTAAGGATTATAGGTATTTCTAAAGTTATTTCTTCATTTAGTTTAATTCCTAAAATATCAACATGGACCAGATCTTCCCTAACAGGATCACGCTGTATCTCCCGTAAAATTGCTTTTCTGCTTTTTCCATCAGAAAACTTTACATCAATAATAGTAACTTCTTTATGTAGGAGTCGTTCCATTTCAAGATTATCGATACTTATTAGAATCGAATCTTCTCCTTTTGCATAAAAAATACCTGGTACCCTTCCTTCTTTACGTAATCTTTTAGGAGCATTTTCTTTGTTTTGTTCTCTAGGTGTAACATTTAGTTTATTTACTGCCATTAAGTATCCCCATTATTATAATTAATGAAATAATGAACTTATAGATTCTTCATTATGTATTCTTCTAATTGCTTCTGCAAATAATTCTGCAGAACTGACAACCTCTATTTTTTCTGTTTTGTTCTTTTCCGAGAGCGAAATCGAATCACAAACAATTAATTTTAAAATTTCTGACTTTTTAATTCTTTGAACAGCTTCACCTGAAAGTATAGGATGTGTACAGGCAGCAATTATTTTCTTGGCACCTGACTTTTTTAATAATTCTGCAGCCTTGCATAAAGTACCTGCAGTATCAATAATATCATCAACTAATAACACGTTTTTGCCTTCCACATTTCCAATCAACGTTGCAGACTCAACTTTATTTGCTTTTGAGCGTTTTTTATCAACCAGGCAAAGACCTGCTTTCAACCGTTTTGCATAAGATTGTGCCCTTCCAGAACTGCCAACATCCGGTGCAACCACTACTAAATCATTATTACTTGGTTTCTTTAAAACTTTGAGAAAAATTGGTATAGCATAAAGATGATCAAACGGAATATCAAAAAAACCCTGAATAGAAGCTGAGTGGAGATCCATAGTTAAAATACGGTCAGCTCCTGCGGTAGATAATAAATTTGCCACCAGTTTGGCAGAAATAGCTACTCTGGGTTGATCCTTTCTGTCCTGACGGGCATAACCAAAATAGGGTATAACAGCAGTTATTCTTTTAGCTGATGCTCTTCGAGCAGCATCAATTAACAGTAATAGTTCCATGAGATTGGAAGCAGGCGGATTTGTAGGCTGAATAATAAAAACATCTATTCCCCTGATATTTTCACAATATTTAACTGATATTTCACCGTCACTAAACTGTGTTACCTCTGCTTTTCCCATGGGAATACCGAGATAATCGACAATCCGTTGAGCCAAAATTTTGTTACCACTACCGGAAAAAACTCTTACATTCTTCATTTTTTCCCCAATAAAAAATATACCTTGTTATGATTATGTTTATCAAGCTGGGGCGGGAGGATTCGAACCCCCGAATACATGGACCAAAACCATGTGACTTACCACTTGTCGACGCCCCAGTTATACACTTTACTGCAATACCATTTCATCAAAGGCTAAATTAAAGTTCTTAAATACCTATCAGTATTCATCATTCAGCAATGACGAATATGGATAGTCACTAATAGGTTTACATAAAAATGTTTTCATCTCTTTTTCAATGGCAAAGAACTGTTTAACCTTTTCAGCAAGCTGCTTTTCTTTATACAAACCATAAATAGACGATCCGCTTCCGGACATGCTAACATAAAAGGCACCCATCTCCTTCAATTGACCTTTTATCCGTTCAAGGATAGGATACCTTTTAAAAACTATACCCTCCAGTTCGTTCTTTATGTTATCCTGTAAGGTATTGCTGTCGAAATTTTCAAAAAGCGTACTAAAGTTAGTGATTTTTTTTATTTTTGTCAAGATAAATTTAGTTTGATTATAAACCCATTTAGTTGAAATGAATATTTCCGGACATACTAATACAATCCACCAGTTTTTATCATAATGGACCTTTTCTAAAATTTCACCTTTACCGCTTCCTATTGCAGAAACACCAAAAATAAAAAAAGGTACATCAGCGCCTAATTGAGTAGCTAAATCCAGTAATTCAGACCTGGTAAGAGGTTCATCCCACAATTTATTTACTGCTAATAATGTAACAGCAGCATTACTGCTCCCTCCTGCGAGTCCGGCACCTACAGGAATCCTTTTTCTCAAATAAACATTAAGTCCATTATTAATATTACATTTATGCTTAAATAATGTAAAAGCTTTCCAGATTAAATTATCCTCACCCCTGGGTACCCCGGGGTGAGAAGAAAAGATTTTCATGCTATTGTTCGTTTTAATAAATTTTAATTTGTCACATAGATCAATTTGTTGAAAAAGAGTTATGATATTATGATATCCATTTTCAAGTTGTTCAACTACATAAAGACCAATATTGATTTTTGCATATGAACAGATATCTAGCTCATTCATTGTATAATATACTCTTTAATATTCTATCTTTTAATTAACTGTTAAGATTATACAAATTTTTAAGTTAAATCGCAACGGTATACAATAAATAAATTCGTTGCATTTTACTCAGTCAATAATTATATTAACATGAAAAAAATTAATGGACAGGTAGAAATGTAACCTTAAAAATAATAGAATAATAGAATAATAATTTAATTTATTTTACAGCATAAATCATAATTGTTTTTATGAAAAAGAATCAGACATATTACTTTATCTCAGATGCTCATCTCGGAGCAGAAAAAAATGAAAAGACTAAAACTACCAAACTGATGTCATTTCTTCGCTCCATAAATAAAAAAAATAACACTCTTTTTATTGTTGGTGATCTTTTTGATTTCTGGTTTGAATACGCTCATGTTATACCTTATAGACACTTTCCTGTACTCTGTATGCTTGACGACATGATTAAAAATGGTGTTAAAATAAAATTTATAACAGGAAACCATGACTTCTGGATTGGTAAATTTTTTAAAAACATAGGCATAGAAATAATTAGAAATCCAATTGAAATTTTCTTACAAAATAAAAATTTTTATATTGCTCACGGCGACGGAATTTTAAAAGCTGACCATGGTTACAGAATATTAAAGAAAATTTTAAGAAATCCTGTAAATATTAAACTCTACCGTCTTATTCATCCTGATATTGGAATTGCTCTGGCTCATTTCTTCTCAAATTTGAGCAGAAACAAAAAAACCAAACATAATGAGGAAGAATATATAAACTTTGCCAGGAAAAAATTTAAAAACGGAATTGATATAGTAATCCTGGCACATACACATATACCCTTAGAATACACTGAAAAAGATAAAAAATTAATAAATATTGGAGACTGGATTAATCACTTTACATATGGTTATTTAAAAAATGACGAATTAAAATTAAAACATTGGGAAGCAAAATGAATGTTGAAAAATTAAAAGATCAATATAATCAATATCCCTGGTTATTATATCCCGCTACAACACTATTAATATTAATTCTTGTCGGCGGACTTATGGTTTTTATACTGAGCAGAGACTTGCCTTCTCTTACCCAGCTTGAAATGGCAGAGGATGTACAGCTTGTAACAAAAATATATTCGAGTGATGATAAAATAATTGAACAACTCTACCGTCAAAACAGAGTTAAAGTGCCCATAGAACGAATTCCTGAACATCTTAAACAAGCAACAATCGCCATTGAGGATCAGAACTTTTACAATCACTGGGGTATTTCACTGAAACGTATTGTAGCAGCCATAATAATTGACATTTCCAGTTTTAGCTTCCGTCAGGGAGCCAGTACAATTACTCAGCAATTAGCCAGAAAAATATATCTCCACCCCCAAAAAACAATCATACGAAAATTTAAAGAACAATTAACTTCTCTGCAAATTGAAAGAACCTATTCAAAATCAGAAATTCTTCGTATGTATTTGAACCGGATGCCTCTGGGCAGAGGAACATTTGGTGTGCAGGCGGCTTCTCTTGCTTACTTTAACAAAAATGTAGAAGAATTAGAGATTCAGGAATCTGCCACCTTAGCCGGACTTTTTCGTCTTCCCTATGGATATGCTCCGGACAGAAATCCGGAAACAACCAAAAGACGCAGAAATACAGTTCTTAATTGTATGTACGATTGTAATTTTATTACCAAAGAAGAATGCGACTCATTAAAACAATTAGATCTTGAAGTTATTAAAAGAGACAGTGAATCATCATCTTCTCTTGCTCCCTATTTCACTGAATATATACGCCAGAATTTACAAAGAGAATACGGAATGGGATTGTATACAAATGGTCTTTCAATTTATACCACTCTAAATACAAGAGTTCAGGCATGTGCAGACAGTGCTGTAAAATCATTTTTACCTGATTTCGAAAATAAATACCGGGAAAAAATTATTGAAAAGCAGCAGTTCAAAGACTGGTTCAACCCTCCCCTGGAAACTGAAGAAGAGATAAAAGAATTTTTATCTGATTCAGTTCTGTTTGATTCGCTTATGCATGTACATGCAACTCCGCAAGTGGCCTTAACAGCCATCAATCCCCAGAACGGTCATATTCTGGCAATGATAGGAGGCAGAGATTTTTCAAAATCAAAATACAACCGTGCTACTCAGATGAAACGTCAGCCAGGTTCAAGTTTTAAACCATTTGCCTACACTGTAGCCATTGATAATGGCTGGCCGACTACAACAGAATTACTCAATCAGCCGGTAGTGATAATTATGCCGGGCGGAACCACCTGGAGACCGACTAATTATGACAAAACAACCGGAGGACCCACAACCTTGCGGGAAGGATTGAGGAAATCCCTCAACCTGATAGCTGCAAAATTAGTACAGGAACTGATTCCGCCTTCCAAAGTAGTATCCTATGCCAAGCATTTTGGTTTTACTACTAAAATTCATCCCTATGATGGTGTTGCTCTTGGACAGGATGTTGTCATTCCTCTTGAACTTACAGCTGCTTATTCAGTGTTTGCCAATAAAGGCGTAAGAGTAGAACCGACTGCTGTGCTCCGGGTTGAGGATAAAGATGGCAATATTCTTGAAAAAAATATCCCTGATCAGCGGGTCGTTATCAGTGAAGAAACTGCTTATATAATGGTTGACCTGCTGAAAACTGTTATAAACAGCGGAACAGGAGTTACAGCCAGAACCAAGTGGAACTTTTACCGTCCTGCAGGTGGTAAGACCGGAACCACCAATGATTTCAGAAATGCCTGGTTTGCAGGATTTACTCCCCAAATTGCAGCCAGTGTCTGGGTAGGCTTTGATGATCAGCGTACAAGTCTGGGCAAGGGACAGAACGGTGCTTTAACTGCATTACCCATCTGGGCTCCTTTTATGAAAATGGCTCATGATTCTCTTAAACTTCCCTTAAAAGATTTCACCATGCCCGACGGAGTGGTGAAACTTAGAATTTGCAGTGAAACAAAAAAGATTGCCACCCCCAACTGTCCAAAAATTCTGGATGAAATTTTCCTGAAAGAGCTGGCTCCTAAAGATACCTGTGATATCCATTAAATATGAGAGGTTATGAGTTTATGAAAAGTTACAGAAAAGAACTGTGGTTTAATACTTCTACTCGCAGGGCATTTATCAATATTACCCCTCAGGTAGAAAAATGTGTACAAGAAAGTGAAATCTCAGAAGGTTTTGTACTGGTAAATGCCATGCATATCACTGCTTCTGTTTTTATTAATGATGATGAAAAAGGACTGCATCAGGACTATGAAGAGTGGCTGGAAGATCTTGCCCCTCATGAACCCATTGATCAGTATAGACACAACCGCACTGGTGAGGATAATGGTGACGCCCATCTTAAACGTCAGGTTATGGGACGGGAAGTAGTTGTCGCTATTTCTGAAGGTAAGATGGACTTTGGTCCCTGGGAACAAATCTTCTACGGTGAATTTGACGGAAAAAGACGAAAACGGGTGTTGGTCAAGATAATCGGGGAATAGATTTTGTGCTCCTACGTTGTGCGTAGAATGAAAGAAAACCAATATTTAGGAACGGGTTAACCGCAGTCCCTGTCTGCGGTTAAGGTTATACTATCACACAGAGCATAGGTGAGAGGAAGGTCAGTATAAGGTATTGTGTATAAAAATGGGAAGAAAAAACACGAAGATCACGAAAAACACGAAAAAAAAATATATATAAACTCTTCGTGTCCTTAACGCGCTTCGTGGTAAAATAAAAAAAATTTGCTTTATGCTTGGCCAGTTTGGGTATTGGGATTTTGATTTTGGATATTATTTGTTATTTGGTGCTTGGGATTTGGAATCTTCAGAAATCACTAATCGTTAATCCTTATTCGTAAATCTATTTCTTGCGATCTCAGAACAAGGATTAACGATTAGTGATTTTTGATCATACTTGCAAACATTGCTGCTTGCACAAATTCAGACTCACACCACCCTCAACGCCATCTCATCAGCAAAAAGCATCCCCTGAGGGGTCAATTTAAGTATATTATCTTGCTGAATGACAAGACCCTTTTGTAAAAAATCCTCAATTTGAGACAGATCAATGTTCTTTTCCCCAATATCAATCCCTTCCTTTCTCCGCAGACCTACTGCAATACTTTCTGCTCTTCTCTGTTCCGGAGACAAAACCTCTTCTTCCTCAACCGGAAGAACAGACTGGGAAAGCCGTGAAATATACTCTTTTACATCAGAAACATTCCAGAACCGTTTATTTTCACTGAACGAATGTGCAGACGGGCCTAGACCCAGGTAAGGCTGATCTGTCCAGTATCCTTCATTATGTCTGCACCGGTATCCGGGTAAAGCATAGTTGGATATCTCATAATGTTCATATCCGTTTTTTGTTAAAAACTCATCAGCATACAAAAACATCTTGGATATCACTTCCTCCTCAGGAACAGGAATATCTCCATTGATGATTTTTCTACCCAGAGAAGTATTAGAACTCCAGGTCAGATTATAGACTGAAATATGTTTTGGATGTAGACTAAGAACTTGTGATAATGAATATTCCCAGGCGGTAAGACTCTGTCCGGGAAGACCATAAATGAGATCAAGACTGAAATTTTCTAATCCGGCTTTGCGGACAGAAGAGCAGGCAGTTCTGATATCATCAGGATCATGAATCCGTTCCATCAATGCCAGTTCATTTTCTCTGAATGACTGAACTCCGATACTGATCCGGTTAATACCAGCTTTTTTATAATCAGAGAAGGCTGATAAAAATGTACCTCCGGGATTCACCTCTATGGTGATTTCTGGTGATTTTCTGATATTGAAGATATCAAAAAGACAATGTAAAATATCTTTCAGTCTTTCAGGATTGAGAAGTGAAGGGGTTCCACCTCCTATATACACTGAATCATTTTTTGTTATGTTATGGAAAAATCCGGATCGAAGCTGAATCTCAGATTTCAGGGCTTGAATATATTCTGAAACCAATCTCTCAGAATAACCAATAGAATAAAAATCACAGTAGCTGCATTTAGACTTACAAAAAGGAAAGTGTAGGTAAATCCCTGACATTACTATCTGATAAGCCGTAAAATCCTTTCCCACCGGATTTTATCAAAAATCCGGTATAAAGGAACATTCTTATCCCAGGAAAAATAAATAATCAGCCCTTCTCCCACTACGTATCTTTCCGGAAGGAATCCCCAGTATCTGCTGTCAAGACTGTTGTCACGGTTATCACCCAGCATAAAATAATGACGGTTTTCAACTTTATACACCATTTGATCAATGGGGGTCCCGTTTATCCGGAACGATTGTGCAGGATAGGCCTGAATCGCTCTTTGCCATCGATTTTGATTATCAACGGTTAATTTAATTTTTTCCCCCTTATAGAAGATTTCCAGCTTATTTCCTTCATACACAATAAGCTGAAATCGTTCAAACCATTTATCTTTATTAGTCTGGGTAAAATGAAATGTATCTCCTTTAGCGGGTACTCGTACAGGTCCGTAATAATCAATATTTCCTTGTCCCGGAGGAAAAATATCAGGCTGAATATAATCTTCCGGAGCAGTGTGAATATTAACAAATTTGGCTTTAGGCGGATTTGGAAATCTTTCTCCGTTGATAAACAATTCTTTATCCTGAATTAAAATTGTATCACCGCTTACCCCAACACATCTTTTTATATAATTTAAATGAGGGTCCTGAGGATATTTAAAAATGACCACATCTCCTTTTTCCGGCTTCCTGAATCCCGGAGTGCGGAAAAAAGGTATACTGAAACCAATCTTAGTGGTAGGTATGCCTATCCAGTCCGGTGAACGAATCCCATAAACAAACTTGTTAGCAAGTAAGAAATCACCGATTAACAAAGTATCCTCCATAGAACCAGTAGGTATACGAAAAGGATAAATGACCAATGCCCGAATTATCAAAGCTACAACTATTGCAAAACCAAGAGACTCTATAAATTCTCTGAATGATCCCTTATTCTTTTTAGCAGACTTTTTCTTTTTCTGACTCTTTTCTTCGAATTTTTTCTCTTTCTTCATACTGTCCTCAAATTAAAAAAATAACTATTTTATCTGTAAAACAGCTAAAAATGCTTCCTGGGGTATTTCAATCTGTCCTAAATTTTTCATGCGTTTTTTACCTTCCTTCTGCTTTTCCAGAAGTTTTCGTTTCCGCGTTATATCCCCGCCATAACATTTTGCTGTGACATTTTTTCTTAAAGCTTTAACTGTATCACGTGCAATTATCTTCTTCCCAATTGCTGCCTGAATAGCTATCTCAAACATTTGTCTGGGAATTAGTTCCCGTAACTTTCCGGTTAATTTCCTGCCCCAGGTATATGCTTTATCTTTATGAACAATCATAGACAGAGCATCAACAGGTTCAGCGTTGATTAAAATATCCACTCGTACCATATCTGATTCTCTGAAACCCATCACCTCATAGTCAAAAGAAGCATATCCTTTAGAAATACTTTTCAGTTTATCATAAAAATCAAAGATAATTTCAGAAAGAGGTAAATCATAAGCAAGATTTACCCGATCAGAATCAAGATAAACAGCGTTTTTATAAACTCCTCTTCTTTGCTGTGCTAACTGCATAATATTGCCCTGAAATTCAGCCGGCACAATTATTTGTCCGGATATAAAGGGTTCTTCAACTTTTTCTATAGTATGATTTGCCGGAAAGTGAGCAGGATTATCAATGAATATTTTTTCTCCACTATTGAGACTGACCCGGTATTCAACATTTGGAATAGTGGTAATCAAATGCTGATCATACTCTCTTTCCAGTCTTTCCTGAATTATTTCCATATGAAGAAGACCCAGATACCCTACTCTGAATCCGAATCCCAATGCTTCGGAGCTCTCTGGCTCAACAACTAAAGAAGCATCATTAAGCTGTAAACGATCCAGACTGTTCCGTAAATCTTCCAGATCTTCTGTCGATGCAGGAAACATACCGGAAAATACCATAGGTTTACATTTCTTAAACCCGGGAAGAGGTTCAGGATGCAGATTATCTGCTAACATTATCGTATCCCCTACTCTGGCATCTTTCAGGTTTTTCACATTAGCTATAAGATAGCCGACCTCACCGGTTTTAAAATTCTCTGTTGGGTGACGATGTAATCGGAGCAGTCCCAACTCCTCAGCTGTAAATTTTTTCCTATTTGAAAAAAATGTAATTGTATCACCTTTTTTTAAGTGTCCATCTGTAATCTTAATATAGGTTATCACTCCCCTGTAGTAATCATACACAGAATCAAAGATCAATGCCCGCAAAGGTGCATTGCTGTCTCCTTGAGGAGGAGGAACCTTCTCAATAATAGCATTAAGTAATTCCTGAATACCTTTCCCTTCCTTGGCACTCACCAGAAAAATTTCTTCCTCAGCAACTCCAATAAGCTCTTTGATTTGTTCTTTGGTCCCTTCTATCTGAGCACCAGGGAGATCAATTTTATTTATAACCGGAATTATGGTAAGATCATTTTCCATCGCCAGATAAATATTGCTCACTGTCTGAGCTTCAATGCCCTGACTTGCATCAACCACTACTAATGCACCTTCACAGGCTGCAAGGCTGCGGGAAACTTCATAGGAGAAATCAACATGCCCGGGTGTATCTATAAGATTAAGTGTATATTTTTGATCATCAAAATGAGTGTAATACATGGTAATTGCATGAGATTTTATGGTAATACCTCTCTCCCGCTCCAGATCCATATTATCTAAAACCTGATCCATCATGGCCTTAGGAGATACAGTATGGGTATATTCCAGAAACCGGTCAGCAAGGGTAGACTTTCCGTGATCAATATGTGCGATTATGCTAAAATTTCTTATATTATTTTTTCGCATAATCCGATAATATAATCAATTCGTAACTAAGAGTCAATGTGAGAAAAATTAAAACTTGACAATTTTTTTTTAATTCAGTATATTTTCTAACGTTTATTAGGTGAGTTTGCTGAACCTCTCTGATTTAAATATTTCAGGAGAAAACATATAACCTATATAAATAGCATATAATGTAACAGGTAAATTATTGAAAAGAAAATTAACATTTTGTACATTGAGTAATTTATGATCTTATCAAAAGTTTCTCTTCACGGTTTTAAATCTTTTGCCAAAAAAATAAATTTACATTTTGATGGTAAACTAACTGCTATTGTAGGACCCAATGGCTGCGGTAAAACTAATATTGTCGATGCAATTCGCTGGGGACTTGGTGAGCAGAAACATTCTATTCTAAGAACAGATCGAATGGAGGATATAATATTCAGCGGAGCTCAATCTGCAAAGCCCCTGGGAATGGCTGAAGTATCCATTACTTTCGATAATTCCCAAGGAATCATGCCCATAGATTATAACGAAGTGGTAATTACCAGAAGATTATATCGCTCCGGCGAAAGTGAATATCTTCTTAATAAATCACCTGTAAGATTAAAAGATATAAATAATCTGCTCATGGATACCGGTATTGGTGCAGAATGTTATTCGGTTATCGAATTAAAAATGATTGAGGACATTCTCAGTGAAAAAGCCGAAGATCGCAGAAAACTTCTGGAAGAGGCCGCTGGTGTAACAAAATATAAGTATCGTATTAAATCAGCAGAAAGAAAATTAGAATCCACCAATAACGATCTGTTACGGGTAAATGATATTATACAGGAAGTTGAGCGTAATGTACGGTCACTGAAAAGGCAGGTGCAGCGTGCCCGAAGATACAAAAAGTTACAAGAAGAAAAAAAAGAACTGGAATTGAAACTAAGCAGAAAAATCCTATCTGATTACCAAAACCAGATTGAACCCTTAAAAATAAAATTAGAAAAACTAAAAAAATCCAAAGATGGAAGAACTGTTGAGATTTCCAAAGAAGAAGCTGACCTGGAAACACTGAGATTAACATTAACCGAAAATGAAAAATATGTTATTTCCTGCAGAAAGGAATTAAATAATATAATTGAAAAAATTCATCATCAGGAAAGTGACATTAAAGTCGGTAAAGAGAAAGTATCTTCTTTAAACAGCAGAATTGAAAGAGCTGAGAATGAAATTATCAATTTAAAAGAACGACTTACTAATCAGAAAGAACATCTGGAATATACCAGGCGGGAACGGGAATCCTACCAGGTTAAAATTACCAGCACTGGAAGAATATTTAATAATAAAAACAAGGAATTGGAAGTTTTCCAGCAAAACCTTAACCTGAAAAGACTTGATTTAAATGCCAAGAAAAAAGAGATAATTGAGTGTCTTGAAAAAATTAACAGTCTCAGCAATGAAGAATCAGCATTCAGAACAAAGATTGATAATAATCAGGGCAGACTTGAAAGACTGGATGAAGAAGATACACGTTTACGTACTACTCTAGAGAATGCCCAAACATCAGAAAAAGACAAAACCAATTCCCTGAATAGATTACATAAAAAAGAAAATTCCCTAAACGCTTCTCTTCAAAAATCCACTGAAAAAGAAAAAAATCTTAATAATCAGATTTCAGATCTTAAAGAAATCACCTATAAAACCAGGAGCGATTGTGAATTATTAAACGGCAGACTGGAATTTCTGATGAATGTTATAGAAAACAGGGAAGGCATGACCAATGGAGCAAAGATACTTCTTAAAAAGAAACCAGCCGGTTTAATAGGTATAGCAGCAGATCTTATTAATACTAAAACAAAATTCAGAAAATCAATTGAAACAGGGCTTGGTGAAACAGCAGGATACTTGGTCTTTGACACAGCCTCAAACGCTTTTCATTCCATTGATATGTTAAATCATTTAGGAGGCGGACGGGTTGTTATTGTCAGTCTGGATAAATTTACGAATGCACCTTCTTTTTCTCATAATATTCATTTACCGGATAATACTGAAATTTTCGGATGGGCAGAAGAATTAATAGAATATAAAAACAATCTGACACCTCTGATTAAATATCTGTTAAGTGACCTTTTAATAGTTGATAATATCGATGATGCTAAAAAAGTTATTGAAACCAATCCGGAATCTTACTTCAGAGTAGCAACTGTTAAGGGGGAGCTTGTAACTTCCTGGGGAACTATACATACAAGTGATGATCAGGATAAGGATACCGGATTAATCGGACGTAAGCAACGCCTCCAGGAGTTGAAAAATGAATATAAGAAGCTGACAGAAAACATCAAAAATAATAACCTAAAAATTACTGAACTTGAAAACAATAAAAAAGCTGTTGAAACAGAAAAAAACAAAATTGAAGTCTCACTCACTGATCTCCGGGATACTATTTCAACTGTAAAAGAACAAATTGCAAAAATTAACTTTGAAAAACAAAAAGCCGAAGAAAATCTCAATCAGAACATCAAAGATAAACAGATACTTTTAGAAGAAATCAGCAGTACAGAAAAAAAAATGGATACTATACATCCTCAAATGGAAAAACTGGCTGAGACCAGGGAAACAGTGGAAAATGAAACAGATAAAATTCAAAAAGAAGTCGACCAGCTGGAGAAACGGGAACAGACCATGGAAGATGAAGTGCACCGTTTAAATCTTTCAGTGGTGAGATTAAAAGGTGAAGCCCGGAATCTTGATCTGGAGATTGAAAGATCTGAGAAACTCATACAGGATATCGAGTTGAATATCAAGGAAAGAAACCAGGAAATAAAAGATTCAAATACAACAATAACAGAAATAAAAAAATCAATTAATAAAAATGAAGAAACTGTGGTAAAACATTATACAGAAAAAAAAGAAACAGAAAAGAAACTTACAGAAGCTGAAGAGAAATATCAGAATATAAAAGACGAACTTGATATACATGAAATAGAAGTCAGGAAGGTACGGAAAACCAGGGAACAGACATCTGAACAAATTCATAACCTGGAGATGGAAACATCAGAATTAGAACATCAGGCACTTACCCTGAAACAAAAAATCAGAGAAAATTATCAGACTGATCTGGAAAAAATACCTCTTCCCAAAGAAATCGATCTGGAAACAAGCCAGGAACAGATAGATATAATCAGACAAAAATTATCTAATCTCGGTAATGTCAATCTGATGGCACTGGAAGAATATGATAAAGAAACGGAAAGACTGACCTTCCTCAATCAGCAGCGGGATGATCTCTTATCAGCAAAAGAAACCTTAAATGAAACCATAAAAAAAATAAACCATACTGCCAGGAAACGTTTTAAAGAAATTTTTGTGGAAGTAAGGCAAAACTTTCGTAAAACCTTTACTCACTTTTTTGATGGTGGTGAAGCAGACCTGCGTATTCCCGAAGGTGAGGATCCCCTGGAAGCCCAGATCGAAATCACAGCCAGGCCCGCCGGCAAGCATTTCAGAGAGTTAAGCCTCCTCTCCGGGGGAGAAAGAGCATTGACTGCCATATCTCTCTTGTTTGCCCTTTATCTGACCAAACCCAGTCCCTTCTGCATTCTGGATGAAATTGATGCTCCTCTGGATGACTTGAATATCAACCGATTCATCAATGCCTTGAAAGAATTTGCCAAAAAAGTACAGTTCATTATTGTTACACACAACAAAATGACCATGCAGGCAGCTAAAGCGCTCTATGGAGTGACCATGGAAGAAAAAGGGGTGTCTAAAATTGTTTCGGTTAAGTTTGAAGATGACGGGAAAAAGAAGAAAAAGGCTGAAGAATTAGCTGAGTAAAATGAAGAATCTGAAGAAATTCTGCTTATTTATCAATTATATTCTATATATATAATCCATATGAGACTGTCGAAAAACTCATCTCACGTCTTTGCGAGAAGCAAAACGATGAAGCAATCTCCTTGCGTTTTATCGTAGATTTCAGTATAACCCGCTGGGAGACTGCTTCGTCAGCCCTGCGAAACAAGCTTCCTCGCAGTGACCTTGTTTACTGCTGTCATTGCTGTAAATGTCATAACAAGTACTTTTTCGACAGTCACTTCAGGGTTATTTCTCTACTCAATACTATCCTTTGACCAGTCTACAACAGACACCCGGATCTGTGAAGGATATTCAGCTGAATGGTTTCGTCAATATTATACGCTCTTCCATCCGGATAAACATCCAAAAGTTTAACGGTAAAATCCGTGTCTTTGGCATCAGAGGACACATAAAGGGTAATTTCGACCGGACCGGTTATTTCAACACCCTTTTTCAATGGTTCAGTTGAATACACCAGAATATCGTGACGGGCCTCCAGCTGACGCTGATCAAAGGATCCCGGCTGATATTCATCTCCCAGGCAGCAAAATCCTCCCCCGTGCAGGGGAACAGGATAGGCCGGATCATAGGTAAACATATCCGGATTATTGTCTGAATCTGGTGGAACTGTTTTTAGTGTACCATCACCAAAAACACTGTTTGCATTCCCCTGACTGGTTAAATATAAAGTCACCATCTTCGCCTCTTCCGGAGGCCAGGCATCTGAAGACTGCCATTTATTAAGCCCCATGGTATAGTATTGAACCTTTGGAGTATTTTCAAGAATATCATTTTCCTCTCCTTTGAGCCAGTAATCGAACCAGCCGTAGACAAGGGCATCGTAATCAAAACGAGCATCTCCTACATTTCGCTCCCCGATAATGGTTTCCTCAGTTTCGCTACCAAATGCACAGTGAGTTACCGGCGATACCACTGCAAACTGATTTCCAGCAATGTTCTCATCCTTTGCATTTGCTCGAATATGGTTGTACAATGCCAGGTTGGGACTGACCGAAATATCATACCAGGATATCAACCATAAACCGGGCACAGTAAAAGGCATATCATCATGAAATAATCCCCCTTCATACCAGGCCGGATCATTGGGTTTCCGTTTGAGCATTTCTTCCCACTTACTTTCCGGAGCATTCAAATTGTTCATAATGTCTATGAGTGGTAAATGCCACAGTACCTCTGACCAGTCCACTTCCGGTATATGGGGAGCAAGATCAAAATATCTGGACATAGTGACAAATTCTTCCTGGGGAATATCTGACGGGAAAGTCGGTCTGTATTTACAGGTCTGGATAAATCCATAATCATACAGCCAGGCCGTCATCAGCATCTGGTGTACTCCGCCCCGGTACCAGTTTCCCTGTTCGTAAAATTCTCCTACGCGTCCAACACCTGCTCCGAATCCCATAGGTACTATGGCAGCAAGACCGGGAGGATCCAGGGCCGCAACTCCCATTTGCCACTCAGCAGTAGAAGAACATCCGAACAGTCCAACTTTTCCATTGGACCAGGGCTGTTCTGACATCCATTGTATAGCATCGTATCCATCAGTTCGCGGTGCCCCCAGAATTTCCCACTGCCCTTGGGAGAAATATCTCCCCCGCTCATTCTGAACCACAAAAGCATAGCCCTGTTTTACTACTTTATGGGCCATATAAAAGGTGTAACTTTTCATGTCATCTTTGCTCCAGTAATTGAAATTATAGGGAGTTCGGGAAAAAATGATGGGAACAGGTTTATCCGTCTTGGGCCGATACACATCTGTTGCCAGCCTGACCCCATCCCGCATGGGCACCATGATCTTCTGTTCAACGATGGCAGTGGATTTCAACTCATTGAGAATATCATCCTGGGCAGATAGAGGGGTTAGTAATGAAAAGA
>CAZETW010000044.1:11230-23933 GCA_964515295.1 uncultured bacterium | reverse complement strand
TACTTCACCATCATCATCTTTTTATGCAGTATTTTTTCTCCCAAACGAGCCTGAAGAATGTATATTCCTGAGGAAAATTCATTATCATCAGAATCAAAAATTTTACATGGGAGAGTATGAACTCCTCTTCCGAACCGGTCATCAGCAATGATTGAAACTGATCTTCCCGCTGTGTCAAAAATTTTTATTCTAACATGTGAAGACCGGGGAAGATAAAAAGTAATCTGGGTTTCAGTGTTAAAGGGATTTGGATAATTCTGGTACAGGGCAACATCATCAAAAGAAATATTCCAGTCTTTAAGTACAGAGGTTAATCTGAACGGCTTCTTACACCAGGTTAGATTATGTTCATCCCTGGCTGCAACCTTCCAGTATACAGTTAAATGCAAAGCAGATATATCCAGGATAATATTTGACTGGGCAATATTCCTTTTCTCTATCATAAGTTCGCTTTTAAATGAAGAATCAGTACCAAGAAAAAAATCATATAGAATGGTCTCTCCGTCATATTCAACTGCAGGCTCCCAGAAAAACTCCAGAAAATCTGTGGTATCTGTAATCACAGTTTCATGTTCCGGACAGAGAAGAGAGAATTCACCGGGAGGATCATCCACAGGCAGAACCTCAATAACAAAAGTATCCTGATCCGAAACCTGCCATGGGTCGCTCACTTTTAAAATAACAGAATCTTCACCAAACCAATGTAACCGTGGACTAAAAGTAAGTACTAAATTTTCTTCATTATAGTCAAGTGCAAAATGAGTATTATTTTCAATAGTGAACCTGAGGTCTTGTAAAGAATAAGCGGTATGGGTGATGTAATCAGCAACCATCATGTGATACACACTATCCTCTTGCATGGTGATATCCGGTATTTTCGCCATTAAGGGTCCGGGATTACACTTAGAATTAAAATGTGCCTGAAATGAACTTGGTTGTTTCATACTATACAAAACGGGATTATCTGAAGAAGTGAGACTGCCGCTCCATTCAGTGAATTCTATTCTATCATTAGCAGGAAATGCTTTTAGTTCAACCTCTGTCTCCGGATCATACCAACCACCAGAAGGAGTGATTTTTACCCAACCGCTGTCCGAAGGTATTACCATAACATTGAGGGAATATTGTTCAATCCATTCTGCACTCAGGGATATTGGCCTGTTAATACATATTTCAAATTGAGGATCAGGACTATACACAGTACCTGACCACTGAATAAATCTATGCCTCATCCCGGCAGAATCTGCAGAAATACTATCGATTGCTATCGCTGCAGTATCACCAGATTGGTACCACCCCTGTCCGTATATACTTTCCGGAGCATAATCAGATTCAAGACTGAGGTAATACTCAGAGTTGAAATAAGCAGTGAACCGCCGGAGTTCTTCCTTTGCCACTACTGTATGCCGTTTGGTTTTACCAGTGTTCCATGCCTTAAAAGTATATCTGTTGGTGTTTCCAAAATCCTGAGGACTGGGAACATCAACTTCATGCTGTTCACCACTTTCCCAGAAAAAAACTGCAGGTTCAGAAAAAACAGTCCCGTCAGCAATAATATCCAATCCGGATGGAATGGTAGTAATTATGACACTTCCTTGTTTGAATTTTGCTGTCAGCTCTAAAGGTTCAGTAATATACAAGCATAACATCTTTTCAGTACTGCTTGTATCTCCCAGCCAGGAATAAAATCCGTAACCTTTCATAATATTTTCAGTTATACTAAAGGTAACAGAATCATTCTCTGCCAGCCAGGCTCCCGGCACTCCAAACGGAATTACTTCTCCTCCCTCAGCAGGATCAACAGATATATCAATCCAATATTCTTTCCGCCATGTTGCCTTCTGAATGACAGGTTCTGACATTAATATTTTGGGAGAAAAGTTTAAACCAGTATATCCGTTTCCCTGCCATCCACAAAAATGCATTCTTATTCCCGGTTGAATTGAATCCACTGTATCAACAGATATACAAACTGAGCTTTGTTCATCATACCACCCTTCTCCCTTTGGATTACCATAGTCGGATTCTATTGTGAGAAAATACTGGGTCTTCCAGCAGGCAGTTTCAGTTACAGGATTCTGTATAATAACAGAAGCTTCAGCAGAAGTCCCGGTATATGAACCTTTACCTGTTCCCTGCCACAGGGTAAAGACATATCTTATTCCTTTTTCTCCGCTTATCAGTGAATCAACAGTAAACCGGACAGTATCTCCTTTTTGATACCACCCTCCCCCTTCCGGGGAACCATACTCTGAATCGATACTGAGTAAATATTCATTTCTCCAGGATGCAGACAGTTCCACCGGGCCCTGTATAATCAGGGTTATAGAGGTATCCTGACAGGTAAACTTTTCTTCCGAAATACACTGCCAGTCGAGAAATTTTTTTCTCATTCCCTGCCCCACCTGAATAATTGAAGGTAAGGTAAAGGTAACTGAACTGTTTTCTCTATACCATCCGGAACAACTGTCTATATCAGCTCCAGTATTGATGTCCAGCCAGAATTCCTTATCCCGGTTAACTATCTGGGTGATGGAAGTGTCCATACATACAGATGTATCCCGAACTGTACCTGTATAGGAACCCCTTCCATATCCTGACCAGCGGTTAAAAAGATACTGAGTGGTTTCAGCAGAATCCAGCACCAGTGAATCTGCTGAAATGGGAACCACAGAACCCGGAAAATATCGTTGCTTCCATACAGGATCAGTCTTGGAGCTGTCAATAATAGTCAAATAATATTGCAGGATAAATATACCAATGTCTGCTCTGGTGCTGTCAGCATCAAAAGGTGCATCCGGGTGTCCGGCATCAATACAGGGAGAGTTCTCTTTTAACTGATAATTATAATTATCCGGATCAATAAATAATGGATTATCCTTTACCAACCCTTCACCATATCCTTTATGTTCAATACAATTATATAAACTTACAGCCTTGGCTGCATCACCAAACTTGTTAACTTTATCAATATGATTATATAAATCGGCAAAATATTTCTTTTTTGTGTTTCCCCAGATTATTGAATTGATGACTATCGGTTTATCACATACAGTAGGATCTATATCAATCTCGATCCCCTTAGATTTATCCGGAATTAAATCACACCGGTTAAAGCATACAACATTATTGGCAAAAAGTACCTCAGAAGTATGGATCACAACCGCGCCACAGGTAGCTGAATTGTGATGGACTACATTTCTTTCGATAATGGGGGCATAATCATCTATCCTCTGATAATCATGTCTTCCCCAGGCAGCAATACCGCTCCCGCTGCAGGCTTTATTATCATATATATGATTATTCCGAATTATTGAAAACCAGCTCCAGGTACGAATGCCACCCCCTACAAATTTATCTGCTAAATTATTTTTTGAATCATAGTTTTGATAACCGCAGTTTCTGATTGTAAATCCGTCAATCAGTGATGTATGACTCATGGTGACACCGCTTGGACCTTTCGGTCCGGGTCCGTTTTTATTACGGATTATAGTTTTATTTTCAGTATAATTTCTCTCATCTAAGCTACTTTCATTACCGGAAAAACCACCAAAAACCATTATCCCTGATTCAATTGTAATTGGATCATAGGTACCTTGAGCAACCCATACCCATCCTTCTTGTTCCTGATTATTTAAATAATCAATTGCAGACTGTATATCATGAAAAGCATTTTGCCAAGAACTCCCATCACCTGAGTTAGAGGCTTCCTGATCAACATATACTACAGGATAATTTTGTTCTTCTTTCATAAGAATATCCAATATTTGTTCCTTGGCATCTAATCTGTCTTTTACACTTCCCTGTTTAATTTCTTTGCCCAGATCTAAAACCCTGTCCCATTTTGAAACGTATTTTTTTATATGAGTATTAATAGTTTGGGGATATATATCATACTCAGTAAAAATAATAATACTGAACATTATTACAGTAATCTTTATTATGTTCTTTAGGGTTAACATCAGACATACCTTCGAGATTCTAATAGTAGTAAAGTAGTAAAATCATGAAGGTAAATCAAGGGAAAAAAAACAACGAGAGAACTTGAGAACTTAAGAGGATTTACATGCAGAAGTCAGAAGCCAGAATGGACCGCAGACCGCGGACGGCAGACTGCGATCTACGTGATGACTCCATGCCACTTAGACACAAGACTCAAAGACTCGAGGACACAAAGACCCTATGACACTAAGACTCTAAGACTAAAGAATAAAGATAAAAGATAAAGGATAAAAGATAAAACGAGACTAAGAATATCAAACGACAGGCCTTTTCTCCGGTTCTCCGTTTCTCCGTTTCTCCGGTTCCCCGGTTCTCCGATACAGTATCATTTAAATAAAAATGTTTGTTTATCCAAAAAAAATGCAGCCAACATGAATTGACCACTTAATACATGCTGTCTGCACCAGTACTGATTAAAACAAATTAATATGTCAGATTACTGCTGTTCTTTCCATTCCGGTAATCTGCCCGGTGTCCAGGGAACTCCTGCTTCCTCCATCTTTTTCTCCAGCTCCGGCAGATCGGTTTCAATAAGTTTTTCTAAATCATTATAATATTGGGTGAATTCTTCCTGGATGATTTTATACGCATCCTTTTCAGTCTGAGTTAAGGGGGCAGTAGAACTGTAGTGAGTGTATACCAGTGTTCTTAAACGATCAGAAATGGAGGTTGGTGGATTTTCATCATATTCCCGAATAACCGGATCACCATTGAATGCAAGTAATATTTTCTGCAGTCTGTTCTCCATATCGTAAGCAGTTGACATCAATTCTCTGGCAGAAGGAGTATTGTAAATAGCCTGTTTAATGGTCTCCAGTTTCTGAGAAAGTGCCTCAGCAGATTCAATACTTCCCTGTACTATCCTGTATAATCCTGCAGCTTTTTTCTGAAAAGCAACAAGTGCAGCCCTGTCTTCAGCTGGGAGAGTAGTGTTGCCAAGCGGCACTACCTTAAAATCAACCGCATCCACCAGTGTCTTTGTTTTTCCTCTTACTTTCTGAGAAAGGGATACTTTATAGGTGCCCGGCATAACCAGATATCCGTCAGAAGCTTCTTTTAAGGGATCAAACTCATCAATATTTTGAACCGGTCTGGTGCTTGGGGTCCGAAAATTCCAGACCACTCTGTGAATCCCTTCTGAAGGTGAACTAGTGAGTGTGCGAACTTCCTTGTCATTCTCATCATATATTGTAAATAACAGGTACGGTTTTTCTTCCTCTTTTTCAGCTCGTAATTCCTCCCAGCTTGGATAGGGAATTGGTTTTCCCTCTTCTCTCAGTTCTTTTTCCTTCTCTTTTCTCATCTTACGGAGAGTTTTAGGGGTATCTTTTAAATAATAGGTGAAGGTTGCTCCGACTTCGGGATTATCTGCTGCATAGTAAGTGGATCCCTGACCATATTTCCCCCGGGAAAGAATATAGATGAGTGCATCTTTTACAGGAAAGACATGTGCTTCTTTCTCAATTAATTCTTCATTAAATAAACGAAGAGGGGTATAATCATCCAGGACATAAAAACTTCTGCCAAACGTGGCAAGAACCAGATCATTTTCCCGCTCCTGTATTGCAATATCTTTCACTGCAATATCAGGAAGACCGGATTTCAGTTCTATCCATTTCTCACCGCCGTTGTAAGTAAAGTAAACACCAAATTCAGTTCCTGCAAAAAGAAGATCCGGATTTTTATGATCCTGAGCAATACTCAGAACAGATTCATTATCGGGAAGATTATTGGCAATCGATTTCCAGCTTTTTCCTTTGTTAGTACTTTTCAGAATATATGGTTTAAAATCATCCCGTTTTTTGTTGTTGAAACAGGCATATACCACCTCAGCATCAAATCTGGAAGGACAAATATCATTCACATACGTCATTTCCGGTACACCGGGAAATTTTTCTATCTTTCTCCAGTTTTTCCCGCCGTCTTCTGTAACCTGGATCAGTCCATCATCAGTACCTGCATACAGCAGATCTTCCTGAACCTCAGATTCAGCCAGTGATACAATTGTTCCGAACAATGAGGTTGATGCATTCTTGGCCACAGCATCACAACTCCAGACTCTACCCATGACCTCTAACTTGTTTCTGTCCAGCTGCCGGGTCAGATCACCGCTGATCACCTCCCAGCTATTTCCTCTGTCTTCACTTCTGAAAACCTTATTGGCAGCACAGTAAATCCGGGTATGGGAATAAGGACTGATAAACAGAGGAGTATCCCAGTTCCATCTGTAGGAATATTCATCTTTTCTGGGCTGTGGTTTGATTGATATGGATTCTCTGCTCTGTCTGTCATACCGGACCATATAGCCATACTGAGCTTCCGCATAAACAATATTAGGATTCACCGGATCAATTGCGGACCAGAAACCATCTCCACCATTGGTGACAAACCAGTCACAGTTCACTATTCCCTGACTGCAGATAGTTCGGGAAGGACCGCCCAGACTGTTATTATCCTGAGTACCTCCGTACACATAATAAAACGGTTTACTGTTATCCACAGCTACCCGATAAAATTGAGTTATGGGAAGATTGGGAATATGACGCCAGTGTTCACCGCTGTCATAGGATTCATATACACCGCCGTCGCCTCCGATAAGAAGATGATCTGTATCATCAGGATTTATCCACAGAGCATGATCATCCACATGACGTTCTTTAAGACCAAGTCGTTCCCAGGTTTTTCCTCCGTCTACAGTTACCTGACTGTAAGTATCCATGGAATATACTTTATCAACATCACAGGGATCACAGAATATTTCATTATAGTACTGAGGACTGCGGGACACATAGGAACTCATTTTTTTCCAGGTCATTCCTCTGTCAACCGAACGATAAAATCCCTCTGATTCATCCGCAGCTTCTATTATTGCATAGATATAATCCGGATTTACCGGAGATATGGCTAATCCAATTGCACCCATATCAACTTTAGGAAGCCCTGTCTTTAATGTATCCCAGGTTTTCCCTCCGTCTGTGGTTTTATAGATCGCTGTTTCCGGACCTCCGTCGATTTTGGTAAAAACATGCCTGCGTCTCTGATGTGAACAAGCATAGATCACATCCGGATCCCGGGGATCCATCACCATATCTGAAATTCCGGTATGCTCACTGATAGTCAGCACAGCTTTCCATGTTTTTCCTCCATCTGTGGTTTTGTAAAGGCCTCTTTCTCCTCCGGGGCCCCATACGGACCCTTCACAGGCTACATATACTACATCTGTATCTCGGGGATCAATCAGAATTTTACCGATCTGCCGTGAGGTTTCGAGTCCTATATTTTCCCAGCTTTTTCCCCCGTCAACGGTTTTGTACACGCCGTTTCCGTAACCAAGAGCTCTCTGACTGTTATTTTCCCCGGTGCCGGCCCAAACCACATGGTGATTTTCCGGATCCATGGCCAGACAACCGATGGCATATACATGGTGGTTATCAAACACTGGTTCAAAGGTAGTCCCATGATTCTCTGTTTTCCAAATATGACCTGATGCAACTCCTACATAGTATTCACTGGGGTTATCCGGATTAACGGCAAAATCAGCAATACGCCCGGATGCATAAGCCGGTCCGATAGATCTGAATTTCAGTCCGGAAAAAATAGAAGAAGTGATCTTTTCATCATCTTCTCCGGCAAATACAGATACACATAGAATCAGTATCAAACCAACAGCTAACCAGATTCTTTTTTTCATATTGTTCCTCCTTTGTTAGAAATTAACAGTTTAAAAGTTACAGACTTGTTTTAATATTTTTTTAATTTTTTCTTTTTCCTTTATTCTTGTCTCTTGACTCTTGCTTCTTGATTCTTTAGTCTTTGTTCTTTAGTCTTTATTCTTTGTTCTTTTGTCTTTTTTCTTTTGTCTTAATCCTCCTCTTCAATAACACCTTTCTTCTGAAACAATAGCTGATAATACTCACGGATAAGTCTCTGATACTCTTTAGTATATCCTTCTTCCGGAAGCCGGAGTATATCTCGTCTTAATTGTTTTTCTAATCTGCTTTTATCAAAACGCAATTCATCCGGACTGGTCCGAATTATTTCTTCTCCTGTAGTTGATAATCGTTTATTACTATAATCTCTTTTTCTCACTGAATGCTGAAGATCAAGCATACGGGAGAGTATCTGCTGCTGTCGTTTAATTGTTTCTCTGTCAACATTTCTTTCCTGTAAATCCCTGACGACTTGTTTCATTTCTCTTAGGGTTTTATCCAGCCTTCCTGTATAATTTTCCTCACTGCCTATTTCTTTTAAGAGTTTCTCTAATGCTTCCTTTACAGCCTGCTGCTGCTGAGCAAGTCGTGACATAGCAGCCTGCTGAGCTAAAGATAAACTGCCTTGATCCAGCATATCCATAGTCTCTCTGTTTAACCTGCTCTGTTCTCCTGCCATCTGCTGCATTTGCATTAAAAATTTATCCATTCCCATTCCGGATCCACCCCCCTGCATTCTCTCCAATACCTCTTCAATAACCATAACTGCCTGATTAACACCTCCTACAGCTTTACTTTGAAAATGTGAAACTGTCTCTTCATTGTTCGTACTCATATTCTGCAAGGCTTGCTTCATGTTTGTGCTTGCCTTTCCCAGAGCTCTTCCTATCTGAGGAGTGATAACAAAGGTTTCTTTAGATAAAGTCATAAGCGAATCCGCCACTTTATGCAATCCCGACATCAATCCTGTCTGTAATACTGCTGCTTTGCTTCCGGTCATGCCTCCCTTTTGTCTTGTCTGGTTCAGACTTTCCTGCTCCTGAGAAATTTGAAGTAAATTAAACATAGACCTCTGTAATGATTTTGTAATCCTTGATTTATGCAATTTCTTCAAAGATTCATTCACACTCTCCATCATTTGACTGATTGACTGCATTGATTTTTGTATTTCCTGCCCGGTTTTTCCAGCCTGACTGTTTTCCCCCGATTTCATCATACTGATCATTTCCTCAATTTTTTCCGCCAGACTGTCCCTGTTCATTGAATCCAGAACCTCTTTCATCTGAGTGAGAGGCATTTGAGAAAGCTCGCCCATATCATTATAAAGTTCATTCATATCCTCCTTGATCTGCCTGGTATCGTCCTGTACCATTTCCTCTTGTTGTATCTCATTCCGGATATCCTCTGTATATTTGTCAGAAAGCTTCTGGTTGATCTGCTCCTGACGTTTACTTAATTCCTGTACACGCTTTGTCAGAGATTCTGTCTCCTGTTCTATCTTAAGTCGCTTAAGAAGAGAGATAGTATGTTCAATTGCTTTTTGAAAATTACGCTGTGCCATCTGGAAATTATCAATACTTCTTTTCAGTTTTTCCGGATCAATATCCTGCATAATACTGTTGAGTTCTTCCAGCATTTTATTTAATTCAGGAGAATCAATTTCCTGATATAATTGTTGTAACTCTTCATATTTCTCCAGCGTTTCAGAGCTTATCAGCTGATTTTTTTCCAATCGGTCAATAACATCTTTTAGTTCCTGACTTAGATTTTTCATCTGCTGATTCAGGTTATTTTGCTGTTCTGAAAGCTGTTCAACACTTTTTTTCTCCTCCCAGTCAAGCTCACCTTCACTCTTAAGCTTTCTTTCTATTTCATATAATTCTTTTTGGATGTTACTGCTTTCTTTATATACTTCCTCCAGCTTTTCTATTTGATCATCCTGCCTGTCTGCAACCTCCTGGAATATCTCAGCCATTGAAGGAAATCTGGCACTATAAAGAGATGTTTTTGTTTTCTTTGGACCAGAGATCTGATCATTGTCAGAAACTTCAATAAAGTAATGGATGATATCTTCCGGTAAAAGATTCAATGTGTCAACCATCCAGTTATATTCTAAAGTTATTTCTGGCGGTTTATGGCTGTTCAATGGTAAACTGATATAAGTATCTATGTCTTTAATGGAATTCTGCTGATTTCCCCGGGAAACTTGATAGCCAATCCTCAAATCAGAAATACCAAAATCATCAGCAGCATTGATAATCAACGGTATACGCATTTCTTCATCCAGATCAATGGACTTCTCAGGTGACAGTATTTGTATCATGGGAGGATAATCAGGTTCAATATTTACAGTGTAAGATATGGGGTTCTTGTTTTCCAATCCGGAAGAATCTTTTACAGAGATAAAATAACTATCAGATTGCCAGATAAAAAATCCGCCAAAACCCTCATTCGAATGTACCTTTAAATCAATATCTTTTCTGTTTTTAAAATCAACTATTGCTTCAAAAAACGGTTTATTCCCTGCAATTGACATCTCCGCTCGCGTCCCTTTTAAGCATTCAATATCACCCCGGTTTGCCGGAAGTACTTCCACCGAAAGTCCGGAATATTGAGGTGGAATCAGTCTTAACTGCAGTTTTGTTATAAGGGGTCTGAAAACAACATCAACATTAAAATGATCCGTCTCCAATTTACCGGCCCGGGCAAAATATTCAAAACCATTTCTCACTGAACTGAACGTTTTCTTATATGGTGATGTCAGTCTTTCTCTAATAAAATCAGAATCAGTATTTTCATATTGATAATAAAGAAAGATATCTTCAGAATAAGAACCATCAACTTTTATAGATATAGTAATATCTTCACCTTGAATTATAGTGGCATTCCCGGGAAAAATCGTGATTTTGAGATCTGAATAGGATGAATAGGTGTTAAATGGATGGATAAGTCGATTAAAGGCTGCACTTAACTGTTTATTGAAAAACAAAAAAAAGAGCATTGTAACTAATAGTGAACATACAGTATATTTAACCGCTTTATGCAGTGTTTGCTTTGATACTGATCTTTTGAAATCATATTTGTCACTCTGATAAGCCGCTGTCATCAATGCCGATCCGGCCAGCTCTCTGGATGTACCGTATTTGTTTTTTTCTGAATTATGAAAAACCTGTAAACTGTTTGCCAGTCTGTCAGCAAGCTCAGGAAAAAAATTACCCACTTTTAAGGCAAGAGTATTATCATCAGGTTTATCTTTTCTGAAAAACAGTGAATACAAAGGAATAACAATTTTGAAAATAAAAAGATAAGTTCCTGCAGCTATAAAAAGCATTGTAATACTGATCCTGACCCAGGAACGAAAACGAAAAAAATATTCACTAACTGTATACACCAGAATAAAAGTACATACATAAAAAAATAAATTCAATATATCGGTAAAGAAAGTAAACAGTTTAATTTTAGTCCGCAGACTATCCAGTTCTGAAGTAATTTTCGTCTTAATATCAGCTAATTCCACAATATCCTCAGTTAAGAAAAGCCCAAATGACTATATTAGCTCCCATCTTTAATGCCTGTTCCCTTTTTTCAGGAGGATCATTATGCACCTCAGGTGATGCCCAGCCGTCTGAAATATTCGACTCATATGTATAAAACACCATCAATCGCTGATTATCATCGAATATTCCGAACCCCTGAGGAGGTTTATTATCGTGTTCATGAATTTTTGGCAGACCATGATCAAAATCAAAATGAATATGATATATCTCATGAGAAAAGGGCAATTCTAGCAATTCTCTGTCTGGAAACACCCGCTTCATAGTTTCTCTGAAATACTCATCCATCCCGTAATCATCATCCGCATATAAAAATCCCCCCCTTAAAAGATAGGTGCGTAAAAACTCAATTTCACTATCTGTGAATGCAAGCCTGCCGTGACCGGTCAGGAATAAAAAGGGATAGGAAAAAAGGGTTTTATCCGAAAGTGATATTTTTGCTTCCTGTTCTGCTATGGTAACACCTGTTTCCCTTTTCAAAAACTGAGATAAATTCGGAATTGCTGAAGGATCATTATACCAGTCGCCTCCTCCTCTGTATTTCACCCGGGCTATAACAAACGGATACTTTCCTAAAAGTGACTGAGAATAGAGCGGAAGAGAATAAAATATCAACATTATTAAAAGATAGATCATCAAAGCTAAAAAATAATAAGTAGAAAATGAGACCACATTAACAATCGATCTGCATCTAACATCTAATTTATTTACTGTATTTTTATCTTTACATTTAAAAAACATAAAATAGTTACATAATTTCTTTTTAAAAAATACGAAATCCTATCATCACCACCATAACAATGGCCGCAATAATTTTTGACACTTTTCCGCTCACAGCTCCAAAAAACCCACCTAGTCCAACCCTTAAAGCCTCATCCCATTTATTTGTACTTAGACCATGAAGTAACGCGGCTCCTAGAAAAGCTCCTAATAAAGTCCCGATAATAGGGGTGACTGGAGTACCGAGAACCGCACCCATAAATCCTCCGATTACTGCCCCTGCCATAGCCCACTTCCTTCCTCCGTACTTTTTGGCCAAAACCGCACCAAAGCCAGCCTCGATCACCTCCATTAAAACAGCAATCCCTAAAAGTACTGCTAAAAAAGGAATGGTGATTTTCTCAAAACCGGTAATTAATGCATATACAAGAGCATCAGCTACAATAATAAAGGTGCCGGCAATTCCAAAAGGTATAACAATTATTCCGACAATAAGAAAGATCCAAAAAAATATCATTCCTACAATTTCCATACATATTCCCTTTCAATACCATGAACACAGAACATCTTATTTTCAAAAGTTCTTAAGTTCTCAAGTTCTAAAGCGCTAAAGTTCTCCCCTTCTCAAACCCTATACCCTGTACCATATACCTTATACCCAATTATTTTATCTTTTATCCTTTAATCTTTATCTTTTGTCTTTAGTCTTTTGTCTTT
>CAZETW010000044.1:0-11130 GCA_964515295.1 uncultured bacterium | reverse complement strand
TTATTTTATCTTTTATCCTTTAATCTTTATCTTTTGTCTTTAGTCTTTTGTCTTTATTCTTGAATCTTAAGTCCTCCGCCTCCCCTCACCCCCATATCTCCTTTTTAGGATCCCTGGTCATAAGATCATACACAGCCTGTCTGGGATCTTTGTTTTCAAAAAGAACTCTGTATACCTCTGTGGATATAGGCATCTCAACCTTATATTTTTTTGAAAGATCATAGACAGATTTAGTGGTGCGGACTCCTTCTGCAATCTGAACCATCTCTTCTGTAATTTTTTTTAACTTTTTACCTTTACCTATCTGCTCACCCAGATAGCGATTACGGCTGTGTTTACTTGTACAGGTAACAATTAAATCACCCATACCTGTTAATCCTGCAAAAGTATTTTTATGTGCTCCCATAGCTATACCTAAACGTGTAATTTCAACAATACCCCTGTTAAGCAGGGCAGCTTTTGTGTTGTCCCCAAACCCGACTCCATCACTTATCCCGGCAGCAATAGCGATGACATTTTTAAAAGAACCTCCCAGTTCAACACCTACAATATCTGAATTAGTATATACTCGGAAAGAAGGACTCATAAAGATTTCCTGAACTAGACAGGCTGTTTCAGAACTAACTGAAGCCGCAACTATTACTGTCGGCAAACCCTTTCCAACTTCTTCTGCATGACTGGGCCCTGATAATATTGCTATTCTGTCCTTACCCATATCAGGAATAGTCTCCTGAAAAACTTCCGACATCCGCATTAGAGTATCATTCTCTATTCCTTTGCTGGTACCAACTAACAGACTGTTTTCTACAGAAAAATGAGCAAGTTTTTCACAAACTGATCGTACTACATGAGATGGCACCACAATAAGAATTACATCTTTATCGTATACTGCAGTTTTCAGATCATAAGTTACATGAATCTTTTCAGGAATTTTAACCCCTGGAAGAAAATCAGGATTCTTTCGTGTTGAACTGATCTTCTCAGCCCGCTCTTTGAAAAATTCCCAGAGAAATACATTATGACCATTATTATATAGAAGCACAGATAAGGCTGTACCCCAGCTTCCTGCACCAAGTACTGCAATATTTCTGGTTTGTGTATTAAAATCAATCATGGTTATTTAACCTTATTTTTTACCCATTTTACTTTCTTGTCCGTGAATCAGTCGCTTAATATTAGAACGATGTGTATAAAATATCAGCAGTACTACTATTCCTGCAAGAATCATTATAGGTAGAGGAACATCAACGTTGAAACAATATTTTCTGATACCGACAACAATTCCAAATATCAAACCAGCACTTATGGATGCTAAAGATACATACCTGGTAATAAAAATAACCAGCCCCCAGGAAACAAATGATATCAAAGAAGCTATCGGGGCTAATCCCAAGAAAACTCCAAAGGCAGTTCCTACTCCTTTGCCGCCTCTAAATCCTGCAAACACTGTCCATACATGACCGATAATTGCACTGAAACCGGCAATTATTTTAATGATGGTCTCATTTAGCTGAACGGATCCTGCTATTGGTGCAATTAAGAGTACTGCCAGTAATCCTTTTGCTATATCTATCGTTACTACGACCAGACCAGGCTTCCATCCCATTACTCTGAAAACATTTGTAGCTCCCGGATTCCCACTGCCGTGATTCCGGATATCATCTTTCATGATCAAACGGCTGATAATGACTGCGGTAGGAAAAGAACCGGCAATATAACTGAGTATTATTACAAATAAAAGCTGTATCATCATTCCCTTTACAATTTAAGATAGGTTAAATATTTTCCTTTTGCAGAATATATATATATTATTTTATGATACGACATTCCCCATATCTACAGGTTTTTCACCAGCGTTCTCCAGATCAGTTATAACAGATGAAGCTTGTTCATCTGACACAATAATGACATAACCGATCCCGTAATTGAATACTTTTCTCATCTCCTCTTCAGAAATATCACCTTTCTCCTGGATAATCCTGAACAACCCCGGTAATTCCCAGCTGTTCCAGTCGACTTGAACTGACAGTCCCTCGGGCAATATCCTTTTAGTATTCCCCAAAATTCCCCCTCCGGTAATATGTGATAATCCATGTATGTCATACTTTTCTATTAATGGTATAATAAGCTGCAAGTAACATCTGTGAGTCAAGAGTAAGACTTCGCCTACAGTTGTTCCTAACTCATCCAAATAAGTATCTACAGTGAACTGAGCAATATCAAACAACACTTTTCTGGCTAATGAGTAACCATTAGTATGAAGACCGGAAGAACCCAGTCCGATCAATCTGTCTCCTTTTTGTATGGAACTTCCATCAATAACTTTTTTTCTGTCAACAATACCTACAATCGTTCCTACAAGATCATAATCATTCTTTTGATAAAAACCGGGCATCTCGGCCATTTCACCTCCTATTAAGGCACATCCTGCTGCTTTACACCCTCTGGCCATTCCTGAAATTATCTGTTCTATTGTATCAGGACTCAGCTTTCCTGTGCCGATATAATCAAGAAAAAATAGTGGTTTTGCTCCTCCGGCAAGGATATCATCAACACAATGATTGACCAGATCCTCTCCTATGGTGTCATGTTTATTGACCAGAGATGCTACTTTTAATTTTGTTCCTACGCCGTCTATGGAGGATACTAATACGGGATCTTCCATATCAATGTCCCTGAGGGAGAAAAAACCACCGAATTTACCAATATCGGTCAGTACCTTATCAGTAAAAGTGGATCGGGCCAGGGATTTTATTCTGTCTACTGCCTCCTCACCTGATTTGATATCAACCCCTGCACTTTTATAATCAACCTTTTTTTTCATGATAAATTTTCCTCTTGTGCTATTCTGTTCCTTACTTTTTCAAAAAAATCAATGACGCACTGGGAGGTATAATCCGGAAATGTCCATTTTTCCGGCCAGAATTGACCATGACGATACTGCAGCTGCAGATCACCATAGATTCTCTTACCCAGGTATATTCTGTGCGCGAAATCTTTTGCTGAAGCAATAACCACTTTTGCACTGGTCACATATCCTGGATCCAGATTGATTCTTCTTTTTCCTTCCTTTGCGAATTTTTTTTCAACTGTATTGGTCTTGTTTTTCATTTCCGCCAGAAAATCCGGTTTCTTTAGATGGGAAAAACTTAGAAAAAATTTCCTTAATCCAATTCCCATCTCTTTAGTATAGTAATCGGTATAATTAAAAGCATAGGTTTCCGATCTGTCCTCTACTGTCCCCAGAATTCTTTCCAGTTCTGAAATTACACTGTCCAGATCCACTTCTTTGGTAAAAGTGACAGCGCAAATCGGTTTTACAGGTTTTACTTCTCTGATCTCAGCCATATCTCATTCATATTTATATCATGTATACCACAAATACCATTGTTTTCCACCATCTAAATTTCGGATTTATCTAATTTTAATATGATAAATTCATCTGCAAATGTCAAGAAAATATATTTTATTTTTGCTTGACCATATCTTCTTATTTTCCTATAATAAATTATACATTATTATCACCAAAACTCCCAAATCAAAATTTAAAAATACATTGACATTGATGATAAATTTTTTACTTTGTAGTTAGACTAGCCAGGGAAAGAAATTAAAAATAAATGGCAATTACAAGAAGCAAAAGCAAAATTCAGTAAGGTAGTTAAAGAAGCCGTAAACCATGTCCCTCAAATTATTACCAAACGGGGAGTGGAAACAGCTATGCTTATTTCTATAAAAGACTATAAAAGGATAAATAAAAAACAATTAAAACTATCTCAGTTTTTCCGTAATTCTCCTTTAAAAGATGTAGATTTACTCCTTGAACATTCAAAATCAGGTTTTTTAACAAATTTTACTTCTCTACCTTATACACCGTAATCCCCCATTTGGTAACATCCCTGGGAGGATCATCGTTCCAGTTATTAAAGGAATGGGAACCATCGGAACGGTATTTTACTGTATAGGTTCCGGGCTCTAGATGTATTACCCGGTTTGCAACCCGATTTTTTTCAGCACCGCCGGCATGATCGCTGTTCCAATATTCCATCTGCCAGATTACGTTTCCATCTTCATCTTCGATCCACCCGTAATCATACATTTCATCATCATCCCCCTCACCCAGAGCATAAATACGTACATCCTGTTCTTCTGTAATCTCAAACTCACGGGATATATACTCACTGTTTCCTATCCTGGTTACTGCAACAATAATTTTCTGATCCCTTTCCTCTTTGTAATCCCCTATCCATTCAGGATCAAAACCTTTATCAGTTACAAAAATCCTAATCCCCCAGGCTTCCGGATAATAGGGGGGGCCGACATTCCAGTCTCTGTATGAATGGGAACCGTCAGTTTTATAATATGCAATATAATTACCGGGATCAAGAGTAATTGAACCATTGAACATCCTGTTCTTTTTTCCGCCTCCAGCATAATCTGTATTTGTCCGGGTCATTTCCCAGATGACTTTTCTGGTGTGAGCATCAATTATCCATCCATAATCTACAAATCTTCCTCTGTATCCATATTCACCCAGACAGCGAACTCTTACTGTCAGTTCTTTATTAATTGTGAATCCTCTTTCTTTTAATCTGTTATCTCCTACCCGTGTCAAATCAACTATTACATGCTGATTTTCTTCATCATTGAATGGCTGAATAATTTTTTCTAAAGCAATATCTTTATCTGAACCCCATATTGTTATTCCCCAATATTGTGGAATAAAAGGAGGAAATCTGTTCCACTCTTCATAAGAGTGAGAACCATCCGTTACAAAATATACAATGTAATCACCTTTTTTAAACTCAATTACTTTATCAATAATCCGGTTTTTATCAGCACCACCTGCCCATCCGGTTTCATGATATTCCATTTTCCAGACATGTTCACCGGTGTTACCATCTTCAATCCAGCCATAATCATACATTTCTCCATCATCCCCTTCGCCAATTGTATACACTCTGAGCTTTGTATTATTTAACAGGGAAAAGCCCTGTTTTTTAAATTCATTATCCCCCAATGGAGCCATACTTATAGCACTCTTGTCATCAAAAGAAATACCTTCTGTTTTTACATACTTTTCATGTTTTTCATTAACACTTAAACGTATTCCCCATTCTCGGGCACTTTTACGCCAGCTTGTATTACTGAATCCTTTAAATAAATTCTCTAAAAAATCACCTAAATTGCGAAAATCACCTTGCCAGGGATTTCTTGGAGACACTGAATAACATATCTGATAGTATCCTTCGGGTAATTCAATTGTATTATCATATTTCCATAAATACTTTGATCTGTACCTTCTAGAATTTTCTGTGCTCATCCTCCAGGCAACTTCCCTGGTTTTCAGATTATTGATCCACCCATAAGCAAACATCTCATCCTGCCAGCGTTCACCCATCCCGGAACATTGAATGTTAATATTTACTTTTTTCTGTAAATAAAAATTTCTGTAAGCAAAATCACGATAGCGGAAATTACTGAGTTCAATAACTGTCTTATCTTCTGCAAATAAAATAGTAAATAAGAATAATATAGTAAAAATTGAATATATTTTTTTCATAAATCCACCTTTTATCATTTTTTCAGTAAAACAATATATCCCTCATCTGCTGTAAGAGATATAAGACTGCCGGGTCTTAATCTAAAATTTTTTTCTTCAACTTTTTGAATCTCATCTGCCTGACAAAAAGAGAAAATAAATAATACAAATATTATTAAACTTATTTTTTTTACCATAGAACACCTCCAAAATATATTAATAACATTCTACCTTAAGTTCTCCCAGGCCGGGTGAAATTCTAATATAAAATTTTTCTTTACTGTTAGTGTAATCTTCTGAATAATAAGTATTTCCTCTTTTATATAAGTATGGATCAATATTTTTTGCAGAAAGAAAACTCCATCCTCCTATCCTGAGTTTAATACCAATATCTTTTGGTAACCGGATGTCAGATTCTCCAATATCAAGATCAACTTTCGCCATACAATTATTAATCAGATCTCCTGTAAAGTCTACCCTCAATTCACCAATACCTGCATTTATGTCTGCTCTTTCAAATCGTGCATTTCCTGTTTTATTACAGACTAATTCTCCGACCCGGCTTTTAATCCCCAGAAAATCCATTATACCCTTATTAGGCTCATCAAAACTGATATCTATCTCTCCTGCCCAGTTATTAACTTTGAATTCCTTTAAATAAAGACCTCCCATACTCATAAAAATTTCACCAGCTTTTACTCTTGAATCAAAAAAGATATCAATATCAGCTGGAAGTCTCAGTTCAAGTTCAGCAATATTATTATTATTAAAATTTTTGAACAATCCTTTATGATCCAGAATAATCTCCAAGCTGTTTCTCTCTTTGTCATACCGACTCATTCCCCTGAATTTATCTTCTGTATATTTCATAAAAACTGCTGCAGTTTTACCTTTTTCTCCTTTTATTATGTTTACCTCGCCCGCATCTATATCGATCATCACTTCCAAAGGTTTTTTATCGCTTATCTCATATTCCTTTTCAAAAATTGTCACTTCCCAATCCTGACTAAAAGCAGAGGTAATTAAACTAAAAAGGAATACATAAACAAAAATCGATTTATTTTTTTTCATTTTAACCTCCAAAAAAACACAAACAAATTTACTTTAAAAAATTCACTAAAAAAATTCAATTTATTCTCTGCAGCATTTTCTCCATCTTTATCAACATGAGTTTGAATACAAAACTCATAATCAGTATACGATAAAACAGTATTATTGTTACAATAAGAAAAAAATTATTACTTTTATTTTAATCGTCTGTTCACTTCATAGCAATAATCAGAAAATATAATTTTTACTAAAATGGACGGCTGATTCGGAAACTGAAAAGAAAATCATTCTCTCCAATATCAGTACGTTTAGCAATTTGAAATCTGATATTTCCGCTGCTGTTTGACAGAGCAAATCCTATATCGGTTTTTAAATCTGACCAGGTAAGAGATTTGAATCCTTGGTAAAAATTCGCTCCAGTGTCCGCAAAACCAACCCAGCCGGTGTCCACAAAAAGAATAAGATGAAAACTGTTCAGCAGTCCCAGTCCTATTTCTTCAGGATAATCTTCCATGCCCAAGCGGTATTCCATCTGGCCAAGTATCATCCGATTCCCACCTATAGCCTCAGGACCATTGGGAAATGCTTTATAATCATATCCCCGAAGCGTACTGATTCCTCCTAAATGATAACTCTTCTGCCAGGGAAGATCCCCTTTAGAGCTGCCGATCCGGATTCTGAAATCCAGTATATCTGAAAAACCCAGAGGCTGATATCTGCGAATATCCAGCAGATATCTGTCAAAATTAAAATCACCTTTTAGAGCACTTCCGGCATGCTCACCTTCAAATTGTATAAGCCACCCTTTTGTAGGACTGCTTTTACTGTTTCTGGTATCGAATATTAATTCAGCTTTAATAGAGTGGAGTTCACCCTCATCCATTGGTGGATTTTCTCTGAACTTTTTCTTTCCTCCAAATAGAGACCAATTTGTATTTTTTTCAGTTGAATCATATTTCTCAACATTATAAGAAGCTTGTAGTTTTAAAATATCTGTAAAATGCTGAGTGATATACCCACTGAATCCTTCCCTCTGATAATAATCATGAAAATCCTCTCTCAGTAAAAATGCAGCTAAAGAATTTTCCCATTGAGGCATTATCCACCTGTCAGGAGTATCCATTTGAAGATGAATTTCTCCTCCAAATGCAAAATAATAATCTTTAAAGAATCCTTTTTCCAGTCCGATCTGATATTCAAACAGTTTTTCAGCAAATGCATATCCGGATCCTCCAAAAATAAAGGGATAGCCTGGAAACTCTTTCCTCCAATATTCTTTGTTTAATTTAAATCCAAGATACAATCCTTCCACTCTATTGTACCTGATATCCTGTTTAACCTTATCAACATCATACCACTCATCATCCCAGTCATCATCCCAGTCCCAATCATCATCTGAAGTATTGTTTACAGCTGAATAATAATTTCCTATTGTGAGCTGAGCATAATTTTCAACCGGCATAAAAACACCTATAATACCAATCAGGAGTATTATAGTAATTAAATTTTGTAGAGTACTTGTTCGCATATTTACCTCCATTATATTATTTAGGTATGTTTTAAGATCTATCTTTTATTTTTAATGCAATACTTATGCCATTTATGAACTAATATTACAATATATTGTTTCTATTTAATTTAGCAAATTAAATAATTTTTAATAGTATGCAAAAAATTTAAATTGATGCAAAAATACACAGGTTTATTAACTACAGAATTACATTCATAAAACAAAGATATTATCAAATAAAAAAACCTCCCAAAGATTGTAATTCTTTGGAAGGCTGTATAAGACCAGGTAAATGGTATTATTTAATAAATGCTGATTAAAATTCCTCTCATTTACTCACCGATAAAACTGGAAATCTGATCAGTATCCAATTCCATCAACACATCTCCGTTTTCTATGTGTAAGCCTTCTTTCATATCCGTAACTCTTACTGCTGAAAAATCCTCCTTGACTTTCACTACTTCCACTTCTCCGATTTTCACTCTGTCCTCATTACCAATATCATCAAGTTGTTTAACCCGATAAATTCCCAGTTTAAGACCAGTACTGATTCCGTATTTCAGTCCGGCGTTGATAATAGCATAATCCGGATATCTGGGTGAAACTTTGATAACCCGGGCAATAGGACTAACATAATCTAAATCCAGCTCACTCTCCTGTTGTCTGCTGTATTTGATGTCCTCTTCAGGAGCTTGGGTAGTTCTTATAGGTTGACTTTTCTGAGGTAAAATGGATAATTTAGTCCCTTCCAAAGTAATAATTAGAGAAAATCTGTGACTCCAGGACTGATCAATCGGATCCTGACCAAAACTGTAATTTGCGGCAAGTTGATAATTTTCGATCGGCAGGGTAAAGAATCCTCCTGCAGCAATACTCCCATTATTGAATCCTAACCTGAATCCGCTCTTCTCTATTAATTCAAATTCACATCCAGCATTTATTCCTCCGGTTTGATTCTGAACCTGACTGTAATCAACTTCCACTCGAAAAGGAAGGTCTGCTGGAGAGATGGCGACTCCAAAACGAGTTAACATGGGAAATTTCTCTGCAACTTTACTTTGTGTATTCCAGGTAACTTTGGAAGATATATCCTGAACGGTTGCTCCGAAACTGAAAAAATCAGAAGCTCTGTATAAAATTCCTGTATCAAATCCAAAGCCCGTAGAAGCATTATTCTGCAGCGTATGTGACAGGTATTTGGCTGTGACTCCCAGATATAGATTGTCGATTAAATTTTTACCCCAGGAGAAAAGAAAAGCATTTTCAGAATTTGTAAAAGTATCTGTTATGTTTCCGGCAGGATCTCTTCCCTCAATACTTCCAACTCCAAAATTAATCCAGCTTATTCCAAATGTGCCCAGAGAATGAGTCGGGAAACAGGCAGCCAGGAAATTATATCCTCTTTGAAGAGAAAGGATACTGTAGGCTCCCACAAATTCAATAGACTGTAATCCTCCTAAACCTGCAGGATTCCAATAAATAGCACTGACATCATTTGCTGTAGCCGTAAATGCATTCCCCATTCCCATTGCCCTGGCACCAACTCCTGCCCTCAAAAAAGCTCCTGCCTGACCGCCTTTACCATCCTGAGCAGATACAATAAGTGGAAAAAATAATAGTATTCCTACTATTATTGAACTCAAACATTTCGGATTTTTAATTACTTTTTTCATATAAATTCACTTTTTTTAATGGTTATCGTAAAACTGCTATTTTTCTCACTTCCCTATCACCTGCAGAAGATTCAATTACACAAAAATATACATTATTTGCTACAATATCTCCCTGGTCATTTCTGCCATCCCAGCTACAATGATATTCTATCGATTTTGTACATTGTTTATTTTCCTCCAACATAGTAACAAGGGTACCGGAAACATCAAATATCTTAATAGATATTTCAGCATTCTTGGATAATTCATACCAGATTTCAGTTGTGCCTCTTATTTGAGGATCATCAGGATTGAAAGGATTAGGATAATTATATACATCTGCAAAACCCTCTGGAGCTAAGGCTTGTTTCCAGGCTGCTAAGGTAAAATAACTGAAATGGTCAACCTCAATTATTACTTCTGTATCTGACATAGAAACCACCTCAACTTCCTGCCATGATCCGGTCACTGTGGAAAAACACATCACTTTTAATGCATCCAGAGTAAATACACCAGCTTCTTTCAGTATAGTACTGTCAACAGGAAAACTTACTGTTACCGGTGTATTAAACTGAAGCCCTGCAGGACCTAGGTAATAAGTAAAGCCAACCCCATTAATAGTATCCGGTAAAGCAGGAGGATTATCCAGAACAGCTATGGTAATATCAGTTGTATCAGGCAGTGCACCGGCCGGAATAGTCACTTTTACTCCTGAGGTATGCTCAATAACCCGAGCTGAAGAAGGTACAAAAGTTTCTGTAGTTTTATTCTCAATACTGCTTGCACCAGTAGTAAACTGATAGGTATAGTCCATTGAGTTCGGATCCTTTGCAGTATCACTGCATTTCACATTAACTGAAACAGTTTCGGAACTGTCAAAATCGACAGAAGGTGAATAAAATACCCTGTAACCCCTGTCTACTGAATTGATGGTCACTAATCCACCTGTTTTATCCTGACCATTATCAATAATTTGAGTTCCAGACACTGAAACATCAAGTGTAGAAAGAATAACTCCATATACATTATCTGTAACTTTAAATTCAATATCAGTATTTACTGCAACTTGTTTTGCATTCTTGGGGGGATAACAATCTGTTACTTCAGGAGGACTTGTATCAAATATTCCAAAATGAGCAGTTACCGTATCATCTGAATTAATAGTAAACTGAACTATTCTTTGTTTTCCGGTTACTGCACCTTCCCAGTGACTGAATACATATCCGGAATTAGGCACAGCCTCGGCTGTAATCTTACTTGCATGTAAATACTGACTTCTGTTCGGGGTAACAATTATTGATCCCCGTTTATTCTCAGGTTTAATCTCTTTGGTCAACGTATGATATACACCAGTAAAATTAGCCTGAACACTCTTT
>CAZETW010000043.1:0-23976 GCA_964515295.1 uncultured bacterium | reverse complement strand
CAGGGGGTCCCTCCTGTGGGACCATTTCCTTCCATACCAATCACTGCATCCATAATGGAAATACAGGGATTAACAAAATCAGCCAGATCCAATAGCATAGCTGCAAAGCGATCAGGCTTCTTCAGAGCAGCATGATATCCCAGTTTAAGACGACCCGGGATTACTCCGAAATTATTCTTTAGTGCACCGGACATAGCCATGAAACTGTGAGTTTTCATCATAATATAAAATAATTTTTTGATATGAACCAACATCCGAACCTTGACTTTCTCTTGAGAATTTATTAATATAATAAGCTTTGAAAACTGAATATTAACTTACAATAAATTAAAGAGGTTGCTTGTATGGACAGAAATACGATAAAATCAACAATTGCAGGTAATCCGGAAAAATCAATTGGCGGACTTCAGGAAGACTGGTGGACAGGCGTATCACCGGATATCTGGAACTCCCGTGGGTCCTATTTAAAGGACATTACCGGAGAAGAATACTTGGATTTCAACGGCTTCTTTGCTTCCTCTCCGGTACGTTTCGATCACCCAGATCTCAGAGAAAAATCCTTTATGGAAAAAATCTCACATGCTGCTATTTACAGACCTACCCTAAGTGACTTCTGGACCAAAGAATTTGCAGATTTCATAGAAACATTCAGAAACATTGCAGCGCCTTCTTATATGCACCATTTCTTTTTTATTGACGGCGGCGCTCTGGCAGTAGAGAATGCCCTTAAAGCTGCTTTTGACTGGAAAGTAAGATTGAATATGCAAAAAGGAAACATTGCAGTTGATCCCCAGGAAATCAAGCAGCCCCTGGGTACCAAAGTAATATATTTTGAAAACAGCTTTCACGGCCGTTCAGGATATACTATGTCCATTACTCATACTGCTGATCCCAGAAAATATAAATACTTCCCGAAATTCGACTGGTTTAAAGTGGATCTTCCGGAATTACATTTTGACAACCAGGGGAATGTGAGTAATAAAGAAGAAGTCAATAAGGACCTGGAAAAAGCTGTCCAAAACCTCCGGGAAATTTTATCCAACCACAGTGACGATATTGCTGCTGTTATTATAGAGCCTATTCAGTGTGAGGGAGGAGACCGCTATCTTCCTTCAGAGCTTTTCAAGTACTTAAGAAAACTAACCGAGGAACATGATGTTCTGTTAATATATGATGAAATTCAAACCGGTTTTGCAACCACTGGTAAAATGTGGGCTCATGAATATTTTAGCAATGACGCTTTACCGGATCTCATTACCTTTTCCAAAAAAGCGCAGACTGGTGGAATCATGGCAAATCATCAAAAACTCTCCCGTATAAAAGAGAATGTCTTTGGCCGGGAACATGAAAGTAAAAGCCGTCTGAACTCAACCTGGGGGGGTAACATTGTTGATATGATCCGCTGTGCAGAATATCTGAAAATCATCAACAAAGAAAACCTCATGGAGAATGCAAAAAAAATGGGAGAGTATCTCTTAACATCCGTACAAAACCTCTGTCAGGATAACAGTCGGCTTCTCGGTAATCCCCGGGGCAAAGGCTTACTGGTTGCATTTGATGTGATAGACAGAAAACATACTCACGGGGAACTATGCACATTGTTTAAACAAGAACATCTTCTTTGTCTGCATTGCGGTAAAAAAACCGTGCGCCTTCGTCCCCATCTGGATATTACCAGGGAGGAGATTGATGATGGAATACTGAGGATGAGGAAAGTGCTGGCTAAGCTATAAAAAAGTATACAGAAAGATAAAAGAACAAGGATAAAGGATAAAACAGGGCTTGAGAACTTTAGAACTATAGAACTTGAGAAGGTTAACGTTCAGAAATCAGAAGACAGTAGCCAGAGATCAGAAAAGACCGCAGACCGCGGACGGCGGACCGTTTGGTGGTGGAAATATTTAAGCATTAGAGAGAGGTTATTTGTGATAGTTGGTCATTTGTCATTGATGTTTTCGTAACGGAGTATCGGAGTAACGGGGTATCGGGTGTCGGGGGGAGTACTACTGTTGAAAACCGATTTATAAGCAGTCGGCGGTCTGTGGTCATCTTTTAAGAGGATGTAGTGTTTATGCCACTAAGACACTATGACTCTAAGACCCAAAGACAAGAGCATACATCTAAAAAGGAACAATGTGACGAATCAAACAAAAAAAGGAAATCTCTATCTTGTCAGTACTCCTATCGGGAACCTGTCAGATATAACGCTGAGAGCACTGGAAATCCTGAAGAAGGCAGACCTGGTGGCTGCAGAGGATACCCGCAGAAGCGGAATACTCTTAAAACATTTTAATATCAAAAACAAACTTGAAAGCTACCACGATCATAACAAAACCCAAAAAACTCCTCTTTTGATCAATAAACTTATGCAAGGTACAGACATTGCATTAATATCTGATGCAGGTACTCCCGGCATTTCTGATCCTGCCTTTTATCTGGTGAGGGAAGCTGTTCAGCATAACATCCGCATAATTCCTATACCCGGACCCTCTGCTGTCCTGGCAGCGCTGACAGCATCAGGGCTACCGACAGACAGATTTGTATTTGAAGGTTTTTTGCCTCCTAAAAAAAAGAGAAAAAAAAAGTTAGAACATATCGCCGGGGAAACTGCAACCGTAATTCTTTATGAATCACCCCACCGGCTTATCCGTACACTGGAGGATTTGCATGAATTCTGCGGCGACAGACATATGGCTGTATGCCGGGAACTGACCAAAAAATTCGAAGAAATAGTACGCGGAACCCTTACAGAAGTAAAAGACAATTTTTCTCAGCGCAGCAGTATCAAAGGAGAATATGTTCTGATCATGGAAGGAGCAGAAAAAACGAAATGATACATTCAAAATCAAAAACCCTGATTCCGGAATCAGTAAAAAAAATCTATCTTTCCTTATTGAATCCGGTGGTTGATTTCGTAGTCAGACTGGACCTTCATCCTAATACACTTTCTTTTATGGGATTTTCTCTTATTATAGGTTCTGTTGTGTTTATTGTATTGGGATATTTACACATATCAGCAGGACTGATGCTCATTGCCGGTATTTTTGATAATATTGACGGTCATGCTGCCAGAAAAAGTAACAAATCATCCAGGTTCGGAGCCCTGCTGGATTCAACCCTGGACCGGGCCTCAGAATTTTTCTTTCTAACAGGTGCTGGCTATTATTTTATCACCAAGGGTTTATATGCAGCTGCAGTGGCTTCTGTATTTGCAGTGTGCTTTTCCCTGCTGGTCAGCTATATCAGAGCCCGAGCCGAAGGGCTGGGTTTTACCTGTGATGTAGGTTTTATTCAAAGAGAAGAAAGAGTGGTGCTCCTGGGCATCAGTGGAGTGTTGCATCGCACCTTTTTTATCCTGATCATCTGGTTTATTGCTGTTACTTCTCTGATAACTGTGCTGCAGAGATTGATTGATATCTGGAAAAAGGACAGCTAAGGTAGAGGGAAAAACAAAACATAGAGAACAAATAAGTAAGAACCATAGAGTTTAAGAACCTAAGAAAATCATCGTCCAGAAGCTAATGACCTGATGTTCGTTGCCAGTAATTGACATTGTCTGCAGACAGCAATCAGCAAAGAGTGGTGTAAAAAAAATTTAAAAATACTATTGGAGTTCTAATTGTTTATAATTACATTAATAAGATATAGCAAAATGGAATTATAGGGTATATGATACATATGAACCGAATTCAGAAAAAAAGAAAAGCAGTATTTTTCAGTTTTGAAGGAATAGACGGCAGCGGTAAATCTGTCCAGGCAGAAGATCTGTATAAAGAATTAAAAAATTCCGGGTATACAACCACATTGTTCAGAGAACCTGGTGGTACCCCTATTTCCGAAAAAATACGAAAAATTCTTCTGGACAGAGATAATGACACTATGGCTCCACTTACAGAATTACTGCTTTATGAAGCATCCCGTGCTCAGCTGGTAGCGGAAAAGATTGAGCCTCTTCTGGGGACAAACGGAATTATAATTACTGATCGTTTTTTTGATTCCACTACAGCTTATCAGGGATACGGCCGCTCCATCTCTCTGCAGAAAATCGAATCCCTGAATAATCTGGTTTGTAAAAATGCCATACCTGACCGCACCTATATTCTCAACATTTCCTGGGAGGAATCCCTGAAAAGAAAAAGTACTATTCCCGGCAGATCAGACCGCATGGAAAACCAGGATCTGGAATTTTATAGTAAAATCAGAAAAGGGTTTTCGGAACTGGCCCAAAAACATCCGCACAGAATAGTAATACTTGACGGAGAACAGTCTCAGGAAACAATAAAAAAAATAATTCTGGAAGATGCTCTGAAAATAATTGAGAAAAGATTATCAATACATATATAGTTAAAAGAGAGGTACTATCATGAATAAAAATTTAAAAAAATCGTTTATAAGTCTCATAGTGACTCTGGTGTTAATGGCTACTATGCTGATCTGGGCCAATGCCTCAGATAAAAACATATATGCAACCATCCATGAAAATCTTACTCTTTTGGGCAATATTTACAAAGAAATATCCACTAATTATGTCGAAGAGATTAATTCTGAAGATTTTCTAAAGGCTGGAATAAACGGTATGCTGAATTCTCTGGATCCTTATACAAACTATATAGAACAGGACAGCAGAAGACAGTTAAACATTTTAACCAAGGGTAAATATGAAGGAATAGGACTCTTGCTGAATTACAGAAACAACATATTAACAGCAGCCGAACCGCCTTTTCTGGGCACTCCGGCAGCACGGGCTGGTATCCGAGAAGGTGACCAGATCATTAAAGTAGACGGTAAATCCACTAAGGAACTGGGCTTTCAGGAAAGTGTACGTGAGATCCTGGGTCCGGAAGGTACATCTGTAACGCTGACTATAAAAAGAGAAGGCGTAGACAAACTTCTGGAATTTAAAATTATCCGGGAAAAAATTACAGTTACTGATATCCGTTTTTCAGGGATGATAGAAAATAATATCGGATACATTCAGCTAACCAGATTTTCTAAAAATTCTGCTGCAGAAATTTCTCAGGCAATCAGAGAACTTCAAAATAAAAATCTGGATGGTCTTATTCTAGATCTTCGCTCAAATCCGGGCGGAGTGTTACAGTCAGCAGTTAATGTATCTGATATTTTTCTGGATAAAGGTAAATCCATAGTTAGTATTCGCGGACGCAGCGAACAGGCAAAAGCTGATTTTCAATCTACCCGAGATCCGGTGTATCCTACTAAACCGATAACTGTACTTATCAATCGAATAAGTGCATCTGCATCAGAAATTGTTGCCGGAGCTATTCAGGATCATGACCGGGGCATCCTTTTAGGAGATACAACTTATGGTAAAGGCCTGGTTCAGAGTGTGGTTCCCCTGTCTCCCTCAACTGCCTTGAAAATAACTACTGCAAAGTATTATACACCCAGCGGTCGTTGTATTCAGCGTGAAAACTTTGGGATATGGAAGGATCCAAAAGAGAATGACACGGAATATTACACAGATAATAAAAGAAAAGTTTATGGCGGCGGCGGCATAGCACCGGATATTTATGTAGAATTGCCTACTGCAGAAAGTTATGTTATAGATCTTCGCAGAAAATCAATGTTCTTTAATTTTGCGGTTCACTATGCCAATACAACCACAATAACCGACTCCTCTCTGAACATAACTGATAAAATTTTAAACGCCTTTAAAAATTATCTGCATGATCATTCCTATCATTATGAAAATCCTTTTGTAAAAAAATTAGAGGAATTAAAAGAATTAGCTGAATACGAAAAATATGGTGATACGTTTCTTGATGAAATTAATAAGCTGAATGAATCTGTTAAGCAAATCAACAATACCTTGTTTGATAAAGCCAGCGATAACATAAAAAAGGTATTGAAACAGGAAATAGCATCAAAATACTTCGGCACCCAATATGCCGTCAGGCTGGAGTTGCAGGATGATCCGGTTGTACAAAGAGCCCTGCAGTTAATGTCCGATAAGGATAAATACAGTGAATTATTAGGATTAAAAGATAATAATTAAAATATTATAATAGGAGGTAAAATTATGACAGAAAAAATGGTTTATTTTTTCGGTGGTGGAAAAGCTGATGGAAAAGCTGAGATGAAAAAACTTTTAGGAGGAAAAGGAGCCAATCTGGCAGAAATGTCCAGTCTTGGTATTCCGGTTCCACCAGGATTTACCATTACAACTGATGTGTGTACGTATTTCATGAAACATAATGAGGTGTATCCGAAAAATTTAAAAAATGAAGTAAACAAAGCATTAAAAAAAGTGGAAAAGCTGATAGGTCAAAAATTTGACGACCCACAGGATCCGTTGCTGTTCTCGGTCCGTTCCGGAGCAGCTATTTCCATGCCTGGCATGATGGAAACAGTTCTGAATATCGGACTTACAGAAAAAACACTTCCCGGTCTTATACAAAAAAGCGGTAATGAACGTTTTGCCTATGATGCCTACCGAAGACTGATAATGATGTACGCTGATGTAGTTATGGAAAAAGCTCTTGGTATAATTCCAGAAGAAGGAAAATCCATTCGTGCTCAGCTGGAAAAAGAAATGGAAAAAGTAAAAAAGGCTAAGGGAGTAACAAAAGATATCGATCTGGAAGCAGATGATCTAAAAAAACTCACAGAAACTTTTAAGAAAAAAATAAAGCAGGTTCTCAAAAAGGAATTTCCGGATGATTCTATGAAGCAGCTGTGGGGTGCTATATCTGCTGTATTTAAATCCTGGAACGGGAAAAAAGCAAGAGATTACCGCAGAGTTGAAGAAATACCTGATGATCTGGGAACTGCAGTAAATGTACAGACTATGGTGTTCGGTAACCTCAATGACAAATCCGCTACAGGTGTTGCCTTTACCAGAGATCCTGCTACCGGTGAAAACAGATTCTATGGAGAATTCTTAGTCAATGCTCAGGGCGAAGACGTTGTAGCCGGAACCCGTACTCCTCAGGCTATAAATGACCTCTCTAAATCCGAAGCCTCCAAACATCTTCCTTCCCTGGAAGAGATGATGCCAAAAGACTACAAAAAGCTGGTTGATATTCGTAATAAACTGGAAAAACATTATAAAGACATGCAGGATATTGAATTTACTATCCAGGATGGAATATTATATATGCTCCAGACCCGTACAGGTAAAAGAAACGGCGTTGCTGCTATCCGTATGGCAGTAGAGATGTGTAAAGAAGGACTGATTGATGAAAAACAAGCATTGCTGAGAGTAAAACCAATACAGTTGGATGAACTGCTTCATCCTATGATAGACCCCAAAAAAGAAAAAAAATTAGAACCCATAGCCGAAGGACTGCCGGCCGGACCAGGAGGGGGAGTGGGGAAAATTGTATTTACTGCTGACAAAGCTGAAGCTGAAGCGAAAAAGGGTGAAAAAGTAATTCTGGTACGGGAAGAAACCAGTCCCGAAGATGTCCATGGTATGAGAAATGCACAGGCTATCCTTACGGCTAAAGGAGGGATGACCAGTCATGCTGCTCTGGTAGCCAGAGGCTGGGGAAAATGCTGTATAGTTGGCTGCGATGCCTTGAATATAAACACCACTAAAAAATCCATGACTATTGACGGCAAGACTTATAAAGAAGGTGAGTGGATTTCGTTAAACGGAACCAGAGGATTAGTGTACGGAGAAAAAATCGATTTAATTCCCAGTGATCCTGAGAAAAACAAATTTTATAAAAAATTAATGACCTGGGCTGATAAATATCGAAGTCTCGGCGTTCGAACCAATGCAGATAATCCAAAAGATTCTACTCAAGCCCGAAAATTCGGTGCAGAGGGAATCGGGCTTTGTCGTACAGAACATATGTTTTTCGGTCCCGAACGTATATCAGCTATGAGAGAAATGATCCTTGCAGATGATAAGAAGGGTCGTGAAAAAGCACTGGCTACACTTCTCCCCTTGCAGAGAAAGGATTTCACCGGTATTTTTAAAGCTATGGATGGATTACCGGTAACAGTCAGAACCCTTGATCCTCCTCTGCACGAGTTCTTGCCCAAGGATACCGAATCTCAGAAAGAAATGGCTAAAAACTTAGGGGTATCCATAAATAAAATTAAAGAGAAAGTGCAGAATCTTCTGGAGGTTAACCCTATGCTGGGACATCGCGGATGCAGGCTTGGAATTACCTATCCGGAAATCACCAAAATGCAGGCTCAGGCCATTATGGAAGCTGCCTGTAATCTAGTCAAAAAGGGTGTTAAGGTATATCCCGAGATTATGATTCCTTTGATCGGTACTGTAGAGGAACTCGAAAACCAGAAGAAAGTGGTTCAAGAAACAGTGGATGAGGTTATAGAAAAGAAGGGTACTAAGGTGAAATATCTTATCGGAACCATGATAGAGATCCCCAGAGCTGCTATTACCGCTGATAAGGTAGCAGAACAAGCCGAGTTTTTCTCTTTCGGAACCAATGATCTCACCCAGATGACATATGGATATAGCCGTGATGATGCGGGTTTCTTTCTGCAGGAATATATCGATAAAAAAATTCTTGTAAAGGATCCCTTTCAAAGTCTGGACCAGGAAGGAGTTGGTCTTTTAGTGGATATGGGTATTAAAAAGGGGAGAAAGACAAATCCTGACTTGAAGGTCGGTATTTGTGGAGAACATGGCGGAGAACCCAGTTCTATTGATTTCTGTCACAGAGTTGGTATGAACTATGTAAGCTGTTCACCATTCCGGGTACCGATTGCACGTTTAGCCGCTGCTCATTCTGCCTTGAATAATTAAGTTTCTGTATAATTATTGAATAATTAATAAAAATCTGACGGGATTATTTCGTAATCCTGTCAGGTTTTTTTATTTTTAGCAAACATTTTTAATAGTATCAAAAAAAATCTTATTTTTTCTCTCTTTTTTGCTTGACATTAAACCTTAATATGCTATATTTATCTCACCGTAAGAGCAAATATGGTTCTGTGGATAAATTGTGGATATCTAAGTCTTTATTGATTTTCCCTTGCTTTGTACTTGATATCGTTCAGGATATTAAATAATGATAACCATACTATCATTTATCTTATGATTGTTTTTTTTATACTTAAAAGAAAATACAATAATTTTAATTTTTTTTTCAATAAGGAGTGTGTGTTATGAGTCAACATGTGGATAACCCTCCCCTAAATGTGGAAAACTCGCGTCCACACATATTGTGGAGTCGGTGCCTTGACACACTAAAACAACATGTTAATCCACAAAGTTTTCAAACCTGGTTCTTGCCCATCAGACCTGTAAAGGTGCAGAATAACATTCTTACAATCGAGGTCCCGAGTCAGTTTTTTTACGAATGGCTTGAGGAACACTACCCAAATGTAATCCGAAAAGCATTATCGGAGATACTCGGAGGGGAAGCTGCTCCTGAATATATAATACGGCAGGAACCTTTGCCGAAATCAGAACCTGTAATAAAACCAAAACAATCACCGATTCCTCAAAGATCTGAAGAGACATTCCTTAACTACAGATATACATTTGATACTTTTGTAGAGGGAAACAGTAATCAATTTGCTAAAGCTGCTGCTTTAGCTGTAGGTGAGGCTCCAGGCGCAACTTCTTTTAATCCTTTGGTTATCTATGGCGGTGTGGGTCTGGGAAAAACTCATCTTGTACAGGCAATAGGTAATCACACTCAAAAAAACCAACCTTCCTTACAGATAAAATATGTTTCCAGTGAAAAATTTACTATTGATTTTATCAACTCAATACAAAACAATAAAACGACTCAATTCAGTCAGTTCTACCGTAATACAGATCTGCTCCTTGTAGATGACATTCAGTTTTTTATGAGTAAAGAAAGAACTCAGGAAGAATTTTTCCATACTTTCAATTCTCTTCACCAAAAGGGAAAACAAATTGTCCTGACTTCTGACAGACCTCCAAAGGAACTGAATGATCTGGAAGAAAGATTATTATCTCGTTTTCAATGGGGTCTGATAGCAGATATAAAACCTCCGGATCTGGAAACACGGATTGCTATTCTTCAGCAAAAAGCAGAACTAAACGGCTTAGATCTTTCTATGGATATTATTGAGTATATTGCTTCAAATGTCATGTATAATATACGGGAGCTGGAAGGATCTCTGGTAAAACTTTTGGCTTTTTCTTCTTTAAAGGGAGTTGATATTAACCTTGAAATAGCAAAAATGGTATTAAAAGATATTGTGATCCAAAAGAAAAAAAATATCACTATAGAAGATATTCAAAGATCCGTATGCAGATATTTTGATATTCCAGATGATTTATTAAGGGGAAAAAGCAGAAAAAAAGAAATTGCTTTTGCCCGGCAGTTAGCTATGTATCTTTCCAAAGAATTAACCAATTCTTCATTAAAAAGTATAGGTCTTCATTTTGGGGGACGGGATCATACTACTGTTATACATGCTATAAGAACCATTAAAGAAAAATTAAGAAATAAAAATGAGAACGGAACCCTTTATGAAACTATAGATAATCTGAAAAAGAACATAGAAACAGCATCTTTATAACTTGTTAATTACTGGTCTATTTCTGTGACTTTTCTGTGGATTAATTGGTCTTATTCGTTTGATTGTTATAATTTGTTTTCGTTTGACCCGGATATTCACATTCAATTCAGGACAATCCACATCGTTTTCACAAATATAAAAAATAATAAACATATTATAATTTGTTATATTTTAATCTTTTAAAGAAACTAATTCTGAAGTTTTCCACATATGCACAGTAATTACTATAATAAATAATTTGTTAAATATAATAATATTTATTATTTTATAGATGTAAAATAATTTTTGTTTAGGGAGGTAAATAATGAAATTCTCAATTCTACAAAAAGAACTTCTAAATTCTCTTCAGATAATATCTGCAGTGGTTCCCGTACGTTCAGCTACACCTATAGCTGAGAATATTTTATTTACAGTTGAAGAAGAAAAACTTAAGATCACCGGAACAGATATAGAAGTCTCTATGCGTACTGAAATTCCAATAAAAGAACCTTTTGAGCCCGGATCTGTAGCATTACCAGGTAAAATCATCACAGAAATGATCCGATCTTTACCAAATATTCCTATTCATTTTGAAATAGATGATAATAATAAAGTTAAGATAACAACAGATAAAGGTGTTTATAGTTTATCAGGAATATCAAAAGAAAATTATCCTGAATTACCAACACTTTCTGAAGAGAATAGTATATCTATTGCAAGTAATAAACTGAAGCGAATGCTCACAAAAACGATTTTTGCAGTTTCATCTGAAGAATTACGCCCGGCCTTAATGGGGGTATATTTTCAGATCATGAACGACGAATTGAGAATGGTTGCTACTGACGGGCATAGATTATCAAAAATTGTTGATACTGATTTTGGTTATGATAAAGAACCAGTTATGATGATTATACCGCCTAAAGCTGTCCAGATTGCTATCAAAAACTTTAATGTAGACGGATTAACTCAAATACGTTTCAGTAACGAAGCGCTGAGTTTTACCTTTGATAGTACAGTATTATATACACGGTTGGTAGAAGGTGAATATCCTGATTATGAAAAAGTAATACCCAGAGAAAACGAATATGAACTAACAGTTGATAAGGATTTGCTGATATCTGCCACCAAAAGAGTATCAATTTTCTCCAGTGCCCTGACTCATCAGATACGCTATACACTGACAAAAGATAATGTAACGATACAATCAGAAGATGTGGATATTGGGGGGAAAGCTAAAGAAGAGCTGCCTGTTGAATATACTGGTGAAGAGATGGATATTGGATATAATGCTGAATACATACTGGACATTTTGAAACATATTGATGAAGATAAGGTGTTGTTTCATCTCAATAGTCCGGTAAAAGCAACCTTAATAACTCCGAGAGAACAAAATGAGAATGAAACATTTGTAATGCTCATAATGCCTATAAAACTTTCTTCGTAAAAGAATGAAAACAATAGGCAATATTCTTCTTGATTATTTTAAAGATATAGGAATAGAAAAACCTATAAAACGGTATCAGGCACTTGATATCTGGCCGGAGGTTGTAGGAGAGAAACTCTCAGAGGTAACAAAACCTCAGAGAATTTCAGCAGGGAAAATGGTGGTTAAAGTAAAAAATGATACCTGGAGATATGAGATAGGGTATCACCGGACAGAAATTATTAAGAGAATCAACACTAAACTGGGGGATGATGTTATTAAGGATATTATTTTTATATAATAAGAGACAATTAAGATAGGTAGTAAATAATGGTGAAAAAACAAAGTAACGACACATATGATGCTAAAACCATTGTAATCTTAAAGGGATTGGAAGGTGTTCGCAAGCGCCCGGCAATGTATATTGGAGACACGTCAACCAGAGGATTACATCATATTATTTATGAGGTCATAGATAACAGTGTTGATGAATGTCTGGCTGGCTATTGTACAAAAATAGATATTGCTATACATAAAAACAACAGTATTACTATAGCAGATAACGGGAGAGGAATACCTGTTGATGTGCATCCGGTTGAAAAGCGGCCAGGACTGGAAGTGGTGATGACCATGCTTCATGCAGGAGGAAAGTTTGACGATCAGACCTATAAAGTGTCCGGGGGATTGCATGGAGTAGGTGTTTCAGTAACAAATGCCTTATCAGAATGGTGTAGAGTAAAAGTATATAAAAACGGTAAGGTATATGAACAGGAGTATGAACGGGGGATCCCCAAACATGACATGAAGGAAACCGGTAAGGTTAAATCAAAAATAGGAACCGAAACAACTTTTAAACCGGACCCCCAGATTTTCAAACAAACCCAATTTAAGTTTGATATCCTGGGCCAGAGATTAATGGAGATAGCTTTTTTAAATAAGGGACTGAAAATTACCCTAAAGGATGAAAGAACAGGGAAGGAAAAGATATATCAGGCTAAAGGAGGATTAAAAGAATTTGTAAGATACTTGGATTCCAGCCGGCGTCCTTTGTTTACGAAACCCATTTTGATAGAGAGAGAAAAGGATAATGTTATTGTAGAGGTTGCTTTTCAATATAACGATTCTTATCAGGAAAATTTATTCAGTTTTGTGAACAATATCCCCACCACAGAAGGCGGGACCCATGAATCTGGATTCAAAACAGCACTCACACGAACCATAAACCACTATGCCCAGAAAAACAACATCACTAAAAATGAATTTTCTCTAACCGGTGCTGATGTACGGGAAGGATTAACCGGAGTGATAAGTGTAAAAGTACCTGATCCTCAGTTTGAGGGACAAACAAAAACAAAACTCGGGAATAGTGAGGTGCAGTGGATAGTAAACTCGATTGTAGGTGAGGGGATCGGTGAGTATCTTGAAGAAAATCCCGCTAATGCCAAGAAGATCATAAAAAAGGGAATAGATGCAGCAAAATCCAGAGAAGCTGCCCGTAAAGCCAAGGAATTAACCAGGCGAAAGTCAGCCCTGGGATCCACGCATCTGCCGGGAAAACTAGCAGACTGTTCTATAACCGACCCGGATCATTGTGAAGTCTATATAGTAGAAGGAGACTCAGCTGGTGGATCTGCAAAGATGGGAAGAGATAGACAGTTTCAGGCTATTCTTCCTTTACGGGGAAAGATATTGAATGTAGAAAAAGCCAGCCTGGAAAAAATTCTGCGGAATAATGAAATACAAGCGATGATTACGGCACTCGGTACAGGAATCGGATCCGAAGAATTTGATATATCAAGATTACGTTATGGAAAAATCATAATTATGACAGACGCAGACGTGGATGGATCGCATATCAGAACATTACTTCTTACCTTTTTCTTTCGGTATATGCGAGAATTAGTCGACAGGGGACATATATATATCGCTCAGCCTCCGCTGTATAAGATATCAAAAGGAAAGAAAGAGCACTATGCTTATACTGAGGCAGGCAGGGAACAGATAGTAAAAAACATAGGAGCACAGGGTATCAAGGTCCAGCGATATAAAGGGCTGGGTGAGATGAATCCTAACCAACTATGGGAAACCACCATGGATCCGGAAACCCGGACAATTCTACGGGTGACCATAGATGATGCCGTTGAAGCAGATCATATTTTTTCTGTTTTAATGGGAGATAATGTTGCTCCCCGGAGAAAGTTTATCCAGGAAAATGCGGAAACAGTGCAGAATTTAGATGTTTAATATAAAATAGGATACAGTATTTTTACCAAACGATGGAGAAAACGGAATTGTGAGAAAGAATGAGAAAATTGTAAAATTATATCTTGAAGATGAAATGAAAAGCGCTTACATAGATTATTCTATGTCGGTCATTGTTTCCCGGGCACTTCCGGATGTAAGGGACGGATTAAAACCGGTTCACAGGAGAATATTGTATGGAATGCATGATCTGGGCCTGCACCCGAATAGTGCTTATAAAAAATCAGCCAGAATTGTAGGAGATGTACTTGGTAAATATCACCCTCACGGAGATTTATCAGTTTATGATGCAATGGTACGGATGGCACAGGGATTTTCATATAGATATCCGTTAGTAGACGGTCAGGGAAATTTCGGTTCTATAGACGGGGATTCACCCGCCGCAATGAGGTACACCGAAGCAAGACTGACCGCGATTGCTGAGGATATTATTAATGATATAGAAAAAGATACAGTTGACTTCATGCCTAATTTTGACGAAACCCTGAAAGAGCCTATAGTAATGCCTTCACTTTTCCCCAATCTTCTGGTAAACGGAGCTTCTGGTATAGCTGTGGGTATGGCAACCAATATACCACCGCATAATCTGGCAGAAGTTATTGATGCCTTAATTGCTCTTATCAACAGACCGGATATCAAATTGGAGACACTTTTAAAATATATTCCTGGACCTGATTTTCCTACGGGCGGTATTATTTATGGGAATGAGGGTATAGTTGAAGCATACAGAACAGGCAAGGGAAAAATTACAGTAAGGGCCAATGCATCACTGGAAAAAGGAAAAGGAAACAAAGAATCGATAATCATATCAGAAATACCTTATTTAGTAAATAAATCAAAACTTGTTGCTTCCATAGCTCAATTAGTGAAAGATAAAAAGATAGAAGGAATAACAGATCTCCGGGATGAATCAGACAGAGATGGAATGAGGATTGTTATAGAACTAAAACGTGACAGCCAGCCAAAAGTAATCTTAAATCGTCTGTATAAACATACTCAAATGCAGAACACATTTGGTATTATAGTGCTTGCCCTTGTAGATGGGAAACCACTGGTTTTAACCTTAAAGGAAACATTACAAAAATTCGTCGATCACAGACATGAAGTAATAATGCGCAGAACCAGATATAAGCTTGATAAAGCAGAAAGGCGAGCTCATATACTGGAAGGATTAAAGATCGCATTGGATAATATAGATGCTATTGTGCAGCTGATTAAGAAATCCAGAAATCCAGAGACAGCTAAAAACGGACTTATGCGAAACTTTAATCTGTCTGAGATCCAGGCCAAGGCAATTCTGGATATGAGACTTCAGCGTCTTACCGGACTGGAAAGAAAGAAGATAGAAGAAGAATACCTGGCATTATTAAAAGAGATAGAACGATTAAAAAGCATTCTCTCCAGCAGAGATAAACAGATGATGGTTATAAAAGATGAATTGAAAGAAATAAAAGAGAAATACCAGGATGAAAGAAGAACAGAAATAGTAACCACCACCGAAGAATTTTCACTGGAAGATATGATTGCAGAAGAAGATATGGTAATAACAATTTCTTTATCAGGATATATTAAACGTTTTCCGGTATCTGGATATAAGCGACAGAGAAGAGGTGGTAAGGGAGTTATAGGGACCGGGACCAAAGATGAGGATCCGGTAAAACACTTTTTTATATCGTCAACACATCATTATATTTTATTTTTTACTGATAAAGGAAAATGTTACTGGCTGAAAGTTCATGAAATACCAAAGGCAGGCCGTGCTTCCAGGGGAAGAGCGATAGTTAATCTTTTATCCGTGGACAAGAATGAGAGAATTAAGGCTGTTGTGCCGGTTAAAACCTTTGATGACAAGAGATACCTGTTTATGGCAACCAGGAAAGGGTTGGTAAAAAAGACGAATCTTAATGCCTTCAGTAATCCCAGAAAAGGAGGAATTAATGCTATAAATATTCGGGAAGGTGATGAGTTAATTGAGGCATGTATAACCAGCGGCACCTATGATGTTGTACTCGGTACAAGAGAAGGTATGGCGATCAGATTTAATGAAACAGAAGTCAGAGCAATGGGAAGAACTGCTTCTGGAGTACGGGGGATCCGATTAGGCGAGAATGATTATGTGGTTGGTATGGTAGTTATAAAAAAAGAATGTTCTTTGTTGGTAATTACTGAAAAAGGCTTTGGTAAGAGATCTAAAATATCTGATTATCGGGTTTCTAAACACAGGGGAGGAAAAGGAATTATTACACTTAATTCTACTCCCAGAGTTGGGGAAATGGTATCCATTATGGATGTTCAGGACACAGATGACATTTTAATGATTACCAGTAGGGGAAAAATAATCAGACAGAGTGTAAAAAATATCAGAATTGTAGGAAGAAACACTCAAGGGGTAAAACTTATTCGTTTAGGAGATGAAGATAAGGTTGCGGGTGTTGCCAGAACAGTGCGGGAGGAAGACCAAAATAAAGATGTTCATGAAGAAGAAAAATCTGATACATAAACAGGCGGAATATAAAACCGGAAAGAAATCATTCTCTTTTATTAATACATAAATCCCCGTTAGAGACTGTATGTCTGAAAAAGGATTTAAAATAGTTGATCACACTGCAGATGTCGGGATAAAGGTGTGGGCAGAACAATTACAAGATCTTTTTATTGAAGCTGCAAAAGCTACACTTTCTATTGTTGCAGATATCACGACTATCGAAAAAAAAGAAAAAAGAAAGATCAGCTTAGAAGCTGAAAACACAGAAGAACTGTTTTTACAATGGTTAAAAGAGATATTATATGTTATAGAAAAGGAAGAAATGGTATTTTCAGAGTTTCATATTGAAAATGATAATTTTTCCTATTGTGATGATTTTAAATGCTTTATACAAGCTTTATTAAAGGGTGAGAAAATTAATTCAACAAGGCATGGTATTTGCACAGAAATCAAGGCAGTCACACGACATAATTTCTTTCTTAAAAAGGAAGATGGTTTATGGAAAACATTTGTCCTCTTTGACATATAAAGGAGTTTTTCAATGTGGGAAGACCAAATAGCTGATATAGTAGACAGCTTAAAGAAGAAGCTACTAGACAAAAATGAGCAGGTAAAATACCGGAAAATAGTAGAAGAAAAGGAATTGCCGCAATATATTAGGAGTCTTTTCAAAAATAAAGTAAAATATTTTTTTCAGAAAGAATCTCCTCTTGAATTTAAATCTACACCACATTTCAAATTAAATTCTGATGATATTAAAGAATATAGAGATAAACTGGTTAATATTTTCTGGGAAGGTGCAATTTTTTCCAGAACAGAAGTTGAGGACATATTAAAGGAAGCCCTAATTCTGAGACTTAATTATCTGGTAAAACCAATTGATACTATACGCAGAATGCTTTTTGATGACAGGGATAATATATCCTTAGAGAACATGGATCAAATGTTAACTTCTTTTAAAAGTATTCTACCCTATGCTGAAATTATTATTAGAGAATGCAGCAAGCAGGGAAAATCTATGGTAGACAAAAATATTTTCAGTAATATTGCCACCGAACAGCTACAGAATATTTTCAAGGAAAATGTAGTAGACAAAGTCTTAAAAGATTTTTCAGTGTTTATTGAATTTCTATCCGCAACAAAAGGTGAAAAAATTGAAGATATTGATGGAAAGACATTGCAGGAATTTTTTGCAGACAGAAATCTTTGGGGTTTCAGGAGAGCACTTGAGGTAGAAATGAAGATTAACGGAAATGTTTTTTCTGCCGAGAATCTAAAGGTTGTTTTAAAACGATATATGGAGCTTAAAAATGAATTCGAAACATCCGGGGAGGAGAAGGAGTTACAGGAAAAAGAGCCTTCTTTAACAGCAGAGGAAGAGAAGCAGGAACTTGATACTGAAGAAGAAATCCAGAAAGAAGAGATGGAACAAGAAGAAAAGATTTCGGAAACACTTGATTGGGAACTGGATGAAGATACAGAAGAAAGTATAGAAGAAAAACAGGAAGAAACTAAAGAAGAGAAAGAAGCGAAGCCTAAAGAGAAAAAAAAGAATAAAAGCATGCGTATTATCCGGAGAGATGATGACAGCAAAAGAGATACAGATGAAGAAAATGTAGAAGAGAAACTGGAACGAGAAACAGAAGAGCTGGATCTGGGATTAAGAGATTTAATTGATCCAAAGATGGAGAAAAGTTTTATTAAAAAACTTTTTGATAATAATTCCAAAACATATGAGAATCTTATTGAAAAACTCAATAAAGCTGAAAGCTGGCGGGAAGCAAAAGTTTTAATAGATAATGAATTGTTTAAACGGGACATTGATCCATTTTCAAGGGAAGCGATCAAATTGGTTGATCTTGTATATGGAGTTTTTTATCCCGAAGAAGGAGTAGGAGGTAAATAAATTGCTTAAACAATGTATTTTACTGAGTATATGTTTATTATTTATTGTACATCTCGATGCTTTGGAGAATAATGATAAAAAAGGAATCGTCACCTATACTGACGGTACTGTAAAGAAAAGAAATGAAGAGATTGAGTTCTGGAAAGATGCACCGATTAATACAGATGTTCTTTCCGGGGACAAGGTTAGAACGTATGAAAGATCGAGAGCAGAAATTGATTTGGCACGACTTGATATAATCCGTCTGGCACCTAAAACAATTATTGATGTGCTAAAACTTTATGAAGAAACAAAGGAGAAGAACGTTCAGACCAGGATAAAGATCAACTCCGGAGAAGTCTGGGCTTCGGTACATGATGTGGAAATGGATACAGAGTTTGATATTTCTGCCCCAGTAGGCGCAGCCGCTATTACTGGTACTGTACTGAGATTTAAAGTGGGTGAAGATTCAACAGCTCAGCTTAAAGTGTATAAAGGAGAAGTGAAAATATCCACCGTACCCGAGAAAACTGATATAGAACCTAAAAAGGTCCCTACTCTCAAAAAGCCGCACCAGATTAAAGGACCAACTCAAGTTGCTCCGCCTCATGAAGTTACTTTAGAAGAGTGGGTGTATATAGTCAAGTCCATGCAGCAGATTACTTTTGATAAGAAAGGAAAAATTATAAGTATAGGGGGTTTCAGTACAGAAGATAAAGAAGAAAAGAGCTCCTGGATTAAATGGAATTTTAAAAGAGATAGCTTAAGAACCCAGAAGTTGTAGAAAACATTGTAAAAAAATTCGGCTCATTAGTGAGGGCAGTGTTGTTAATGTACAAACTGCCCTTTATTTTTGCATAATTATATTATACCTGCTTATTCCAGATGCAGAGATTATTTCAGTAACATCTGTTTACTTTGTTCACTTCCCGGAGTATAGTATTCCAGAAAAAGATTTTTTCCTTTAAATTTAAATAATAAGGGTCCGGTTACAGAGTCCCCTGAGGTTTGTCTGACTGCAGAATTCATCACCTGCCCCAGAAAAGTATTCAGTAACAGGTATTCCGTCTGATGACGGGGTGAAGGAGCTGCAGACATACGAATTAATATCACCCACTGATTATCAGGAGAAGTATCAATAATTTGTAAGATACTTTCAGGGTCGGTGTATAAATCCATTCCTTTGTATTGTACGTAGTCTATCAGAATTGTATTGTTTTGATCATTAACATATACACTGTCAATCTGGGTATATTTCTCCTCCAGTGGATTATGTATATACACATCATTAAAAAATAATTCGGATATGCAGGTGTCGTCCCACCTGCTGCCTGTATACACTTCATTAATTTCAAGCTTGATAATGACAGAAGTATCAGCCGGGGGAATATCAAAATCATTTGTGTAGGAATCAATAGTTTCTTTTTTAAATTTATTGATTTCTTTCCAGGAAACGGGAACAGCAAAGCTCTGAACCGAGCAGGTATCAGATAAGTCTATTATATATTCTTCGGGATAGGGGAGGGATTTATAAACAGCAGCAATCTCACTGACATATCCTTCCGGATTCACTCCAGCATAGAGAGTAAGTTTTAATTTTTTGGGACGATTATTTTTTTTGTACAGTGATTTACTTTTTGTATATCCATTCATAATATTCAGTCGGGTTCTGCCTTCAGGTAAAATAAACAATACAGATTCCTGAACTCCTGCCCCTTCGGTTCCTTCCACCCAGGCAGTTGTGAAATCCTGATCAAATAATTTGGCTGCGCCGTATTTACCCTTCAGAACATTGTCTGCAGACTGTAAAGCAGAGGTGGCATTCAGCTGCATTTGGTTTTCGTTATCGATTAAGGTTATATCAATCCATATCTGGGTTTCCTGATTAAAATCCAGAAAAGTTTTTAACGGTGTGTGACTGTAAACAATTCCTGCAATAAATACAAAAAAAATGAGCATTGTGCATACTTTACGAGTCATTTTCCCCCCTTTTTTTAAAATAATTGTTTTTAATCCAGATGCTGTTCAGCAGTAAATGGATAATTATCAAAGCGAAAAAAAATATTCCGGAATATGAGTGAAGTGTGTAGAACAGCATGGTGCCCTGTAGGTCTGATGGTCCCCATCTGTACAAAACCATGGCAATGGCTGCCAAAAGAAAAGACAGAAACAGGATTAAGTTGATAATTTTTAAAGCAGATTGTTTTTTCATAATCAATTACTTCAGCATTTTAAGCAGATATACATACTCCAGCGTTGTCATTACGGCACGCTGTTCATGGGTCACACCGGAACCATGCCCCCCCTCAGTATTTTCAAAATAAAAGAAAGGATGTCCCTGTTTATCCATTTTTGCTGCCATTTTACGGGCATGTCCCGGATGTACCCGGTCATCTCTGGTGGTTGTATTAAAAAATACTTTGGGATACTCTTGGGATTTTTCAAGATTCTGATAAGGTGAATACTGTTTAATATATGCCCACTGATCAGGTATATCGGGATTTCCGTATTCTGCCATCCAGCTGGCGCCGGCCAGGAGTTTATTATACCGTTTCATGTCCAGTAGAGGAACTGAACAGACCACAGCATTATACAGATCTGGTCTCTGGGTATAGGCCACACCTACAAGCAGTCCACCGTTACTTCCTCCCATGATCCCCAGATGATCGGGAGAGGTGATCTTTTTATCAATCAAATCTTCGGATACGGCAATAAAATCATCAAACACACGCTGTCTGTTTCCCTTTAAACCTGCCTGATGCCATTTGGGTCCGAATTCCCCGCCGCCTCTGATATTGGCTAATACATATACTCCTCCTCTTTCCAGCCAAGCTGTCCCTGTGACCGCACTGTATGAAGGAAGCCTGGGGATTTCAAAACCGCCGTAGGCATTGAGCAAGGTGGGATTGTTCCCGTCTTTTTTCATAGACTTGGGAGCAACCACAAAGTACGGTATCATAGTTCCGTCTTTAGAAGCAACTTCATATTGCTTGACAGCAAACTTTGAACTATCGAAAAAGTCGGGCAGACTCTTAACTTTTTTAATTTTTGCATCAGGTCCGTCAGCTAAATACAAAGTATTTGGATTTAGAAAATTTGTATAGGTGAAAAAATAACGGTCAGAAAATTCATCTGTAGAACCTACTCTGATGGCACCGTAATCAGGAGCCTGTACTTTTATTTTCTGCCAGTCACTGTCTTGCAGAGTATACTGATATAGTTCACTCCGGACATTATTCAGTATGTTAAGAAGCATATAGTTTTTTGTAGTACGGAATGAAGTGATACTGGAACGGGCATCCGGTTCTGCGATTATGGTAAAATCCCGCTTTCCTTCCAGAAAACGGTCATAATCGATACTGATAAGTGCTCCCTGCGGATAGGAGCGATCATTAATATTCCAGTTACTTTTTAATTGTATCAGCATATGATTTTTAAAAAAACTTCCTACATTACAGTCTTCTGGTATATCCAGTTTAATAAGGGTGTCGTTTTCCTCTACATAAATTTCTGTGGTATAAAATGTCAGCGCTCTTCTGACTAACCGGTACTGACGTTCCGGTGTATTGATCACATAGCCCCAGACTCCCATATCATTTTTTTCCCCTTCATATAAAAGAGTTGCCTGATCAAGATCAGTACCTCGTTTCCACACTTTAACTATTCGGGGATACCCGGAGGTCGTAACAGTTTCTTTTCCGAAATCAGTGGATACCATGAGAGTGTTTTCATCTATCCAGGAAACACTGCCCTTGGCTTCAGGCAGATAGAAACCGTCTTCAATAAAATTTTTTTTCTGCAGATCAAATTCACGCATTACCACAGCATCACTGCCGCCCCGGGAAAGGTTGAGCATACAGCGGTTATAGTCCGGATACAAAAAGGATGCACCTTTGTATACCCATTTTTCATCTTCAGCTTTACACAGGGAATCAATATTCAGTACTGTTTCCCACTCAGGGGAATCGGTGAGATACTGTTCAAAAGTAGTGCGCCGCCAGATTCCGCGTTGATGGGTTTCATCCTGCCAGAAATTATAGATATAATCTCCAGTGATGGATGGATAGGCAATCCGGTCCTTGGAATTAAGAATACCCATGATTTCATTTTTGATCTCGTCGAATTCAGGATGTTTTTTCAGTTCAGCTACAGTTTTTTCATTCTGATTTTTTATCCACTGCATGGCCTTTTCACCTTCGATGTTTTCCAGCCATAGAAAAGGATCTTCTTTTTCCTGAGCTTGACTGCTTAAAGGGATCAAAGCAATCACCATGAACAAAATGAGTAAATACGAACAGTTTTTCATGATTTTTTTCTCCTTATTTCTTTATGTGTAAACATTAATAGATATCTTTCCATTTTTGAATAAACTATTTTTTAGAGTTCATTATACATTATTTATTATTCATTATTCATTACTAATCTAAAATCCTCTCCTGTCTTCCCGGGAAATAGTCAGTTTTGCCTCTATAAAATCTTTATGGGCTACTTTTAAAGCCTGGGATATGCGGCGGATCTCTTCAATTTCATCTCTGGAGGTTTTATTTATGACATTACCAATCTTGAACAGTGTTTTAATAAAATCTTTACGTTCATCAACAGTTGTTACTCGATAGAAGCTGTAGGCAATTCTGTAAAAGTCCAGTCCCCTAACAGCCCGCTCAGAACTGATCTGGATTAAAAGATCTGCCTGTTCAGCAGACAGATTCCAGTCCCGGATAAGTATTTGTTCCAGTACCTTTTTTTCCTGATCCGAAATTTCTGAATCAACCTGGGCAATAAAAGAAAGCAGACCGGTGGCCAGACAAAGTTTGCGCAGCTTGTCTTCTGGTACATCTATTGTAATTCCAGATTGTTTCTGTTTTTGCTGTAAATCATAGTATACTGTATTTTTAATATAGTCCTCAAAATCATTTTCTCTGAGAGAGGTATTTGCAGCTGTGGATGACCGTTTATTGATGGTTGTTTTCAGAGCTTTAGAAAACTGGGAGAAGATATCAGTACTAATTTTGGAAACAGCAGTTTCAATCTCTTTCAGCAAAGCTGCTTCCTGGTCAGTCACTTTTCCGTCACTCTGGAATAATTCCTGAAGTTTATTGATTACCATTTTTTTATCTTGCTGAGATCTTATCTTATTTAAAAGCCGTTCGAGCAGCACATCACGTTCTTCCTCAGTGACCGGAGAATCCATATACATCTCCAGTTTTTTCCAGTCGTCTCCTGAAATTTCTTTCAGGCTGAACAGCACTTCTTTTAATGAATTAATTTCATCGTGAGTCAGCTCACCATCTGCCCAGGCTGCTGCTATGATGAGTTTCCCTAAATCAAGAATAAATGATTTTTCCGGCATAAGATTTCCTCAGATACCCGTTTCACTAAGTTACACTGTTTTAATTCATTTAACAAGATAAATATTGAAATTATTTAAAACAAGTAATAATT
>CAZETW010000042.1:0-24878 GCA_964515295.1 uncultured bacterium | reverse complement strand
ATTGAACACAGATTATATATATGAATGAATAAGATATTAATTATCTCCATAAAAATATCGACGCCAGAAAAAACCCAAAACAGACCACAGTCATAACAAAAAAGAACTGTTTTTTAGAAACCATTTCCATTTCAACAGTTTCATATTCACTGTCCGGAGATGTCCGATACCACTTATATGCACATATTATAGTACCGATAAGACTTATTATAGAGAAAGTAGAAATATTAAATACCTTTATCTGATGTTTTTGATGATTTACGATTAACGATTTTTAATTTGAGAGATTTATTAGATCAAAAATATCCATGTAAATCTGTGTTCATCTGTGGCTAATATTATTCTATTTGATCAATACCGTTGTTTTCAAACCTTCCAGAGAGTTTTTCCCCACCATTATTTCAAATTCACCCGGTTCAACTATTCTTTTCCCCTGATTGTTCACTGTGGAAAAATCATTTTTATCAAGATTGAATGTGACTGTTTTACTGGTTCCGGACTTTATATTAATACGCTTGAAACCCCGGAGTGATTTGATAGGTACCGGATAAGGACTTTCAAGATCTGAAATATACAACTGAACGACTTCATCACCGGCCATTTTTTCGGTATTGGCTATATCAACCCTCACCGTGATATTTTCAGCAGGGCTGATTTCAGTAGATGAACAGTTCAGGTTTGAATATTCAAAGTCTGTATAGCTCAATCCATAACCAAACGGGTACAGGACTTCACCCTTAAAATAGCGGTAGGTATGATTTTTCATACAGTAATCTTCAAAGGGAGGAAGCTGGTCAATTGACCTGTAAAATGTCACTGGAAGCCTTGCAGCAGGGTTGTAATCGCCGAAAATGACATCAGCCACCCCATGACCACCCTCTTCTCCCGGATACCAGGCTTCCAGAATAGCAGGGATATGGGAATCAGCCCAGTTCACTGCTAAGGCACTTCCGCTCAGGAGGATCAGTATTACAGGTGTATCGGTTTCCCATAAAGCCTTCAGAAGTTGAATTTGAGGTTCAGGAAGCGTAATCTCAGTACGGTCTCCCCCTTGAAATCCCTTCATATTTGATTGCATTTCTTCACCCTCCAGTTGAGGAGATATTCCCCCCACAACTACAGCAATCTCGGATTTTGAAGCGATCTGTACAGCTTTTTGCAGTTCATTCTCACGTTCTATTTCGATCTGGCTGGCAATACGGGGATTATTCCACGCCAGGGTGAGAGAAGCTCCTCCGCTGTTTTCATAGTATTCAATGCGGATTGGATAGAGTTTATCTTTTTCAAGAGTAACTGTACTGGTTCTGGTCGTAGCACTGTGATCTGACCATAAATCTATAATTTTTTTATTGTTTATATAAAGCCTATATCCATCATCTCCGGTTAATCCGAGTGTATATTCCCCTGATTCGTCTACTGTCAGATATCCGGTCCAACGAACAGAGAAATTATCTGAGGGGAAATTTTCAGCTGGTGGTCCCTGTTTCCAGTTGAAATCAAGAGTAGAGTCATATCTGGTTATATCAGGTTTATTTTCTACATTCATATTAGAGAAATATTCTCCTTTAAGTCCTTTAATCTTAAATGTTTTATCAGGTGTTAAATAAGAGGATGGTATAACCTTCAGAGGAATATGTGTACGTGTCGCAATATTGCATCCCTTGGTGTATCTGACTACAGTATTTTCAGATACTGTATTTTTTATTCCCTGCAGTATGGTTATATATTTTGATGAAGTTCCGTGATAATTTCCCTCAAGAACTTCAATATTATCTGCATTTGGTCCTATTACCGCTATTGAGGAAAGATCCTTTTGCAAGGGGAGGAGGTTATCCTGATTTTTCAAGAGCACAATGGAAGCACGGGCTGTTTCCCGGGCAAGTTTCCGATGCTTTTTACAAGCAACAATATCATAGGGAATGGAAGTATATGGAACCATTTTTTCCGGATCAAACATGCCCAGCCTGAACCGTGCTCTGAACAATCGTTTTACCGATGTATCGATAGACTTTTCAGTAATCAACTCTAGTTTTACTGCTTCAGTGAGAAAGGGGTAATGATTACCGCAATTAAGGTCACACCCGGATTTGACAGCTATGGCAGCCGCTTCAGGAGCGGTGTCAACATAATGATGATGAGCATGAATATCCTGAATTGCCCAGCAGTCAGATACAACATACCCCTTAAAATTCCAGGTATCTCTGAGGATTTTCTGAAGCAAAACAGGACTTGCACAGCAGGGTTCTCCGTTGGTTCTGTTATATGCTCCCATAACTGAGTACGCTTTTCCTTCAGTGATGCAGGCTTCAAAAGCAGGAAGATAGGTATCCCAGAGTACTCGTTGATTCACAACAGCATTAAAATGATGCCGGTCCGGTTCAGGGCCGCTGTGAACCGCAAAATGTTTCGGTGTGGCAATTACTTTAAAATACGCAGGATCGTTACCTTGCAGTCCCTGTACAAAGGATATCCCCATCTGTGACGTTAAATAGGGATCTTCTCCATAGGTTTCCTGTCCCCGTCCCCATCTGGGATCACGGAAAATATTAATATTAGGGGACCAGAAGGTTAATCCGTAATATCGGCTGCGGTTATCATGTTTGACAGCATGATGATATTTAGCCCGGGCTTCATCAGATATGGCAGTTGCCACCCGATACCATCAGATCAGTATCCCAGGTCGCTGCCAGACCGATAGCCTGTGGAAATACAGTTGCTGTTCCAGCACGTGCAACTCCATGCAGACATTCATTCCACCAGTTGTACCTGGGAATATTCAGCCGTTCTATCGCAGGTGCATCGTATCTCATTTGTGATATTTTTTCTTCCAGAGTCATACGGGAAACTAAATCGTTGACTCTTTCTTCCACAGAAAGCTCAAGATTTAAATAGCGGGGATGTTCCTGTTTTGTATTATCAGAGGAGAAACAGGGGAGTATTCTTCCGACAAAAACAAAGAACAGTATGACTGCACATAAAATATGATATTTTTTCTTAATCATTTTTTATCCCTTTTCTTTTTTTATAGCCACAGATATACACGAATTATACACAGAAAATAATTATTATAATAAAATAAAATGCATTACTATAATTCCTTATTAATCCGTGTCAATCCGTATTAATCTGTGGCTATATTAAAATTTAATTTACAGTAATCTCATCTGCAAAGATCCAGGCTTTACCACCGTACCCTTTATGCCATTCTGGACACTTTTTTCGGTTTTTTGCCATAATCTTAATATATTGTGCTTCCATACTATCGATTTTAACAGTAAAATCTTTGATAATTATGCCGGATTCTTTTTCAGGTACGGTATTTTTTACAGAATCGATTTTTCGGAAATTATTGCCGTCTTCTGAAATATAATAATCAACCTTAAGCGGCATAAAGATCCAGGCATTGATATTCTGCAAAAATCTTGTTGATATTTTATTGATTTTAATAGATTTATTAAGATTTACAACTGCTTCAATATTAACTCCTTCATATCCCTGCCAGCCTCCGCTCCAGAAATTATTATTTCCTTTGATATGGTCTATTAAGGCATTATCGCCACCTGCTGAATACTGAGGAGCATAGTCTGTTTTAAGTTCAATCTCTCTTTTATAAGGAATTTCAGTGAAATCAACTGAAGCAGGAAAACTTTTTTGATTATTTTTAACTGCAACTGCTTTCAGATGTGTAGATTGAGTAATAACGAGAGGTTCAGTATAAACAAATGAGTTGATTCCAGGCTCTGAACCATCTTCGGTGTAATATAATGTAACAGTCTCATCAGGATGGAGAATTCTTACTTTTTGTTTTTCATAAAAGGTTATATGGTCATAATCAAAAAAGGGGGAAGTGAGAAATTCTTTCTCAACCTGTGAATGTGGATAACTATCTCTGGATTGCCATAATTGTTTATTGGGCTTATCAGTCATGGTAAAACCCAACTCTCCACCGCTGGTGATATCTTTATGAGTAATGTATCTTTTATTATGAACCTGATCATTCAATGTGAGAGAATTAATATACTTATTTGTCGTAGACAAGTTTTTTGCAGTAATTGTAAAAGTTCTCCCATTTTCTAAATGTATAATTATTTTTTTAAAAACGGGACTTCCGAAAACATAGTAATCCTCTCCTGGACATAGAGGATAAAATCCCATAGCACTGAATATATACCAGGCTGACATCTGACCGCAGTCTTCATTGCCGCATAAGCCGTCCGGTGCAGCTGAATAGAGATTCTGGTTGATTTCTGCAACAATTTCCTGGGTTTTCCAGTATTCCCGAGTAAAATTATACAGATACGCCATATGATGGCTGGGTTCATTGCCATGGGCATATTGTCCGATCAAACCGGTTATATCAGCCTGATTTCTTCCAGTTAAAATTTTATCATGAGAGAAAAGCTGAACCAGTTTATCCGTAAATTTCTTGTCACCGTTAAATAACTCTATCAGACCATTAACGTCATGGGGAACGAAAAAAGAATACTGCCAGCTGTTTGCTTCCGTATATGCTCCGGTGACTGAGGTGGGGTCAAACGGTTCCATCCATTTTCCATTTTTGCGTGCGCGCATGAATCCAGTAGATTGATCAAAAAGATTTTTGTAAAATTGAGATCTGGTTAGAAAATACTCATAATCCTGCCTGTTACCTGATTCTTTTGCTATTTGCGCAATACACCAGTCATCATAAGCATACTCAAGTGTTTTGGATACTGATTCATGTTCAAGCTGAGCAGGAATGTACCCATATTTACGATAGAATTTCAGCCCGAATTGATCCTGTTCAGCACTGGTTTTCATTGCTTTGTAGGCTGTGTCAATATTATAATCTCTGATCCCTTTTACGTAGGCATCTGCTATTACCGGAATCGAATGATAGCCGATCATACAATTGGTTTCCTGGGCAGCAAGTTCCCACACCGGCAGAAGCCCGCTCTGTTCATACTTTTTCAGCATGGTTTTAATAAAATCAACAGTTCGTTGCTGCTCAATAATGGTAAACAGGGGATGCAGGGCCCGAAATGTATCCCAGAGCGAAAACACTGTATGATTGACAAAACCGTCAGCAGTATGTATATTGCCGTCCATTCCCATATATCTGTTGTCAACATCCAAAAACGTATTAGGAGCTATCATCGTATGATATAAAGCAGTATAAAAGATCGTCTTATCAGTCTCGTTTTCATCATACACTTCAATTTTACTTAGTTTTTTGTTCCAGGCTGCTGCAGCGTTTGATCTTACAGTCTGGAAATTCCAGTCCGGGATTTCCTGTTCCATATTTTTACGGGCACCTTCAATACTGACTGCTGAAATACCAACCTTGACCAGAATAGTCCTGTTTTCTTCAGTATTGAATTTTACATACGCTTTCAGATTTTTCCCCTGTGCTTTTGCATTATTCTTGCTGATTTTTCTCTGGGTTACAGTTCCGTATTCCTGAAATGGTTCAGAAAAGTTAGCGACAAAATAAAAACAGTGGTCATTTGCCCATCCGGTAGATCGGCGATATCCAGTTATTTCTGAATTATTAACGAAATTCACCAAAGAATTTACTGTTTGATCATGAATACCAGCTGCACAATCAATGATCAGATTGGCCCTTTTTGTTGCTGGATATGTATACTTATGAAATCCCGCTCTGGTAGTAACAGTGAATTCGGCGTTGATATTATAGTCTTTTAATAGTACTGAATAGTATCCGGGAGAAGCTTTTTCCTGTTCATGATCAAATCGTGATCTGTAGCCTGAATCAGGATCATTTTTACTTCCGGTAGTCACAACTAATTCCTCCGTAGTGGGCATAAATCTGATATCACCGTAGTCACTGGCACCGGTTCCGCTTAGATGAGTATGGCTGAAGCCCATTATGGAGGAATCCGAGTAATGATACCCTGAACACCAGTCCCATCCTTCCGTATCAGTATCAGGACTTAACTGGACCATACCGAAAGGTACAGTAGCCCCGGGAAAGGTATGCCCATGTCCTCCTGTGCCGATAAAAGGATCAACATATTTGGTATAATCAGTTGTTCCCTGAGCAAAGGAAAGAGTACCAAATAAACATATTATTAATACTAAGACTTTTTTTACGCTTAAACTTTGTTTTTTAATCATAATAAACTCCATATATGTTGAGATTGTTAGATAAGATAGTATTATTTAAATGTATGAATATTACTTGATTTAGTCAAAATTTATCTTGGGTAATCAATACGGTAATAAGGTTAATAGATGCTGTTGATCTTTGTACTACTAAGGTTTACAATACAAAAATAAGGTTTTGTAATTTTTTCTACGACAAAACTCATGGACAAGATGGCCAAAAACAGAAATCCTGGCAACAAAAGCCCTGATGTGGTATTCTTGCAATTCTAATCATAATAGTTTATATTTATACAGAAAAGTCAACCATAAGTTGACATATATGAATAAAAATAAACTTTTAGAGGTTGATTGTGAATATAAATAAAAACAATGATGTGTCAAAATTAAACAATCTTTTAAGTGAGTGGCCGAAAGGTGCTGTGATCACTCTTTCCAGATTAAAAGAAAAGGGGTATTCACGTCAGCTAATCGATAAATACAAATCGAGCAGATGGCTTGAGGTGGTTAATGCAGGTGCGTATAAGAGGTACCGGGATACTATAGATTGGTACGGAGGATTATACGGTCTTCAACATTCCGGATTACATATACATGCAGGTGCAAAAAGTGCATTGGAATTACAAGGATTTGCCCATTACTTAGCTCCTAGAATGCCCAGAGTTTTTTTGTTTGGGCCTCCGCAGGCACGTTTACCCAAATGGTTCAGCAATTATCAATGGGAGCAGGAAGTCATTTTTACTGCTACAAATCTGTTTAACAAATTATTTAATACAGGATTTACAGAATATTCCCATAAAGAATTTTCTGTGCGTATCTCCGCACCGGAACGGGCAGCACTGGAAATGATGTATCATGTACCGGATAAGCAGGGATTTGGTGAAGCGTATCGTATGCTGGAAAATCTGACAACCTTGAGACCGGATCTGGTTCAGGAGTTGCTGATAAGTTGTCATTCTGTAAAAGTCAAAAGACTTTTTATGTATATGTCGGAAAAAGCAGACCATGCTTGGGTAGGAGAGTTATCTCCGGAAAAAGTTGATTTTGGGAGCGGGAAAAGAGTTATTGTAAAAAATGGTGTTTTTGATAAAAAATATCAGATAACAGTTGAAGCGGAGGATAATCTGTGAAAGATACTATTTACTACTCACAGGCTAAATTATTAATCCAAACACGTAAAATGTTAGTCAGTCAAATACAGACAGGCTTAACAGAAAATGAAAAGCGTTTCATTCTTTCAATAAAAAGGGGAGAGCCGGACTGGTCTGTTTCAGGATTTAAAGGAATTGATATGTTACCCGCTGTCAGATGGAAAATAAAAAACATAAAAACTATGGATAAAAAGAAACATCAGCGGGCAGTTGATAAGTTGGAAAAATATTTAAGGTTATAAATTCTGGTTAGATTTAAAGTAGAAAAAAATACCATCCAAACCACCATTACCATATTACCATATTTCCTTCTCGCAAAGACGTGAGATAATCTTTATTAAAGTATAGGAAAGGGGAAGGGGTGATGAAGGTCTAAACCTCAACCTTAACCTTAGTCTTAGTCTCAACCTTAACCTACGCTTCGCTACAACGCTTTCGGAAACATAAGTTCCCTGGCAGCATCATAAGCATAGGAATCAGTCATCCCGGCAATAAAATCCACCACACATCGCTCCGGATGATCAGTCTTTTCGTACAGATGCTTCCGTTTAATAATAAAATTTCCAAAATGTCTGGCAATATTCAAAGAAGTATTATCATAGTAATTTTGATCAAAACCGCCTTTTTTGAATATTTTTATCAAGTATAAATAAAGCTGTTCAAGAAGCCTGGTTATTATTTCATTATTTTTGATAATTGAAGGGTGATGGTATATATACTTATAATTAAATTCTTTTAACTGTACCATTAATTCATATTTTTCGTCTGAAAAGCTAATATGATCTTTATTCTGAGAAGCTTTTATTACATCCTTTACCAGGGTGTCTATAATTTCTCCATTAGTACTGCCGAGATTTTTTCTGATTATTTTAGGTACATCATTGATCGTAATCAGTCCTATGGTAATTGCATCTTCAATGTCTCTTCCCAGATATGCTATTTTATCAGAAAAACGCACTGCACATCCTTCATAAGTAAGAGAAGATTTCTCTCGATTACCTATATCATCAACTTCACGAAAGTCCTGAATTGGTTTTATGGTCTGCTCAAAATCTTCACCGCAATGAGAAACGATACCATCTCTTACTGCAAAGGTCAAATTCAATCCTCTACCGTCTCTGGTAATTCTATCCACAACTTTTAAACTATGCGTCTCATGTACAAAACCACCAATAGTATATGTAAAGGTATCTAGTGCTTTTTCCCCGATATGTCCGAATGGGGCATGACCCAGATCATGTCCCAGAGCAATCGCCTGAGCAAGTTCAATGTCAAGATCCAGTCCCTTACAGATAGTACTGGCAATTGTGGATACATGCAACACATGTTCTATGCGTGTGCAGATGTGATCATTTTGGGGTGAAAAAAATACCTGGGTTTTGTATTTTAATCGTCTGAAAGGAGTAGCATGGATTATAGCAGTCTGATCTCGAAAATAATCACCTCTGATATCCGGTTTTCGAGGGATCTTTCTGGAATGATAGACTGTATTTGATAACGGGTTTTTCATTATATCTCCAGTTATTTATTTTTGTCTGATCAAAATTTCAATTATTGATTGCGTCAGGGTACTGTTATATCCTTTACCAGATATGTGATATTCAACTTCAGTAAGTTCCTGCTGATTAAACAGAAACTTGCGAATAATATCGGCTTGCATATAGGTCAGCATAGACAGATACTGCTCACTTGCTTTTTGATGTGAATACGAATTGATTAAAATAATCGAACCGGGAAGAGTTTTCATATTAATTGCAAATTCTGATAACTTCTTTTTCCCACATTGAGAAAGATGAATTAAATCTGAGGAAAAAATAGAATCTGTTTTAAATACTATTCTTTTTGCTGTGTTCAAGGCTGAGACAGCATCAATATCTGCACCTGCAGCTTCATCAGTAGAATCAGGAACAATGGAATCATCATATACATCTCTGATTTTTACATATCTGTAATCATAAGATTTTTCAGCCTGTACGTCAAAATTAAATAAATAACCCGAATCATTATGTTTTTTAAGAGGAATATATATTTTATTATCCCGGCTTACCCACACGTTAACATTTTCATCACTCCCGACTTCAAAAATTTGTAAATCAGGTCCTGGGCCGTTGACAAGAATATTATCAGAGAATTTTATAATTAATGTACCGCCGTTACCAAGAGAAACAAATCCTGTATCATTATAAGCACTACAATCTGGTTTCCCTAAGGCATTATTTGTGTTTTGATATTTTTTATGAGGTTCACCGCCAGTATTCTCTCCCAAGGCTCCGGGATCATAATAAACAATAGAATCAGCATATGAAATCTCTTTAAATAATACACTATCTTGGTTTATATATAATGAAGATTCTTGTCCTAAAATCACAGCAGAAAATACGATTATGGAAGTCAGCCTAAATATAATAGTAGTTTTCATAAATTGATTCATAGATCATAATTCATAAAACTATGATATATATCGTTTGGTGGATTTCATTCAAACAGTATTTATACATAATTTATAACGTTTTTACAAAATAAACTCAATTTAATATAAGTCAAACTTTTAAAATGTCAAAATATTTTTTTAGTTAAAAAAATTAACATTATAATATTTTTAATTGACAAAAGATATCTATTTTGTTACCTTTAACTGTTACTATATAAATATATAAAATAATTTTTTGGATATTCCGGGAGGGTATAATTGATTGCCAGTTAAGCTGTATAAAAAATTATCACTCATTGTAATAATTATATATATATTTTCTTTTCGAATCTGTTATTCAGGTCTATATGATTCCCAGTATAATCTATTTAATCCCGGAATTAATATCGGAATAGGATTGCCCAAAATACCAATATCTCATTACCGTACTCCGGTTTCCGTATGTGGAGGCATGGTAATATATATCGGAATTGCTTCCAGGTTCACATTTAATGTAAGCGGAAATGCGTTATATACATTTAATTTAGGCTCTGTATTAGAAGGGAAAAGTACTTTAAAATTTAATATGATCTGGGGTAATGTGTGTCTTGATTATAAATTAAAAGAATCTTTGCATTCAGAATCTTATATTTCACCAGGTATTGGTTATTATAATTTATATCAAATGTTTGATGATGATATAAATAAAGTTAACACTGCCGGATTTACAGTAGGAGTAATAACCAACAGAATTGGCAAAAAGACTATTTCGCAATTTGAAGTACGATGGCATCTTCTTTTTAAGCCGGAACCAAATCCGCAGGTTCTAACAGTTAAATTTGGATTTGTATTTTAATATATGCCTGGAAAAAAAGTAAATATTAAAAAACGTTTTAAAAATTTTCGGAGAAAAATCACTTATTCTGATATTTTTTTAGATTCTATCTCAACCTTATCTGCTTTTATAATACAGTTGTATCAAAAAAGCTTAAAGATCCAATTCTATCTTCATCCTGAAATGAAGAATATTGATCGATCTAAAGCTATCTACAGTTTCTGGCATGGACGTCTTTTTTTACTAGTACCTTATTTTAAAGATTGGGGGGTTTGTCTTTTAATAGATTTAAGCTGGTCTGGAGAGATAATTGCACGTATATGCAGTAAATTGGGATATAAAATTGCCAGGGGATCAAGTAAAAGAAAAGGAGTACGAGGGTTAATACATTTAAAAAAAGCTTTTGAACAGGGATGGTCGGGTGGTATAGCAGTTGACGGACCCAGAGGACCGCGCTGTAAGTCAAAAGGCGGGAGTATCTTTTTATCGAAGAAATTACAATATCCTATCATTCCCTTAACATATTCTGCAGACCGTAAGTGGATTTTAAATACCTGGTGTCATTTTATGATACCCAAACCTTTTGCAAAGTGTTTAATTTCTATGGGGCCTCCTCTCTGGGAGGCAACGAACAATAACAGTTTTACCTCCCGTGATCTTGACAGAATATTAATAAAAGTAACAGATTATTGTGATAATAAATTTTAGAAAATTTTTATATGGAAACAAAATTAAAGATTAAAACCCTTGATTCTGCTTTATCAACTGAAGAATTCAAGCAAATTCCCAAAGCTCCTGTTACAGTGATTTTGGATAATTTACGAAGTGCTTTTAATGTAGGATCAATTATTCGTACTTCTGACTGTGCTTTGGTAGAGAAAGTTATTATGTGCGGGATTACTGCCCATCCTCCGCATAAGAAACTGGAAAAAACTGCTGTAGGAACTCTTGACTATGTGAACTGGGAATATGAACCCTTTTTAATTGACGCAGTTAAAAAACAGAAAAAAAAGGGTAGACCTGTTATTGCTTTAGAGACTACAAATAAAAGTAAAAATATATGGAATTTTAAATTTCCTTTACCAGTTTCCATTATACTTGGTAATGAAGCATTGGGGATCTCCAAAAGTATTTTAGAAATAGTTGATAATATAATTGAAATTCCAATGCTGGGTTTCAAGAATTCAATAAATGTTGCTGTGGCTTACGGGATAGTTATTCATGAAATACAAAGACAACATTGGCAAATATATCCAAAACAAAAGTAATGGGGAAAAACAATGAAAACACTATCCATATTAGCAATTCTATTCTTAAGCTGTCAGATCAACTCAGATAATATTAAATTGAACGATCAAGAAAAAGGTGATTTTTATATGACACAAAGATTATCAATGGTGGAGAAACAGTTAAAAAACCGCGGTATTGAAGATTCACTGGTACTTGAAGCCATGAAAAATGTTGAAAGACATTTATTTGTTCCTCAGAAGTCCCGTTTAGAAGCATATGAAGACGGGCCTCTACCCATAGGACATGGTCAAACAATTTCTCAGCCTTATATCGTAGCGTATATGACACAAATGCTGGATCTTGATGGAACTGAAAGGCTTCTGGAAATCGGTACAGGTTCCGGTTATCAAGCTGCAGTTTTAGCAGAGATTGGGTGTGAGGTATATACTATTGAAATAGTAAAAGAATTAAAAATTCGTGCTGAGCAAACTCTTCAGAAACTTGGATATGATAATGTCCATTGCAAATATGGTGATGGTTATAAAGGATGGCCGGAATATGCACCGTATGATGCTATAATAGTTACTGCTGCTCCTCCTGAAATACCTGAAAAATTAGTTAATCAATTAGATCAAAACGGAAGAATGATACTTCCTAAAGGGTCAGTTTTTCAAGAGTTGATCTTAATAACGAAAGTTGAAGGAAAAGTCCACAAAAAGAAATTACTGCCAGTCAGATTTGTACCAATGATTAAAAAAAAGAATTGATGTGAGCACATACCATTTTGAAATGGTTGATTTCAATTTATTATTTATAGATATAACAGCTAAAAATATTATATTTTTATATTTTAATAGCTTTTAAATTTATAATTAAATTAACAACTAACAAGGAACAACGTAACTGTGGTTACTGTTGTACAGTAATTTTTTACTATCAATTATCTATGATAGGTAGTAATTATTGAATTTATAATTTTTTATTATCAGCTCTGGGTTTTATAAATTTATGCAAATCAGTAGCTGAATAACTCATTGATTTTTTTTAAGGATAAAAAATATTTGGTGAGATCAAAATTTAATTGAAATTGGTATGAACTTTGCTAAAATTAAAATGTATAATATTTTATGAGAAAAGTTGAAAGGATTTATTCAGCTTGTTTTTAAAAAAGAAAAATCATACACCGGTAAATTCTGACATAAATCAATCATTAATTAATTGGATCAGTGGAAAAGATATCTTTGGATTTTCTTCAGATCCATGGCAGAGGATACAGAATATATTAGTTGAGTTACAAAAACGCAGTTTATCTGAACAAGTGCTATTATTAAATTGGGATAAACGAAAAGAACAAAAAATAATTTCCACTGCCCCGGTCAATGAAGAACCAATTATTAATTCCAGACTTCAATTAAGCTTATTAAAAAAGGGATTTGTGAAAAAAGAAATACTGTTTTATGAAGATTTTTCTATTGATAAATTAATTAATGATCAATTTAAAATTGATAATTGTTATTCCCTGATCTTCAGCCCTGTAAATATCAAGAAAAACTTTATTGATGTTTTATTACTGATAAATTATACTGGCTGGAGAAATAAGGAAAAAATTACTGAGTTTATTTCATTTATATCTTCTGTGATTGCCTTTGCCTTACAGAATGCCCGCTTGTATAACGAACTGAAACAAAAAAATGAAGAACTGAAGAAATGGACAGTAAATATTGAAAATAGAATTGATACGGGGACTAAAAAGATTCTTGAAAAAGAAGCACAGTATCATGCTTTATTTGATAATATCAGTAATGGTATAATTGTGCATGATATGGATGATAAAATAGTTGAAATCAATAAAGCAGCCTGTAATCTGTTTGGAATAAAGAAGAAAAGAATTATAAACACTCCTATTGATTCATTAACAGAAGATAGAGAATATCAAAAACAGAAAGAATATTTCAGGAAAGTTGTTAAAGATGAAACTGTTGAACCACTTGAAACTATTTTACTAAAAAGCGATAAAACAAAATTTTATGCAGAATTAAAAAGTAATGTGGTAAAATTCAGGGGACAGAATGTAATCCAGACATTCATTAATGATATAACGAGAAAAAAGGAATTAGAAACAAATCTGAGAGATTCGCGGGAAAGATATCGTATATTAATAGAATCCAGTATATTAGGTATATATATAGTACAAAAAGGTTCAATTGAGTTTACTAATGAAATGTTTAGAATAATTAGTGGATATACAGAAGATGAACTGAGAGAAATTGAATTCTTTGATCTGATAGATGCTGAAGATAGGAGTAAAATTGTTAGTAGACATGAAAGATTAGAAAAGGGAGAAAAAACCAGCTTTAGAGATGAAATCCGTCTTATCCGGAAAGATAAAAAAAGATATTGGTGTGAGTTACATGTTTCTTATATTATTGTAAATCAAAAGAATGCAGTTTTTGGATATATGATTGATATTTCTGAACGGAAAAATCTTGAACTACAACTCCTTGAAACACAAAAATTAAAATCACTTGGTACTTTAGCAGGAGGCATAGCTCATGATTTTAATAATCTTCTGGGCGGGATATTAGGTTATTCTTCCCTGTTATTAAGTGATATTGCTGATGACCATCCTTTTTATAATGACATCCAGGCAATTGCCGAAACTGCAAAAAGAGGCGCTGAGTTGAGTAACAGAATACTTGCGTTTGCCAGAGGTGGAAAATATCAAGTAACTAAACTTAATATCAACAGTTTAATAAATGACGTGGTTGCAATTCTTTCACATTCACTGGATAAATCAGTAATTATTGAAACTAACCTTGAGAACAATATATGGCCGGTTTATGGAGATTCCCGTCAGATTCATCAGGCTATTCATAATATTTGTTTAAATGCCCGGGATGTCATGCCAGAAGGTGGGAAATTAACAATAAATTCAAGAAACATTACAATTCACAATTCCCATAAAAAACTCATATCCCATTTAACCCAGGGAGATTATGTAAAAATTTCCATACAGGATACTGGTCCCGGAATGGATAAAAGGACAAAATTAAAAATTTTTGAACCCTTTTTTACAACGAAACCTCAGGGAGAAGGAACCGGCTTAGGAATGTCAATGGTCTATGGAATTGTAAAAAATCATCAAGGATATATTGAAGTTCAGAGTGAAGTTGGTAAAGGTACTAAAATAATAATATTTTTACCCAAAATAGAAGAAAGAGTAACAAACCATAACAAAGATATGAACAGTAAGGATTCACATTTAATATTATTTGTTGATGATGAAGATATTATTCGGGAAGTTGGTGAAAAAATGCTGCATAGGGGAGGGTATGAAGTATTACTAGCTAAAAACGGGCAAGAAGCTGTTGATATTTTTAAACAGAATCATCAGGATATATCTCTTGTAATTATTGATATTATTATGCCGGTTCTTGATGGGATAGAAACAAGCAAAATTCTAAGAGATATCGATCCGAAGATTGATATAATTTTTACCAGTGGATACAGTCCGGAAGACAGACCGGACTTATTACGATTAAATGGGGAATATTTTATAAAGAAACCATTTCAGGCCGAAATGTTTATTGAAAAAGTTAATGAGATTATATCAAAAGAATAACTAAAATGTATAATTAAATGCGCAACGAAATCAAAGACAAAATTTCCGGAAAGAATCTTAACCTTTCAAAACTGCCCGAAAGAGTGTATAAAGAGTTTTATTCTAAGGTTGATATCCTTTATTTTTTGATTAACGATACATATCAGATAGAATCCTGCAATGTGATAGCACAGGAAAAATTAGAATTTACAGATGTTGAATTGTTGGGTAAAAAATTTACAGATTTCTTCAGTAAAGAACATACCGATGAAATTCAGACATTATTAAATCAATGCTTTAAAAAAGGGTTTATTCGTGGATTCAAGTCAGTAATCTCAGGGAAAAACGTAAGTTTTCCTGTCAGTATCAACGGTTTATATCAATATGATAAATACGGAAAACCAAAATTCATCAGATTATATATTCAGGATATATCAGAGTTAGTCCGTTTACAAAGAGAGAGAGATTTCTCCAATAACAATATTAAAAGAATCACAAAGTATAATGTAACAACTTCTGATCTCAAAGAAATGCTCAATGATATCTATAAAATTCTAAATCCCTGGGAAATTGGTATAGTAATTAATCAAAAATCAGTTGAAAATATTTTTTTAAAGAAATCATCTGATGATCAAAAATTATATGAAAATAAGAAAGATGAATATATTTTCTGGGATTATACAATTTGGCAAAATATAATAAGTTCATGCCCTGAAGTCTCTTCTGCCTCAGTTAGTAAAAACGGCACCTGTTCGATCGAGGATTTATCAGACTTTGTATTAGGTATTACATCAGAGGAATTAAAAAATAATCTTGTTTCATTAACTGATTATGAATCATTATTATTACTTTCACTATTTAAAAATGACGGTATAGAAGGTTATTTGATAATTCTTGGGAAAGAACAGGGGATGTGGCGTAACAGAGATATTGATTTTCTTGAAAACTATGCTGAATTTATCGAAAAAATTATTCAGTTAACTATTAATAAAAATCCACAATCAGATGATATAACGAAGTCCATTATAAACTCTCCAGTGCTGGGTATACTATGTATCAAAGAAAATAAAATTGAATTTGTCAATGAATGGGTTTGTGAAATTCTTGGGATAACTCAAAAGAATTTAAAAGGAAGGAAAATATTTGATTTTCTTTCACCTGAGTCCATAGATAAAATTCAAAAATTGAGAAGTGGTGATAATGATAAAAAAATATGTAATATTACTATTTTAACCAGTGACAGTAGCCGGTGTGAAATAAAATGTTCACTTACACAAGTTAAACATGAAAAAATGAAATCTGAGTTATGGTACTGGATTAATCAAAGTGATGAACAACGGTTAAAGGAGCAGTTAATACAGGCGAGAAAAATGGAATCACTGGGTATACTTACAGGTGGTATCGTACATGATTTTAATAACCACCTTGCATCAATACTGGGATTTAGCTCACTTCTTAAAGAGGAAGTCGCTAAGGATAATCAATTTTATGATGATATCTTACAGATTTCCAATTCAGCAGAAAAAGCTTCTGATTTAGCTGAACGACTTTCAGCTTATTCGAAGGGAAGTTCATACATTGTAAATTCTCTTGATGTAAATCAGTTGATTAGAGAGGTGGCTACTATCCTGTCCAGAACTCTTGAAAACAATAAATCTATACATGCAGAGCTGTCACCTAATATTGAATTAATAAGAGCAGATGCAAGTCAAATACAACAGGCAATTCTTCAGGTTGCATTAAATGCTCGGGATGCAATCCCCGACGGTGGGAAAATATTTTTTAAAACTCGAAACATTGAGTTAAAGGATTCTAATGTCTGCAAGATGTATAATGCTAAACCCGGCAAGTATGTACAGATTGAAATAAGTGATAATGGTCATGGATTCAGCAGTGAATTAAAAAGTAAGATCTTTGATCCAAATTTTACTACTAAAAATGTTGAATCGAATAAAGGCATGGGATTGACTATGGTACAGGATGTAATAAAAAAACATGCTGGTTTTATTTCTGTTTTTAGTGAGAAGAACAGAGGTACAGTTTTTAAAATTCATCTTGCGACACAAAAGAAAAAAACAAAAACTGTGGAATCCGCTAAGACTATTAAACCAGTGTTAGGAAAAGAGACAATACTGTTAGTTGATAGTGAAGCAATGATCAGAGAGACAGCGCGGAAAATGTTAAACCGCTATGGATATAAAGTCATCAGTGCTGAGAACAGTTCTGAGGCAATTGCAATTTATAAAAAATATAATAATCGAATTGATTTGATTATTCTTGATCTTGCCTTGTCAGGTATGCCAATAAAAAAAGTATTAGCATGGTTTAAGAAAATTAATGCTGATGTTAAGATCATTGCTACCGCCCGAAAAGGAGAAAAGGAGAAGTTGGAGAATATCTATAGTCAAAAAGTAACAGGATTTGTTGAAAAGCCGTTTGAAATACGTCCTTTACTTTCTAAAATTCGTTTATGTATTAATGGATAGAATATATGAATCCATCATTATTAAATGACAGTAAAATTATAAAGAGACTCATTGCTGATGTTATGCATAAAATCAAAAATGGATTGGGAGGCATTGGTGGATATGCAACATTGCTTGAAAAAGAATTCAACCATGATGATCCAAGGATCAGATTCATAAAGAAAATAAATGATGGTGTGATCAGTGTTAATGAAATTTCTATAAAATTAATGTCATTGGTCAGAATCAGAGAACTTCAAAAAGAAAAAATCAAAATTGAATATTTGTTCAGGGAAATATTAAAAAATATTTCAAATAATAATGAGGAAATTATTAGCAAACTTTATTTTGACAAGAATTTTAAAGGAAAATATATTGAAATCGTTTCTGATCAGGATATTTTGGGTGAACTTTTTAAGAATTCAATACAATTTATCCAGTTAATCGAGGGAGAAATAAGTAAAATACAGGTAAATCCTTTAAAAGATAAAAGCCTTTCTGTACTGATTTATTTTAAGAAAAATTTCGATAATTATGAAAATTTTTCTGATTATATAAATAATTTGATGCAGGAATCAAGATATTTACATGAAAGGTTATCTTTTGCTATTATGCAGAATATGTTAGATTTATTACATGGTAATTATACTACTCAATCAGTAAATGATGGGATAAGTATTCTAAAATTTGAAATATAAAATATTACAGGTACACCAGTGAAAACAAGTAACAAAAAAATATTAGTCATTGACGATGAAGAAATGATCCGTGAATTATTAAAAGATACTTTTGAAAAGGAAGAATATGAAGTAGAAACTGCAGAGGATGGCAATGTAGCTTTTAATATGATACATTCAAATAATTATAATCTTATTATAACTGATATCCGACTTCCAGATATAAGTGGGATGGAAATTCTTGAGAAGATAAAAGCAAAACATCCTGATATCGGTGTCATAATGATAACTGCGTATGGTTCCATAAAGAGTGCAGTAAAAGCTATGAAAGACGGTGCCTTTGATTATATAGCAAAACCTTTTGAAATTGATGAGATTAAAATTGTTGTTCAGAAATATTTTGAATTTGAAGATTTAAAAGATGAAAACAAATATTTACGTTCTGAACTGGGTAAAAAATTCAGTTTTAAAAATATTATTGGTAATAGTGTGCCCATGCAGAATGTTTTCCGAACAATTCAATTGGTAGCTAAAAGCAAAGCTACTGTATTAATTCAGGGGCCAAGTGGTACAGGTAAAGAACTTATTGCCAGATCGATACATTATAATAGTGATAGAAAGAATGGACCTTTTATTACTACAAACTGCGCTTCCTTACCAGAGAGTTTGGTTGAAAGTGAATTATTTGGTCATGAAAAGGGAGCGTTCACTGGTGCATATAAAACCAGTAAAGGTCGGTTTGAAATGGCTGACGGTGGGTCTCTGTTATTAGATGAGATTTCAGAAATTAGCTTTGGTCTTCAGGCAAAATTGTTACGAGTATTGCAAGAAAAAGAAATTGAAAGAGTAGGGGGGGGTAAAGTTATTCCTGTTGATGTCAGAATAATTGCAACAACTAATAAAAATTTAAAAAAAGAAGTAAAAGAAAAAAGATTCAGAGAGGATTTATTTTATAGATTAAATGTCGTTCCCATAAAAGTTCCCAAAATATCTGAAAGAAAAGACGATATTCCCTTACTTATTCATCATTTTATAAAACTATATTGCCAGGAAAATAAGTATCCTGAAAAAAAGATTTCTGACAAAACTCTCCAGGTGTTAACTAACAGAGATTGGCCTGGTAATGTAAGAGAAATTGAAAATTGTGTCGAAAGAGCTGTTGTATTATCTGGTCCAAAATACAAGGAATTGGAATTAAAACATTTTTCTCTTCAAGATCAATTTACTCATGATGAGACCTATGATTTTTCCAGAGATATGACAATACGAGAAATAGAGCGGGAAATGATTTTACAAAAATTAAAGAAGTTTGATGGAAACAGGACAGAAACTGCAAAGAGTTTGGGTATCAGTGTAAGGACATTGAGGAATAAATTAAATGAATATCGTAAAGAAGGAATTGATGTTTAGCTGTAAAACGGAAAATCTCGCCGTTTATTACAGGAAAAGCTTGCCTTTTATAATTTAATTTAAAGCGTTAATTTTTACATTTGATATTTTAAATTATTGTTTTTTTTATATTTATACATTCATCTTTTTTGTGGCATAGAAGTTGCTTTTTTTGAAAGTGATTTTGAAAATTATAGATTTATCATAAACCGGAGGGTAGTATGAAAAAAGTAAAATCCCTTTTATTTGTCGACGATGAAAAAGAAATTCTCGACATTTTAGTTGATTTATTCAAAGATGAGGAATATGAACTGCATACAGCCACAAAAGCAGAAGATGCGAGGAATATTATGAAAAAACATAAAGTTGATTTTGTACTTTCAGATTTAAAACTGCCAGATGATTCAGGATCTGATTTACTGACAGATATTCGCAATAACAATCCTGAAACTATACGGGTTTTAACATCCGGTTATCTTGATCTTAAATTTGGAAACATAAGTGAGAACAAAAAAGACGGTACTTTGTATCTTTCAAAACCCTGGGATCTTTTTACATTAAAACAATTAGTAGAAGAACGGTTAGAAAAAAGAGTATGAAAATTTCAAAAAAAGTATTATATATCGACAATGATAATGCACAAAGCAAAATTTTCAAGAATGCATTAAAAGATTCTTCGTTTTCCTGTATATGTTCGGAATCCGGGGAATCTGGTCTTAAAAATATTTTAGAAAAAACACCTGATATAGTATTTGTGAATGATTCTTTACCAGATATGAATGCGGATCTATTTATTAGAAAGATAAAAACTCAACCGGAATTTAAGAATCAAAAAGATATATTATATGTTTTGATACCATCAGACCATACAGTTAATCCATCAGAATTAAATAAATCAGGATTTCATACATATTTTAACAAACCATTTAACACGTCTGATTTGATAAGTTTTATAAATAGTATATTAACGACAAAATATTTTTCAAATAACAGTAAGAAAATAACGCCTACTACCAATAATGGCAAACGTTTTTTGGAAAGTATTTTAGAAAGCTCAGTTGAATCAATATTTACTACTGATAAAAAGGGCTATATAACCTATTGTAATAAAGCATGTTTGAAATTGTTTAAATATAAATTTGATGAGTTTGTTGGTATCAATATTTGTGAATTACTCAATAATGGATCCACAGAATTACTACAAATATTAGATACTATCAAAGCTGATGGTAAATTAACTAATTATAAAACAGAGTTAATACAAAAAGACAAAGAAAAAATATCGGTAAGTCTCTTTCTTTCGCAAATGAAAGATATTGAAGGAAATACTATTGGATACTTAGCCTTAACTATGCATCAGCATGAAGATCTAAATAAATCTTCTTCTCAACGATCTGAAAAATTGGCAACAATACTAGAAACAGCAATAACAGTGAATCATGCAATAAACAATCCATTAGTACCTATACTCGGTCATGCACAATTCTTACTGCAGGATGAAAGAATCGTGGATGAGGATATTCGAAAACGATTAAATATAATAATTAATAATGCATTGCGCATCAAGAATATAACACAGAAATTGACAAGGATTTCAAAACCAGTATCTAAAGAATATATAAAAGGAACTAAAATGCTTGATTTAGATGCATCCATCTAACACATCAAGTAATAAAAATCAATAATTCTATAGTAAGTATAAGATTTTACTATTTAATGTAAACATTAAATATTGTAATGTTTTTGTATGGTTATAAACCATCCAATCTTTAATTTGTAATAAATTATTTACTTAAGCATCATCTTATTAAATACAATTAAAACAATATATTAAGTTAATTTTATAATATCCATTAAAATTAATGGCAGAATATTTGCAACATATTTTATAGAAAATAATATAAGTCATTATTTTTTTGGAGGAGATAGAGATGATACGGAATAAAATATTTTTATTTTTGACTATTTTATTATTAAGCAGTTCTTTGTATGGTCAAAGTTTTATTGATCGGTTGATGATCGGGGGCAATATTATTGGATGTCGCCAGGACAGAACTTCTCGAAATAGTCCTGGTGAAGGTGTAGGTCCCGGAGCAGAATTATTCCTTCAGTATAATATCAACAACAATCTGTTTGTTAATGCAGGTACCGGGTTTATAACCGCAACGGATAAATTTTTTGGATGGGACAATCAGAAAGTAACTCTGTTTCCATCCTTCAGGTTGGATCTGGGATATAATTTTGTTAATACCAGTAATTTGTCAACCTATATTAATGCTGGAGTTTTAGGTTTTAAATCAAAATATGAAATGAAAAATCCGGCTTCCGAAATAGATATGAAATTTGATGCAGCTGTATCCGGCGGTCTTGGTTTAAACTATAAACTTAATGATCAGGTTTCATTGAATGCCAGCGGAAGCGGTAATTATGCCTTAACATCCGATGTTCCAGAAGGAGTGACCAAACCCTTATTCTGGTTTGCAAAAATGGGTTTTAGCTATTCATTAAATAACACACAAAAACGTGATACTTATGATCAGCAGAGAATTGAATATCCTTTTTCCGGTGATGAAATAGCTCTCGATGACATTTTTAATACTGAAGAAGATGGTACAGCATCTAAAACTGATAGGGGGTCTGTAAGTGAGGAAGACGCATTAGATTTACTTTTTCAGGCAGCGGAAGAAGAATCCGGTTCTGAAGGAACATATGATGATTTATTTGCAGAATCAACAGAACAAGGTACTAATGATTATACCGGTTCATCAATTTCAAGGCAAATCAATGAATTAAGTGATAAAATAAATGAACGCGACCGTATTATCAGTGAATTAAGGCAAAAAGTAAATAAAAATGAAGAAGTTATTTCACGCTATGTCGGAAAAGATACAGGTACTAAAAGTGACACCTATACTAACTATGTAAATAATGGGGATTTTACAAATTTATATAAACAGGCGTTACAATTGTTTTATGATAAAAAATATGATCAAGCCATTAATAGGTTTCAAAATCTTATGAATTCAAATCCTAATCATAAATTAGCGAGTAATTGCCAATACTGGATTGGTGAAAGTTATAATGCTCAAAGAAATTACAGAAAAGCTTTAGATGCCTTTAAATCAGTTTTAAATTATAATAAATCTTATAAATTTGATGATGCACTCATTATGAATGGAGTTATTTATATGAAAATTGGTGAAGTAGAAATGGCAAAAAGAAATTTCCAGCAGCTGGTACAAAATTATCCTGACAGTGAATATGCTCCCAAAGCGATGAGATATTTAGGAAGACTATAATTAGTATTTTTTTCTGTATGGGGTCATTGTTGTTATTATAAACAATGACCCTTTTTTTATGGAATATTTTGATTCTTGCAAAATTCCTTTAAATTTTTTAATTTAAAAAAGAAATTATATGAATATAGACTATTATAAATCTCAATTTTATACTTAAGTTTTAATGAACTGAGAATTATAAGGAGCTGATGATGCATAAAACAAAAGAAAATGCTAACAAACTGATCGAAACGATCAAAAATGATTTGCAAAATTCAATTCATCCTTACATTCTTAATAATGTAAATTTTGATTTGATTAAACAAATAAAAAATGAATTATCATCAGAGCAGGAATATAAAATTAAAACCTATAGAAATGGAAAAGATATCACCTTGAAAGTATATCCTGTAGGAACACTAAAGAGATTGGCAGAACAGAAAGCGCAGGAAGTTTTAATGAACGGAAAAAAGATCAGTTTACCGCATATGGGTGCTTTTGAACGATTTGTTATACATGATTATCTAAAAAGCCGTAATGGTATTAAAACGCAAAGTTTTGGAAAAGAAGGCAAGGACAGACATATAAAAATCTATCCATTATTTGGAAGAGAACCTAAAAAAGCAAAGAAAAAGTTAACTGTTTAATAATAATAGTCAATATTTTAGGAGAAAATTTTTGATGGAAAAAGAAGTAATGATTGTTGACGATGATCCTTCTGTTCTAAAGACATGTCAAAAGATTATCAGCAGAAATAATATAAAAGTGAGAACTGCAGAAAGTGGGCAAGAATGTCTCAAGGAACTTGAAAAAGGATTTAAAGGAATAATTTTAATGGATATAATAATGCCGAAGATGGATGGATGGGATACAATAGAAGAAATTGTGCAACGCGGATATATAAAAAATGTAATCATAACTATGTTAACGGGCAAGGATCAACCGGGAAAGAAAATGGATCATTTAAAAGAGTATGTATTAGATTATATCCGAAAACCTTTTGATGCGCAGGATTTAATATATCTTGTGAAAAAATATTTGTCATATTTAGAATAATATACTGTTATGGCATTGTCAAATATTGCAATTATCGGATCATCGGCAGGAGGCCCCCGTATATTAAAAGAAATATTTACTGAACTTCCAGTATTAAACGGAGTAATTATAATTGTTCAGCATATGCCGGAATTTGTAAATAAATCATTTGCAAGGGAATTGGATAATCTAACTGAAATGCAGGTAGTCATTCCTGATTATGGACAGGAACTTATTCCTGGTACAGTATATATGGCACCAAGTGAATTCCATTGTGAATTGATCAATAATTCAAAAATAAGATTATACAAAGGACAAAAAGTAAATTTTGTGTGTCCGTCTATTGATGTAACCATGAAATCAGTTGTTAAAAGACCATATATGAATATTATTGGCATTATTCTGACCGGCATGGGTAGTGATGGGAAAGAAGGTATCAGACACATTAACAGTATTTACGGAACAACCATAGCCCAGGATAAATATTCAAGTATTATTTTTGGTATGCCGAAGGAAGCCATTGATACTGGCTGTGTTGACTATGTATTAAATCCGATTCAGATCAGGGATAAATTGATTGAGTTGATGGGGTAAAAATAGAATTTCCTTATATAATAAAATATCAGTTGATTAAAAAAAATGTAACGCAGAATTTGTAAATATTTCATTTTGGTTGAAAATTGATAAAAAACACCCGGGGTC
>CAZETW010000041.1:0-24998 GCA_964515295.1 uncultured bacterium | reverse complement strand
AAGGTGATGGATTTTGGGCTGGCTAAACTTCGTGGTGCAGAGAAGCTCACTAAATCCTCAAGCACAGTAGGCACGGTTGCCTACATGTCACCGGAACATTTGCAGGGGCAGGAGGTGGATGCACGCACGGATATTTTTTCCTTTGGCGTGGTGCTGTATGAAATGCTGACCGGAGCACTGCCCTTCAAAGGAGAGTATGAATCTGCTATGATGTATGCCATTGTCAACGAAGAACCGGAGCCGGTTCAGCAATATCGTACTGATCTGCCTTCGGAACTGCTTCATGTTCTGAACAGGGCATTGGAAAAGGAGCCGGAAGAACGGTATCAGTCAGCAAATGATATGCTGATCGATCTGAAGCGGCTGAAGCGGGATACGAATAAGGTTTCCCGGGAATCCTTGAAGGAAATGCCTGCAGATGAGTCGTTCAAAAAGAAGAAAAGAAAGAAACGTCCTCTATGGATTGGTATATCAGGAGCAATGGTGCTTATACTTATTGCAGTATGGTTTATTGGTCAGCAGGTGTTTCGTAAAGGAACGGATAAGACATTGATCCGGGAGAATTCTATAGCAGTGATGTACTTTGAAAACCGTACCGGAGAAGAAGATTTCGGGAAAATCCTGGTGGAGATGCTGACTTCCAATCTCTCCCGCTGCAGAGAGATCGATGTGCTCAGCAGTCAGTATCTTTTTGATATTCTGAGAAAGATGGGTGTGGAAGATGCAGATGCAATCGGGCCGAAGGTAGCATCGGACGTGGCGGTGAATGCTGGTGTTAAGACCATGCTGCTGGGAAGTATTTTTCAGATAGGCAGTTCACTCAGCGTCAATGCCCAACTGTGTGATGTGAACACAGGTACTGTGATTGGAGCAGCCCAGGCGCAGGGCTCCAAGGTGGACGATGTCTATCAGATGGTAAACAGGCTGACTTCCGAAGTAATAGAGCTGATGGGGATAGTGAGAGGAGAAGGAAGAGAACAGCTCAGTATCAATGATGTCACTACTCATTCTTTTGATGCCTACAAATATTATCAAAAAGGCATTGAAGAGATACGAAGGTGGAATTTCAGCGAGGGTATGCAGCATTTAAGGGAAGCAGTCCAGCTGGATTCCACTTTTGCTATGGCCTATTGCAGGCTGGCTCTCTATATGGGGATCTTTAATGTTCGGGATCCGTTCTCGGATCTTTCCCGCGAACGTCATCTGATGCAGATTGCTTCTCAATATGCGTATAATACAACCGATAAGGAACGAGGCTACATAAAAGCAACCGATGCTTTGTTTAAACGCGATTTTGACATGTTCTCTCACACCGCAGAATTGCTGACGAAAAGCTATCCCAATGATAAAGAAATATGGTATATTTGGGGCATGGCAAGCCATTTTTTCATAGGTGATTACGCAGAAGCAGTCCGCTCCTATAACAAGGCATTGGAAATCGATCCCCAGGCAGGTTTTATTTATAATGTACTCGCCTACAGTTATTCTTCTATGAATGAAGATGACAAGGCCATCTCAGCAGTCAGAAAGTATATCTCTTTGCAGCCGGAAGTGATCAATACCTATCATTCTGCTTTCGAGATATATCTGATGGCAGGCCGGTATGATGATGCCTACCAGGTCTGTGAGGAAGCTCTGCAGGTAAATCCAAGATGGTTAGATTTTCAACAGATGCAGAGTTATATTCATTTGTTCAGGGGAGAGGGGGAAGCTGCGCGGAAAATGAATCGTGAAATCACCGGGCTTTTGCCTTCCGCAAAATTCAATCTCATAAATGATCTGGGCTGTTTTAACCTGTATGAGGGGAGATACAGAGCAGCTGGTTCTGAGTTCCAAAAGGCTGTTCGCCTGGCACAGGAGGAAAGAAATCTTGAAGAAGAGATAAAAACTCGTATGGAGCTAGGAAAATTTTATTGTACCAGTGGGGATTTTCAGAAAGCATATGTGGAATTTTCAGCTGTTAAAAGGATCTCCACAGAGGTGTATACCGGATCATATAATACCTGGCCGGTCCGGGCCTATTACTGGGCCGGTTTAACATCAATTTATAAAGGGGACTATCAGGAAGCCCGGGCCTATGCGGAGAGAATCAAAGATTATATTGAAAGCAATAGTTATGATAATATTCTCATGTATTTCCATTTTCTGCTGCTCGCCGAAGTCGCTGCCGAAAAAAAGAATTACACCGAGGCGGATAGTCTGCTGAATAAGGTGTCATATTTATCCAGGACGGAGTTTCCCGGTTCAATCCGGTTGGAAGCAAAGATCCGTGAACATCAGAAAAAATATGATGAAGCGGTTCAGCTGCTGCTGAGGATGCATGACAACTGGACCCTCTCTAGCGAATACTTTTTTTCCTATTTTCTGGAACGCTCCCGGGTGTATTACAGGGTTGCAGGATTACATGAGAAACAGGGGAAAAGAGAGCAGGCCATTTTTTATTACGAAAAAGCTTTGAACCAGTGGAAGCACGCGGATGAAGACCTGCCGGAGCTGGTTCATGCCAGGACCAGACTGGCAATTTTAAAAAATTAGTATGAAAATAATAGAAGAGGAATATTATGTTCATGCGATTGGTCAATGCCAGATATAAACCTGAAGCATTAGCAGCAATCCGTGAAGTATATAACAGCACCATTATTCCCAGACTGGAGAAAATCGATGGTTGTCTTTGTGTGTGCGCTATAACAAATGATAAAAATCCGGAAGAGGGAATCTCTCTGACCTTATGGGAAACTCCTGAACATGCCAGGGCCTATGAAAAGAGCGGTTTGTTTGAGGAACTACGGGGAAAAACCCAGCATACCTATTCTGATTTTTACCGATGGAAAATGGCTCTGGAGAAAAAATACGGATCAAAAGTCAAGACCAGTGAAGATTTAAAGCTGGATACATACAGTGTTGTTATTGGAAAGAGTTTTCGGTAGGATATTTAAAAAATTTCAAGATAGAAGGATAATAAACCGGGAGTACCGATGAAAGATGATAATGCAAATAATATCGAGTTATTGAAAAAAGAAAATTTCCGGCTCCGGCGGGCAGTGGAAGAGCTCTCAATCCTTAATGAAATATCTACAGCCATCACCTCTACCATGGAGCTGAAGAAAATCGAAGAATTGATGGTAAAAAAATGTATTAAGCATTTTAATGTAGAACAGACAGCTGTCATGCTGTTAAGAGAAGAAGAAAAAGATAAACCTTTTCAAACCATGATCCGGGAGGTTGATCACAGCGGTTTTCAGACCCCATTTCGTCTGGATGCTCAGCTTACCGGCTGGATGCTGAAAAACCGCAAGCCTTTACTGGTAAATGATCTGCAGACAGATAAGCGATTTCAAACCCTGCCCCGGGATGGAGTGCACATTAAATCATTACTCTGTGTTCCTCTTTTTTTAAAAGGGAACATGATCGGCTTGATTGCCTGTTTTAACAAAAAAAAAGAAGAGGAATTTACAGAAAACGATCAGCGGCTGCTTACTATTATCGGAGCACAATCTACCCAGGTTATTGAAAATGCCAGACTCTATGAACAGGAGCAGATGCTGGTACGTATTCAGGAAGAACATCGGCTGGCAGCTGAGATTCAGCATAGATTACTGCCTAAAAGTGCTCCGGTTATAAAAGGATATGATATTGCCGGGATCAGTTATCCGGCAAAATTCGTAGGAGGAGATTATTTTGATTTTATACCGGTTGATGATACCAGACTTGCCTTCTGCGTTGCGGATATTTCCGGAAAAGGTATTCCGGCAGCACTACTTATGGCCAATCTCCAGGCCACTATCAGAGCACAGACACTGCTGCAGCAGAAACCCGGTGAATGCTGTAACAGGTCTAATCAGCTGCTTTATCAGAACACAGAACCAAATAGATTTGCTACTCTTTTTTATGGTATTCTGGATACAAAGAATCATAAAGTAACGTATGCCAATGCAGGGCATAACCGACCGTATCTCTTCAAGAAACAGGGGAAAAGTGAAGAACTTAACATAGCAGGAATTGTATTAAGTATGATGCAGGAATTTGAGTATCCTGAAGATGAGTTTATTATTAATCCGGGTGATATGCTGGTAATTTATTCAGACGGGGTTACTGAGGCAATGAATGATAGAGATGAAGAATTCAGTGAGGAACATCTCTGGCAGCTGGGAGAGAAACTGAAAGACAGAAAAGCCGCTGATATTATAGATGAGATAATAAAAGAGATCAGAACCTTTGCAGGCTCTCAGCCACAGTTTGATGATATTACACTTATGGTTATTAAAAGAGAATGAGTAGTAAATTAAGAAGGGCATATTGTTTATGATGTAAGTTGATACTTTATTTATAATTGATCAGAGATGTAACTTTTTTTCTATGTATTCCAGGTAATTTAATAATCAGTATATTAGTGTATTCAATATTTATTTATGGAGGAAGGTATGAAAAAGTCAGTTCATTGTCTCATTTTTTTTATGCTTTTATTTGCTATCCAGTTTGTTTCAGGACAAAGTGTGGATGAATTTATTGAAAAGGCAGGAACGCTGTATCAGAGCGGAAATCTGGAAGGGGCTGTTCAGGTAATGGGAGAAGCTAAGGAAAAATTTCCTGAAAATTCAACTGTTTATTCCTATATGGGTTTTTATAAGGGTATGCAGGCTGGAAATACTCAGAACTTCATGGAGACAGGTGAGTTGATCGGAACTGCGTATGAACATATGAATAAAGCGGTTGAACTTGATCCTGATAATTCAATTGCTCGATTCCACAGAGGAGTAATGGGAGTAAATGTACCTGTATTTCTGGGTAAGCTTGATCAGGGAATAAAAGATCTTGAACATCTGGTTGAATTGTCCCGGAAATGTCCGGATCAGGTTCCGAATGATCTTTTAGTTCCCAGTTATAATTTCTTAGGAAATGCGTATCAGAAACAAGACAGAAATCAGGATGCAGTTACAGCTTGGAAAAAAGTGATTGAACGTGCTCCCGGATCAGATTTGGCCAACAATGCAGAAAAGAGCATTGCATCATTAACTGCTGCTGAAGAAGAATCAGCATCTTCAAAACAGGAAACACAGGAAGAGACAAATTCTTCAAAAAAAGTTGATCAATTAAAACAGAAGATCGAAGCCGATCCGGATAATATGTCTCTGAAGATAGAATTGGGTAAAGCATATATTGACATTAAAAACTATAAAAAAGCTCAGGAAATTTTTGAAAATGTTATTCAGAAAGATTCCACTAATATTACAGCTTATAAACTGTGTATTGAAGCAGTTGGGGAGATTGCAGGTAAAGGATATGATGAGAATATTTATACTGATATTAATTATCGGACCAATCTTGCCTTTAAGGTCAGTGAATTAGCTGACAAGGCTGTAGCTGTTGCTCCTGATGATCCGGAGTTACGATTGATCCGGGGATCCATTGATGTTGGTATGCCTTTTTTTGTAGGAAAATTAGAACAGGGTATTGCGGATCTAAATTATATTTTGGACAGTAAAGCGGATAAGCAATTAAAAGCAGAAGCAAATTACTGGCTGGGGAGAGCACATCAGAAAAAGGCAATTACTCACTGGATAAAAGTGATAACTAAATATCAGGGAACAGATGCTTCCCGATATGCTTTCCAGAGTATGCGTCCTTCAGTGGAACATTTTGATGCTGATGAATACGAGAAACCATTTGTCGTTGTTGATTTCATTCTGGGTTTTCAGGATGAATTAGAACCTCAGACAGTGATCTGGATCGAAGATAAAAAAGGAAATTTTATAAAAACAGTGTATGTTTCCGGATTCAGCGGGTATGCCAAAGAAAAACAGGTGAATTTACCGAACTGGTCTGAGGTGTCAGATTTTACTGATGTGGACGGTATAACAGCTGCAAGTATAGATGTAGGGCATCATATTTATATCTGGGATTTAAAGGATCATACAGGCAATACAGTTATAAACGGGGGATATACTGTTAATGTCGAAGTTGCCTACTGGCCCAGTATGGAATATCAGATGGTATCTGCACCTGTTAATCTCAGCAGTAAAAACAAGAAAATTGTTGTAGAAGAAGGGAATCTGATTCCCTATGTGGAAGTGAGATATTTTGCAGAATAGATTTTTTAGAACTTTAGGACTTGAGAAAGTTAACGCTCAGAAACCAGTAGCCAGAGGTCAGCATTCAGAACTGTAGAACGAAAGAAACTGAGAACTTTAGAACGTGAAAAAAACATGCAGAAACCAGAGGTTAGGGATCAGAAGACAGGATTGACCGCAGACCGCGGACGGCTGACCGTATAGTGATGGCAATATTTGGGCGTTAGAGAGGGATTGATTGTGATTGTCGATCATTTGTCATTGATATGATTGTATCGGAGTATCGGGGTATGGGAGTATGGGGGAATTAGCGGATAGGAGAGGTTGTTTTTTTAGACACAGATATGTGAATATTAATTAGCAGAAAAGACGATAATACAGTCCCTCTGACAAGAGCTTGTCCTGAGTTTATCAAGGGAGGGATACAGGGGGTTTTGTTAATAAGTGAACAAAAGTATCGTAAGATTAAACAATCTTTGCCATTGATGTACTGAACCTATTTGGCATGTTATGACACCCCTCTGTCTGCTTTCCAGCGGACATCTCCCCTCAAGAGACTGTTGAAAAAGTCAATGCACGTCTTTGCGAGGAGCGCAGCGACGAAGCAATCTCCTTGAGTTAGGTTAAAAATCTAGGGGATTGCTTCGTAAAAAACACTCGCAATGACATTTTTAAGACTTTTTCGACAGTCTCCAAGGGGAGAGATGTCGTTCAACGAGCCCTCCCTTGAGAAGGACTTAGGTGGGTGTCTTTTTTACCTGGTTCACAAACTTCAGTATTATTTAATTTGTGCCTCCGTGTCTTTGTGTGAGATACATACCAAGTTTATTTTCTCATTCCCAGTCATTGACTGGGAATGCATTGAAGAAGGCATCGCCTTCTATTTTCTTAAGTAACTACATAATAATTTGTCTCAAGTCCAGTGTTGCTTCGCTCCCCTGAACTCGAGTCAAATAAAATCCTGTCAATTCTGTTAATCCTGGCTAAAATAACTATAAATGATAAGGAAACCACGAAGTTCATGAAGAACATGAAGAAAAAATATATTTTGATACAGCATAAAATTGACATTTTTATAAAAAAATTGCACCTTATCACATAATCAAGTTAAATTAAAAAAATCAAAGATGGAGGATTCAGTAATGAAACACAGAATTTATAAGTACCTAGGAATCTTTCTTGTTATTGTTTTTATCGGATGCAGGTTGTCTGTTTATGGACAAACTGAAGTGGTGGAATCTTATAAAATGCCGCCAAAAGCCATTGCAGATCTGATCGACGCACCGCTGACTCCGTCGGTCAGTATCGGGCCTGAAAATACATGGATGCTCATAATGGACCAGCCAGCACTTCCTTCCATTGAAGAACTGGCTCGTCCAGAACTTCGCCTGGCAGGGATCAGATTCAATCCCAAAACCAATGCATCCAGCCGTTCCGGACACTATACAAGGCTGACTCTGAAGAATATCAAAACCGGTAAAAAATATTCTTTCAGTGGTATGCCTGAGCAGCCTCACATTCGTCATGTTGACTGGTCTCCGGATGGAAAGTATATTGCGTTTACAGTATTAGGTGATGATGGATTAAGACTGTGGCTTGCTTCAGTCAAAAATAAAACTGCCCGGAAACTTTATTCCGGCAAGCTCAATGGTGTATACGGTTCTCCTTATCAGTGGATCTCAGACAGTAAAACGCTGATCTGCAGAATCGTCAATCCTGACCGGGGACCGGCACCGGAGGAACCGGATATACCTATAGCTCCGGTAATCCAGGAAACAACCGGAGAAAAGGCCCCCGTCAGAACCTATCAGGATCTTCTGCAAAATCTTTATGATGAGGAACTTTTTGACTATTATGCCTCATCGCAGCTGATTACAGTTACTATAGATGGGAACAGCTCAAAACTGGCAGAGCCTTGTATATTCAGGGATGTTTCGTCCTCACCGGATGGAACCTATATTCTGGTTCAACAGATCCACCGACCCTTTTCCTACCTGGTGCCTGCTTACCGTTTCCCTTATAAAGTACTGGTGATAGACAGACAGGGCAATCCGGTAAAAAAGATAGCTGATCTGCCTCTTGCTGAAAACATTCCCATCGGCTTTGATGCAGTACCAACAGGACCGCGTTCCTTTCAGTGGAGAGCTGATGTTCCGGCAACTCTTATATGGGCTGAAGCTCAGGATGGAGGTGATCCGGATAAACTGGCCGATATCCGCGACAAAGTATATATGTTTCCCGCACCGTTCACAGGGAAGCCTCACCCTGTTATCTCGCTTGAATACCGTTTTGCAAACATTGAATGGGAAAGGGGTGAACTTGCACTGGCCTCTGAATTCTGGTGGAAAACCAGAAAAGTCCGGACCTGGATCATTCAACCGGATATAGCTGATGCTGAACCAAAACTCCTTTTTGACCGTTCCTATGAAGACCGCTATTCCGATCCGGGTAGACCTGTAATGACCCGTTCTTCTTTCGGAACCTCAGTACTGAAAACTGGTGATCAGGGAAATACAATTTTTCTCAGCGGTACAGGGGCTTCTCCTGAAGGGAATTTTCCCTTTCTGGATAAATTATACCTGTCATCTTTGAAAACGGAAAGGCTATGGCAGTGTGAAGCCCCCTATTACGAGTATTTCATCCGCTTCCTTGATGAACAGGGCAGGAGTTTTATTACCAGAAAGGAATCAAAAACCGATCCCCCGAATTATTTCATTCGGCAGAGAAACAGTGATGAGATTAAAAGAATAACATCGTTTCCGCATTCGACTCCTCAGCTGAAAAATATTCAACAGGAACTGATCAAATATCAGCGTGATGATGGTATTCAGCTTACTGCAACCCTGTATCTTCCTCCGGATTACAATCCGGATAAAGACGGTCCCCTCCCCATGCTTATGTGGGCATATCCTCGTGAGTATAAAAGTGCCAAGGCAGCCGGACAGGTCAAGGATTCTCCCTATAGATTTACCAGGATCCGCTGGAGCCGGCCTCATCTCTGGCTCACTCAAGGATACGCTATCCTGGATGGTCCCACCATGCCCATAATTGGTGAAGATGATCAAGAACCCAACGATACCTTTATTAAGCAGCTGGTGGCAAGTGCCAAGGCTGCAGTTGATGAAGTGGTTCGCCGGGGAGTTGCAGATCCGGAACGAATTGCGATCGGCGGCCATTCCTACGGTGCCTTTATGACCGCAAATCTGCTTGCTCACTCTGATCTTTTTGCAACTGGTATTGCTCGCAGCGGGGCCTATAATCGTACTCTCACTCCTTTCGGATTTCAGTCTGAAGAACGGACGTTCTGGAAAGCACCGGAAATTTATTTTGCTATGTCACCTTTTATGCATGCAGATAAAGTCAATGAACCTATACTCCTTATTCATGGTGCTGCTGATAACAACTCCGGAACTTTTCCCATTCAGAGTAAACGCTATTATCATGCCCTGAAAGGCCATGGAGTAAAAGCCAGATTGGTGATGCTGCCCTATGAGAGTCACGGCTACCGGGCTCGGGAGTCGATCATGCACACTCTCTGGGAAATGACTGAATGGCTGGGCAAGTTTGTAAAAAACAAATGATAAAGATGATACATTTTCAGAAATTAGAGGCCAGTGGTCAGTAGCCAGAATTGACCGCAGACCGCGGACGGCTGACCGTATAGTGATGGCAATATTTGGGCGTTAGAGAGGGATTGATTGTGATTGTCGATCATTTGTCATTGATATGATTGTATCGGAGTATCGGGGTATGGGAGTATGGGGGAATTAGCGGATAGGAGAGGTTGTTTTTTTAGACACAGATATTTGAATATTATTTGCTATTTGGTTTTTGTTATTCGGGATTTGATAAGATTTTAGTGTTTGTTTCTTGGAATTCTACTATTCCATCATTCCTTCATTCCTATCTTAAATAAACTTCTTATACTCAGGATACTTTTTTAATAGCTTGCTTTTACTGCTTTCATCCTGAGATAAAAATGACATATCTTCGAACTCAAAACCAGGTGCTACGGTACAGCCAACCAGACTGTATTCCCCGGTTGATTCTGCAGCCTGATAGCATCCGCCAGGTATAATTACTGTATACCCGTGCTTCTGTCTGTGTCCGATTATAGTTTCTTTGGCAGTTTCTCCTTCAAAAGTAATGATCTTTAGCGCATCCCCCTGATAAAAATTCCAGATTTCATCATGAACAACCTTATGAAATTTGCTGATCTGGTTTTGCATCAGAAAAAAATAAATATGGGTTGCAGCGGTTCTTTCTTTATTAACTTTCGGAGAGTTTATTTGCGTTGGTGATCTGAATATCTCCCGGTAATATCCGCCCTCGGGGTGGGGGATTAGATTATATTTTTTTATTATATTTTGAATATGATGCTTCATATGTACCTTTATATCTCTTAATTATCAACCTCAGAGAAACCCTTCTTGGTATAACCGATCTGATCAAAGGGATTGACTATACTGGTGGTTATATTTCTTAAATGCGAATTGATCCTTTTTAACCATCTGAAGTACAACACAAGTGTTGCTGCTTTTCCACATCCGATAGTGTTGTCCTTTTCCTGGATTATCTCAAATGAGCGCTGATCGCATTCAGGATTGATCCATTTGTATTCTTTCAGCAGTTTTTGTGCCTCTTCTGCATTACTTTCTTTCAGATATTTTTTAGTTCGAAAAAAGTTGTCTTGTACAGAGTCTTCGATTTTTTTGAGACTTTCTTCAAATAATCCCCCATCAAGTCTGGTCGGATATATGGTGGCAAGATCAACAATGTTTTTGGTATAGTCTCCGATACGCTCAATATCTATAACTATATTTACAAGAATTAGGCCTCCGGGTAGATCGCTGGATCCCTGGACAGTACAGTGGGTCATTACTTTTCTGCGTACATCTCTCTGGAATTTATTGACTTTTATATCTTTATGCTTAATCTCCTTTTTTATGATTTTTTGTTCACTTTTTCGTAATACACTTATAGCTTCACAGAACATTTCATTGGTTATTTCCAGCATTTCAAATGATTCATTCCAGGCTTGTTCAAGTAAATTATCTGATTTCCAGATATTTAAAATATATTTCCACATGGTTTTACCTCTTTTTTAAAAATAATATAAAAAATTTTTTTAATTATGTAAATATAATGAGTATGGGGATGAAATGCAGTAATATATACACAATAACAAACAGTATAAGATTTTTTTTTGATTTGGCTGCTTTATCGCTGACAAATGTAGCCAATCCGATGGGGATAAATCTTAAAGGATAAAAAATCAAAATGCCAAAAATATTAAAACATAAATGTGAAAATGCTACCATTATTGCAATCTCATTTTGTGTGGCCAGAGCCGCCAGTATTGTGGTTACTGTTGTCCCAATATTCGCTCCTAATGTATAAGGTAAGATTTTTTTCAGAGATATCAAACCTGCACCTGCAAGAGGTATAATTAAAGAAGTAGTTACTGAACTGCTCTGTACAATTGCTGTAATTATGATACCGAAAATAAAACCTAATATATCATTTTTAAACAAATATTTATTAAGAATATGTTCAATTTGAGCAAGAACCATAGATCTGATTTTTCTTACCAAAGTTGAGAGAGAAAAAAACAGTAACATCAACGATAATATAGTAAGAATTATATATTGTAAGGGAAGAAATGAAGTAATATAGTCAATTAAATTTATTGCAGGATTCAGAATAAACTTGAGTGGATTAAATAATTCCATACCCCCGGCATGTGAAAATTCCCCTTCAAGAAATACTGCAGTTTTCTCAATAAGATGGAAGTTGATCTCTAAAGGGAATAAAACCAGTACAGCACATATATTAAAGAAGTCATGTACTATACTGGCTGCAAAGGCTTTTTTGAATTCAGATCGAATGGAGATATGACCAAGAGAAACCAGTGAATTAGTTATAGTAGTTCCAATATTTGCACCCATAATGATAGGTATTGCATTATTGAGAGAAAGTGCTCCACCGGCAACCAGTCCTACTGTTATAGAGGTCGTGGTAGAAGAACTCTGAATAAGACTGGTAGCAACTATTCCGATCAACAGACCTGCTGCGGGATTACTGGTCATCTGCAGCATAGTTTCAGCAAATCCTTCACCAAATAAGGAAAATGAATGGCCGAGAAGTTTAATACTTAACAGAAATAAATATAAAATACCAATTATTATTATGAAGTTAGTTAACCGGGATAGTATTTTTTTACTCATGTGACATTATTTTATATTTTGTTTATTATGAATTTTTTTAATATAATAAAATTTTCCAATGATTCAAAATAAAATTCACAGGATCTTATTCATTCAGGAATTATTATATTATTGATTTTATTGTAACTGGGTATTGAGATTATTCAGGCCCGACAAACTTGTTAAAACTGCCAGGCCTGAATAGTTTTTTATTGATCTTATAAAAACGGATTACTTATTACTTAACCGTTTTTGACGTTTACGTTCTCGTTTTTCTTTAATCCGGGCACTGAGATTTTCGAATATGGAATAAATTACCGGAATAACTATGAGGGTCAGAATAGTTCCAATTAACAAACCGCCGATCACTGAGCGGGCCATAGGTGCCCAGTTTTCACCACTTTCTCCCAGTCCCAGAGAGAGCGGAAACATAGCCAGGATAGTGGTAAGAGCAGTCATGATAACCGGTCTCATTCTGGCTTCACCACCTAAATGAATGGCTTCCATCATTAAATATCCTCTTTCCCGAAGCAGGTTGATATAACTAATAAGTACAATACCATTGTTTACAATAATTCCCAACAACATAATAGCTCCGATGAGGGACATGACACTTAAAGTAGTACCGGTTATAAACAAGGCCAGAGAAACTCCGATTAATGACAGGGGAATGGTAAAAAGAATAATAAAAGGATCAAGAAGTGATTCAAACTGAGATGCCATAACCATATAGGTGAGAAGCAAAGCCACCAGGAAAGCCAGTCCTAAATACAGGAAGGATTCCATCATTTCCTCTGCTGCTCCGCCTATTTCAATACGAAAATCATTGGGCAGGGGATATCCTTTTAATACATTTCGTACCCGAGCTGTCGCACTTCGCAGATCATTGCCAGCAATCGTACAGTTTACTGAGACTACTCTTTCCTGGTCTTCCCGGTTAATTACAGTAGGAGCATCGCTTAATTCAATATCGGCAATGGAACGAAGAGGAATTTGCTGCCCCAGAGGTGTCGTTATTAAAATATTTTCCAGATCATTTTTATTCCGGCGGAACTCTTTTTTCAACTGCACCCGGATATCAAATTCATTTCCACCTTCCCGGAATTGGGAGACAACATTACCCAGAATATTAGTACGAACTACCTGACCAATCTGGGAAGTGGAAAGTCCTATATCAGCAATTCTGTCCCGATTCAGCTTAACTTTTAGTTCCGGAGCTGCTTCTTTTATGCTGACTTCTGTTTCAACAATATCGTCGATCGCAGATACTTTCTGTTCAATATCGTTTGCCAAAGTCTTAGCTACTGTTAAGTCATATCCAAATAACTGTATTTCTATATCTGCACCTCCACCCATAAAGGTTTCTTCGCCTCTGTCAGCGAATCGTACTTCAACATCCGGAATTTTGTTAACATATTTACGCAGATCATTTTCAATTTCTTGTGTACTTCGTTTTCTTTGACTTTTGGGAACTAATCGGGCCATTATTTCACCTTCATGGGAACCGCTGGAGGAAAAAGCTGCAAACATACCCTCACCCTGACCAAAATTTGTATATACCATTTCTGCTTCCGGTACATGATTTTTGATAATTTCATCAAGTTGATGCATACTCTTTTCCATAGCAGGCAAACTGGTACCGGGTGACCTATTTACTGCCATTTGAACAAAACCCCGATCCGTTTCTGGTATGAATTCTCCGCCGCGGGTAAAAAGCAGTCCGATTGCAACAATAAAAATAATAACTGTCATTATGATTACTTGGAGTTTATGGTGTAATGACCAGTCCAGAGCAACAAGATAGTTATCGTGCAGTTTATCAATCCAGTTACCAATACTTTGAGACAGACGCTGCAGTCTTGATTTTTTTGTTTTACTGTCATTGATCTTTAAAAAACGGGATGCCAGAAGAGGGACCAGCGTTAAGGCAACAATAAGAGAAACACCAAGAGAAAAACAGATGGTAACAACCATATCATTGAACATCTCACCCGCAATACCAGGAACAAAGAGAACAGGTAAAAAAACTGATACTGTGGTCAAAGTTGATGCTATGATAGCAGTAGATACTTCACTGGTTCCGGTATCTGCTGCTTCTCTGGGGGGAGATCCCTGTTCCCGTAACCGGTAAATACTTTCCAGCACCACAATTGAATTATCTACCAGCAAACCCACAGCCAGAGCAAGACCAGCCATAGAAATAATATTCAAGGTCAGACCTGCCTGGTCCATAACTGCAAAGGTTACTATCATAGAGATTGGAATCGAAATAGCAACAATAATAGAACTGCGAAAGTTACGCAGGAAGAACAAGAGGATGAGAAAAGCAAGAATTATCGCCTGTATAGCTGTATTTCCCAGGTTTGACATAGACTGATTAATAAAATCTGCCTGGTCCCATATAGTTTCAATATTAATCCCTTTAGGAATTGCCTGATGAATACCTTCCATTCTGTTATGAACCCTTTTAATTGTATTAACCGTATTAGCATCTGATTGTTTTTGAAGAATCAGCAGAACAGCAGGTTCATCATTCACTAGAACAATTTGCCTGTTTTCTGCAAAGCCGTCAACAACTTCAGCAATATCACTGATGCGAATTACACTCCCTTTTATCATGGTAACCGCTGTGTTTCCGATCTGTTCAACTGACTGATATTCTCCCTGAGTCTGAATGGTGAATTCCTGCTGCTGATTATCTATCCACCCGGAGGGGAGCTGCAGATTATTAGCCCTGAGAGCATTTTCTACCTGCATAACAGAAATATTATGGGCACGGAGACGAACAGGATCCAATAGAATCTTGATTTCTCTTCTTAATCCTCCTGAGGTTGATGCGGATGCGACCCCAGGAATTCGTTCCAATCTGGGCTCAATATCCTGTTCAGATATTTTTCGGAGCTCAGCAAGACCATGAAGCGGAGATCCTACTGACATAAATGAGATCGGTTGTAAAGAAGGATCAAAGGCAAATACCATAGGATCTGATATGTCATCCGGAAGATATTCTTCGATAAAATCCAAGGCATTACGCACATCAATTTCAGCCTGATCCATATCAGTACCCCATTCAAATTCCAGCATTACCAGAGAAAGTCCCTGTCTTGAATTCGAAGTGACAGTTTTTACATTTTGAACTGAAGAAACTGTCTCTTCAATAGGACGGGTAACCACTGTTTCAATGTCAAAAGGACCAACACCAGTATACTGTGTTATTACTGCTACTATGGGGAAGTCAAGTTCAGGGAAAAGATCTATTTTAAGTCTGCTCAGAGAAAAGAGACCGAATCCCACCGCTATGATATAGAGCATAAAGAAAGTGACGCCGCGTTTTATAGCTGTCCTGGACAATATCATAATACAGCCTCCTCTTTTTCAGAAATAATATTTACTACAGTTCCATCTAAAAGTTTATTTTGTCCAGATATCACAATTTTATCACCAATCTCAATTCCGGAATTAACTGCAATATAATTATGATTCACATACTCGACTCCCAGACTCCGCTGTACCGCTTTACTGCTGTCATTGATCGTATAGACATGATATTCTTTTACTACCCTGTCTGTACCCTGTATGGATTTTAAAGTAGTGGTTACTATAGCAGCATATCGAGGAATAATTATTTTGTCTTCCAATAATCCGATAGTCACTTCTGTCCGGGCAAACATTCCCGGTTTTAGTTTACTTTCAGGATTAGGGATAAGAATCTCGATACTAGCAAGTCGGGTAATAGGATCCAGTATGGGGCTGATTTTTATAATGTTCCCCTGAAATAGTTCATCCGGATAACTGGTTACCTCTACCTGTGCTGGTTGGCCGAGTTTCAGTTTTCCAAATTCTTTATCTGTGGCATCAAACACCATTTTTACATTATCAATCTGAACAATAGTTACTACCGGCAACTGGGGAGACGCCATATCTCCTTCTTCATAATTTCTTTTTCCGATAATACCAGAAATTGGAGCAGTTATTGATGCATCCTTAAGACTGCTCTGAGCACTTGCCAATCCGGCTTTTGCCTGCTCAACCTGGGATTGTGCAGCTTCATGCTGGGTTCTTATGGCATCATACTGCTGTTTACTCATGGCATTTTCAGAAAAAAGACGTTCTGCCCTTTGATACTCATCTGAAACATTAGCTAACTGAGCTTCTGCAGCTGCCAATGCGGCTTTGACTCTGCGAACCGCCTGGTTCATCTGGGTAGCTTCCACCTCTGCGATAAGATCTCCTTTGGTGACTTCATCTCCTTCATCAACATAAAAACGAGTAATACGATCAGGAACTTTGGAAAAGACTTTTACTGTATATTGTGCCACGATATCACCATTAAATTTTAATGTTTGCTTTATGTCTCCTTTTTCTACTTTCCTTACTTCTACCGGAACAGCTGTTTTTTCCTGTCCGGTATCAGAAGAGGTGCAGCTTACCATCAGTATAATAAGGCAACTTAGAGTTATAAACCAATTTCGTATCATTCTTGTTCTCCTTTTTATCTTATGCATATTTCTTTACTAATGTTTTTTTAAATATCATAATACTCCGGTCAGGGTACCGGTTACTTTCCGCAGCCTATATCGTGCTGTCTGATATTCATACAAGGCTGAGGCGTGATTTACTCTGGCTCTGGTAAGAGCAAGCTGGGAATTTAATACATCCAGCTGAGTGACTACTCCTTCCTCGTAACGAAGATTAGCCAGATGTAAAGCTTCTTCTGCCAAGTCAATTGATTTTTTTGCTGAAAAATATTTTTCTTCTGCTTCTTTGAATTTGTTATAGGCCAGTTCAACTTCAGCTGCAATTCCATCATGCAGCTGTTGTTTAGTATTTTGAATAATGTTATAATCCAGCCTGGCTTTTTGATAATTCCGGCAGCGTTTTAATCCGGTGAAAAGAGGAATTTGCAAGCTGAGTGCAGAAGTAAATCCTTTACTAAAATCATCAGAATTAAAATTATAATCATTCCGCATAGCCAGAAAAGAATAATCAGTAGAAAAATAAAGTTTCGGAAAATACTGGCTCCGGGCAATAGTAATGTTTTGAGCAGCAATATCTTTTTGAGCTTTAAGTGCTGTCAGCTCAGGCCGGTTGTGTAAGGCAGTCTCCATAAGTTTTTCATAGGATGATAAAATCAATTCATCCTTGTTATAATTTAATTCTCCCTGGATCATAATTGCAGTTTCCTTGGATAACCCGATAACGGTTCGAAGCCCGGTTAAAGCTGATTGATAATTGTTTCTGGCTGCAATGACTTCTGGTTTAACATTTGCCACCTCTACTTCAGCCCGCATTTTATCAAAATTAGAAGCGGAACCGACATTATATAATTTTTCTACTCTGTCCAGATTTGCCTGAGCCTGTTCATACGCTTGTTCCTGAACATGAACAAGTTCCTGGGCTAAAAGAGCCCGGTAAAAGGCATCAGCAGTCTGATATATGAGATTTTGTTTTTTTGATTCTAAATCTTTTTTACTTGCTTTATGGGCAGCATAAGCTATTTTTACACCTGCAATTCCTGCTCCTCCCAGAAACAGAGGCTGGGATACATGTAGTCCATAAGTGAAGAGATTTTCCAGTCCAAACGCTATTCTGACATAATCCGGCATTTGGTCATATCCGGGAAAAGTAGGTCCCACCATTTGCTTAATAAAGTTGGGAATAGTATTTTCCTGAATATCCCAGGATTTTTGAAAATTGACACTTGCATTTACCTGAGGAAGCAGGGTTGAATATGCTTCTCCTATTCCAGCCCCGGCTTTTTTAACATTTTTTTCTGCAATCTTAAATTCCGGATTTTTATCCAAAGCAAGATCAATACTTCTATCAATAGTTAAAATGAGCTGATCTTGTGAAAACAGAGAAGTGGTCGTCAATACAATTATTAAACTTATTATAAAAAAATATTTCTTTTGCATACATTCCTCCGCAATTTCAGTTAAAATGAACATTTAATTCTTTTTGCTTACTCCGTATAAGAAAAGATTTTTTATTTGCCCAGTATCGTTTTCTATAGATATTTTTTGATTGGTGAAAATCCATTGAAACACAAAGGAATTAAGAATTCCCCGGAGACCTCTCGCTGCAATATCAGGATCAATATCTCCAATACTGTTTTCTTTTTTCCCTGCTTTAACCAGCTTTTCTGTAAGCTTTAAAAATCGATTGAAAACTTCTATTCCCAGATCATGCATCCTGTAATGGTCATCCATGGTCATACGGCATTTTTCTGAATGAATAATTTTGAAATAGGCTTTATTCTCCTTAAAAAAATTTAAATATGATTTTATAAATTCTTGTAACGTTTCCTCGAAAGGAAGATCATATCGAATGGAATTCTCCATTCGATAAAACAGTTCATTGCTTTTTCCTTCTATAATTGAAAAGAAAAGGTCTTCTTTATTTTTAAAGTACAGATACAGTGTTCCCTTGGAAAGGCCGGCATTAAGTGCTATCTCATCAACTGTGACTTCATGAAAATCAGTTTTTGAAAACAGCTTCACGGCAGCATTGAGAATTGTTTTTTTGCGCTCAGATTGAATATTATTTATATTGTCATTTTCCATACTAAACTTCTCCTAATAGTGAATATTATACTGACTGGTCAGTCATTAGTTTGTATAGTATACGAAAAATAAATGAAAAGTTTCAAGAAAAAAATAATTTTTTAGGGTTTTATCATAAAAATTCGTATATATAATATAGAGAATAAGAATACTATTTTTATTTCTAGCAATAAGGAATGAATTATGAAGAAAATCAGTATACTTATGGTATTTGTTATATCTATGGGGCTTTTGCATATTGTATGTAATTTCCAAGCACCTGTAGAAAATGATTCAGATCCATATACAGAACTCACCCCATATGAATGGGAAATTTCTTCAATTGAGGATCAAGGTTTAAACTCTTTATTGATAAACAGAGCATTATCTGAAATGTATAGAATTTCAGTTTGTTACAGCTTGTTAATTGTCCGGAATGGTTATTTGGTTGGGGAACAGTATTACAACGGGAGGACAAAATATGTTATGGATCCGATCTATTCGGTAACTAAAAGTTTTATTTCTACTGTCATTGGGATTGCCATTGAAGAAGGGTATATCGAAAGTTTAGACAGTAAATTATTGGATTTTTTCCCTGAATATACTGATGAGATAGAAGATCCCAGAAAATTTGATATTACTATTCGTCATTTACTCACCATGACGGCCGGGTTCGATGAGGAATCGGAAATTGATGATGAAATGAAACAGGCAGATAATATGATAGCTTCTATTATAAAATCAGATTTACAATTTGATCCTGGATCAGATTTTCTTTACTCTACTCATGGGACTCATCTTTTATCGGGGATAATCGAGAAAACTACAGGAAAGAGTACGTTAGTGTATACATCCGAGAAATTATTGGCACCTCTTGATATTTCTGCAGTTATGTGGAGTAAAGATCAGAATGATGTTTACTTTGGCGGGTCAGGAATGTTTTTAACTCCCAGAGATATGGCACGTTTGGGTTATTTATACCTGAAGAACGGTACATTAGATGAAGAGCAAATAATATCCAGTACCTGGATTGAAAAAAGTATAACAAATCACCGTAATTTTACTACAGAATGGGGTCAAATGGAAGATGTAGGATATGGATACTTATGGTGGACAGGAAAGCTCAGAGGATATACACTGTATTTTGCTTCTGGATTGGGAGGACAGTCTATCATAGTTATTCCTGAGTTAAATATGGTGATTGTAACGACTATGGATGCAGCATATGAAGAAGGTTCAAATCATATCCGATCTTTCATTCATATTCTTAATAATTATATTCTGCCTGCTGTTGAGGATACAGAAACAGAGTGATGAGGGTTGAAAACAAGAAATAAGAGTCAAGATGCGAGAAGCAAGACTAAAGAATAAAGAAACAAGACAAAAAAACAGAATTTCAGAACGTGAGAATGTTAGAGCTTGAGAGAGTTTAGGTTCATAAGTCAGATAAGACCGCGGACCGCAGACGGCAGACAGCAAAGCGATGCGGTCAACGGTCGGCGGTTTGTGGTCAATGTAAGGTGACTCTATGACTCTAAGACTCAAAGACTAAGGTATAGAAGGATAGTAAAAATGATTTGGATACAAAAGAGAGAATAATGTTGTTTTAGTTGTAACCCTATTTCAGGACAAGACCGATCGATTTATGTTAAAATATTCTTTTTACCATGTTCTGCTCTGACGATTGTTTTGACATTGCCGCGGGGATTAAAATCTCCGATAACTTCTATCCAGCGAGGATGGCAGAGGTTAACCAGATCATCCAATATTTTATTCACCGCTTCTTCATGAAAAAGTTCTGCATCCCTGAATTTGTTTATATATAATTTTAGTGATTTTAATTCAATTATTTTTTTATCAGGTATATAATTAACTTTAATAATTGCAAAGTCAGGATAACCTGTTATCGGACACAGACAGGTGAACTCCGGTAAGGAGATATTAACTTCATACTCTCTGTCTGGGTATTTATTATCCACTGCCGTGAGTCTTGATTCCTTTATTTCTTGTTGACCTTTTTTCAATTTTTACTCCTTATACAGGGTTGGATCTTTTATTTTAGCTTCTCTAAATCCTTTTTTTCTTAAAAGACAGCTGTCACACTTTCCGCAGGCTTTTCCATCCGGAGACGGATCATAACAGCTTACCGTTTGACTGAAATCTACTCTTAGCTGGATCCCCTTTTTGATTATCTCTGCTTTTGATAAATTAATCAAAGGGGTATGTATATGAAATTTTGAACCGGAGATCCCGGTTTTGGTTCCGATATTTGCAGTTTTTTCAAATGCCTTGATAAATCCGTCTCTGCAGTCAGGATAACCGGAATAATCCTGAACATTAACACCAATAAAAATATGTCGGGCATCTAAAGTTTCAGCCCAGGACAGAGTTAGAGAAAGAAAAATTATGTTTCTTGCCGGTACATAGGTTACAGGTATTTCTGATTTTATATTATCAAGGTCAATTCTGTTTTTAGGAATTTCAATATTATCCGTCATAGCAGAGCCGCCAATCTGGGATAAATCAAGATCAAATATCAGATGCTTTTTAACATTCATGGATGCAGCAATTTTTTTTGCAGCATTTAATTCAGGAGCATTAGACTGACCATATCTGAAACTCAGAGCAAAACACTCATACTTTTCAGATTTTGCTACAGCCAGAGTTGTGGCTGAATCCATGCCGCCGCTAAGGAGTATTACTGCCTTATCCATGAATATCAGCCTCCTTGAAATCATGGGGCCATAGAATTTTATGCAGCTGAGGCTGCAGTCTGACTTTTAAATTATCCATAAGTATCCATTCTGCAATTTTTTTACATTCAATATATCCATACACAGGTGAAAGCAGTACTTCACATCGATTGGGTATATTGTATTCTGATATTATTTTTTTTGTCCATTCGTAATCATTGCGGTCAGAAAGAACAAATTTGATCTCGTCTTTTTTATTTATACCATTCAGATTGGAAAAATCATTTTTGTCACATTCATTACTGCTCGGTGTTTTCAGATCAATTATACGGTGGCATCCGGAAGGCAGTGTGGTTATATCCAGGCTTCCGTTGGTTTCAACCAATACAGTTAATCCCTTTTCAAGCAACGTTTTAGCCAACTCAGGTGTTTCTGTTTGTAAAAGCGGTTCACCGCCGGTGATTTCTACCAAAGAAGATTTATACTGCAGGGTTCTGTCTACAATATGCTGAACAGAAAGCTCTGTTCCTTCATAGTAGGCATATTTTGTGTCACACCAGTCACACCGAAGATTACATCCTGTTAAACGGATAAAAACACAAGGTAACCCTGCATAGGAAGATTCACCCTGAATGGAATAAAATATTTCATTGACAGTTAAAATAACTCCTCCTGCAGGTATTATTCCTTTTTATAAGTGATTGCATAATTATCTGATTCCCACAAGGTAACTTCAGACATTTTTATTTTCTGAGGAAGTTTTTCTTCAATCTTCTGATAGATATATTTAGACAGATTTTCAGCTGTAGGATTTTTTTTGTCAAATGGTTTGACCTGGTTAATATGTTTATGGTCAAAAACAGAGATCACAGAGTCGGTGATAGATTTTAATGTTTTGAAATCAAAACTGATGCCAATATCATCTATCTCATCGGCAATCACTTTAACTCCGATTTTCCAGGTATGGCCGTGCAGTTCACAGCATTCTCCGGGATAGCCGTGCAGCTGATGTGCAGCATCAAAGTGTGTTTTTATAAATATGGAATACAATTTTTCCCCTTTTCCTTTTGTTTCTTTTAGTTGATTATAATAAGATTTCTGCTGTTTGTCAAGTAGAATTTTTTAATTTTTTCCCAGAATTTTTCAAAAAAGTTTTGACTGGCTTGCTCAACAATTTCATGCGGTTGCGGAATTGAAGAGTTAGGTTGTTGAGTATGGGTTTTGCCTAAAACCACACCTTCATAATCATGGGTTGGATTTTCAGCTGTGCTGTCTTCTTGAATACCATCGCGTGAATCAAAATCCCAGGAATATGTTAAATCATCCCCGTCTTCATCAGTGGATTCATTAGTAAATTGAACAATTTGTGTTCCCTCTTGCTTGCAAAAACTAAAATCAGCTACTGGGTGTGTATAATCTGTGTCAATAGTAAAATCAATTGGAGAATCGTCATCATCATCTCCATCACCGCCTCCATCGCCACCTTCATCTCCATCACCACCTCCATCACCACCATCATCATCACTGCTAAAATATACCCAGTCAGAATAAGCATCATGCTGATCTTTGGCTCTGACACGCCAGCGATAATTTGCATTTTCCAACTCACTACCTTCAGGAACTTGATAAGTAACATCATTTGGATTAGTGGTTGAGCCATCCCAGGTGTAATCAATCACAGGTGGATTAAAAGCAGCATCAGAATCAATTTGAATTTGATAGCCCACTATATCCCAATCGTCTGGATCTGAAATTGTAAAAGTAAAATAGGGTGTTGTGTCATTAGTTTTGTCTTGTTCGTCTAATTGTTGATTGTCATCAAACTGAGCTAAATTTGTGGGTTCATCTGGTGGGGTGTTTTCGTCCCCGCTTTCTACTTGACAACCGCCAGCTCCATCGCTTTCATAGCCAGTATCACAATAACATTGATTTGTGCTGGTTAAACAATTTGAACCAGTATAACAATCTACATTACAATTATTATATGAATCTTCACAAGATTGATAGGCAGACCAAGCCGGACAGATACATGAGCCATCATCACAAATTTCATCCGCGTCGCGGGTTTGTAAATAAGTGTAATCACCTAAAGCATCACATTGCTGGGTAGAACATACATCATCATCACAGTCATCATCATCCTCACAGCTGGGAACGGCTTGACAACCGCCTGAACCATTTGGTTCATAACCTGATTTACAGTAACATTTATTGCTATCTGTATAACAATTTGAACCAGTATAACAATCTACATTACAATTATTATATGAATCTTCACAAGATTGATAGGCAGACCAAGCCGGACAGATACATGAGCCATCATCACAAACTTCATCAGCGTCGCGGGTTTGTAAATATGTATAATCAAAACCATCACCAGCTTGATTATCACAGTCTTGAGTTGAACATGCATCTTCATCACAATCATCATCGCCCTCACATTCAGCTGCTTCTAAAGTTGTTACACTTCCAGAAGCTGTGCCACTTGAGCCACAATCATTATAGGCAGTGATTGTATAAGTGTAGCTGGTGTTGGCTGAAAGTGAACTATCTGTCCAAGTAGTAACATCAGCGTCGGTGGTATGTACTTTAGAACCATCGCGGTGTATATAAAAACCAGTTTCATTTTCAGAATTATCTTCCCAATTTAAAGTAGCTGATGTTTGAGTAATATCACTAAAAGTTAAATTCGTGGGCGCATCAGGAGTATCATTGACAGTAACTTCAACTGGTGAATCTTCTGTGCCTTGATTATCAAATATATTAATAACATGAATGCCGTATTTTGTGTTTATTGTTGGATTAACAGAGCATGACCCATTAGCAGAATCACCAGAGACTGATGTATCACAAGAGTCAATTTTTTCCCAATCTCTACCACCATTACCACATTCTGCGTCTCTGGTTAATTCACATTGCCAAACTTCAACTCGTTTAAGATCCGCACCTCCATTACCACTAACTGTCCAGTTGATTGTTGTTGACTCTCCATTACATATAGGAGTTGGACTAGCAGATAAGCTTTCAACGGTTGGTGAAGGTCCATCAGGAGATAAGGTCTCTGAACTATAACAGTAGCCATTTGATGCATAATACTCATCAGCATCGTCTCCGCAACATTCTTTGGATGTTAAATTAATGTACTCACCCGGATATGGATCATCGTGTCCGGCAAACACACCCGTTTTAGATCCACAATTACAACCACCTACACTATAATTACCATCACAATCTTGCCACTCTATCTCTGATGATGGACCTTCTGTACAATAAGCATAATTATCATTTCCTCCAGAATTCAAACCACCATAAGCTCTATTATACGTATAACACTCTCCATTTTTAACACAAAATTGATTGTCGTATGGACAACAAGCCACGCTTCCGTCGCAATTCCATTTTATATCACTATTTTCAGCACAAGATGTAAAAAATTCATACGAATCATCACCACAACATTGAGCATGACCATAGGTTTCTTCAGGTGCA
>CAZETW010000040.1:4958-25256 GCA_964515295.1 uncultured bacterium | reverse complement strand
TCAAGAAAATTACCGGAATAAAACTGCAGACCGGGTTCTGTGGTATACACTTCCATTTTTCTTCCTGATTCCGGTTCACACACCACTGCAGCCAATGTCAGAGAATCAGTCTGTTTATTCAGCACCCAGTTATGATCATAGCCTTCTCCATAGGTTAACTGAATAAAATCATTATTGATCCTTTTTCCGATTTCTGTACATTCAGTAAAATCCATGGGAGTTCCTTTAACCGGTTTTATCTCACCTGTGGGAATGAGCTCACTGTTTACCGGTGTATATGTATCAGCCAGTATCTTTAACCTGTGATTTAAAATGGTACTTTTACCGCCGTCTTTAAGATTAAAGAAGGAATGGTGAGTTAGATTAATAATGGTTTTTTTATCAGTAACTGCCTCATAATCAATGACTAATTCATTTTCTTCGGTTAAGGTATAGGTGACAGTGACCGTTACCTGCCCCGGATATCCCTGTTCTCCGTCCTTGCTGATATACTGTAACTCTATAAAATGCTGATCATTGTCATTACGGTAATCTTTTACCGCCCAGATCACATTATGAAATCCCTGCGGTCCGCCGTGTAAATGATTGTTCCCATTATTGACCGGCAAAGTATACTCTTCTCCGTCTAACACGAACCTTCCTTTACAGATTCTGTTCCCATACCGTCCGATAGTAGCGCCAAAATAAGGATTGCCTTCTATATACTCTTCCGGTGTCTCATATCCTAAAACAACATCACCTACATTGCCGTTTTTATCCGGCACTTTAAGTGACATCACTGAAGCTCCAAAATTGGTAATTCTCACTGAACAATTATTATCATTAGTAAGAGAATATGATTTCAACTCATCTTTGTTAACAGTTCTCATGGTATTATCCCCCTCACCTCCACAGAAAAAAAATGTACTTAATATACAAAGTTGTAATATATAAAAAATAATCTTTATCAATCGTCTCTTTCTCCCTGTTTATAGTGATTCAAAAAAAATATTGATATTTTATGTGTTTAATATAAAAATAAATTACTAAAAAAACAATTATAAGGACTGAATAAAAAAGGCTCTGCAGTTACTGCAGAGCCTTTTTTGTCTTTTATAATATTCAGTATTAAAAACATTATTTTTGTAAATTATACATCACACCAGCCAGGATGAAAAAGGTATCAGCGCCGCCCAGAGAATATCGGGCTTCTGCAAATCCTGTGAGCATATCAGAAAGCAGATATTCAAAACCGCCTAAGATATGAATACATAGATCAATTTCTGAATCAGAACTTTCTGTGGACATGACATCTGCTGTCTTGGCTAAACTCATATACGGATAGGTTGGGCCAGTATATTCACCTTTTGCAGACTGATGCACAAACCCTAATCCGCCGCCGGCATAGGGCTGTAAATCAGAACCGGAAGAGAAATGATATTTACCCAAAGCTGAAACATAAATCTGGGTATAACTCCACTCATAATAGGTTGCATCATAACTTTTACTCCAGAAAGCCAGATCCGCTTCAAATGCCAGATCTGGTGTGAAAATTGTTCCAAGAGCAGCTTTGATGCCTAATGCAAATGTGTTGTCAATCGGATCTTCCGGCATAGCCAATCCTGCAAATCCACCAATTCCATTAAACCCAATGTTGGTTTGTCCATATACTCCAGAAAAACTAAAAACAAAAACGGCGAGTACAGCTAAGATTGTTAACTTTTTCATTTTCTCCTCCACTACTGGTTAATAACAAATGATTCAATTTTTCCTAAATATCTAACTTTTCACTGATAAAGTCAAGTATTTTTTTCAAATAAATAAAAGCTCTGCATTTTTTGCAGAGCTTTTTAGAATACATAGTTTTATAAATATTTTTTACTGAAAAACAATGAAATCACTCATGTCTGTAAATTAATATATCTTTATGTTTTTTGATATCGTTGATAAAAAATGTAAAGTACTACAATTCCATATCTGCACCAAAACTGGCTATCCAGGGAGTGCCGACTGCTGCTCTTAACCATATTTTAGGTGAAACATTATATCGGATACCTGCCTGACCTGCAAAATCAACATATGAATTTGTAGCTGATCCCCATTGTCCTGTATAATCTCCATAATCAGACGCACTCACAATTACATATCCAAGACCGGCCCGAGCATACGGATCGAGTTTTGGGTTATTTACTTTATAATGAAATGATATAAAACCAAAAATAGGAATATAGGTATATTTCCATCCATATTCCCCGCCACCCCAGTTATAACTGGTTTTTTTGGACGCAAAGCCGGCTTCTGCCCCAAACCCAAGTATGCCTAAATCTTCTATCTCTTTAAAAATTTTCTCAAAATTTGCCGAAAAGCCCATACCATGCCAAATTCCCAGAGAGCCACCAACATATGTTTTATCCATAAGTTCTTGACTAACTGCTGAAGATGCAAGCATAACTAAAAGAAATACAGAAACTGTTAATACTGTTGCTTTTCTCATTTTCTCCTCCAATAAATAATTATTAATGGTTATATTTTCCTAAATATCTAACTTTTCACTGATAAAGTCAAGTATTTTTTTTTAAATAAATAAATGCTAACATTCTTCCGGTTCTGGCATTATATCTTCGATGAGAAAAAAACCATTCCGGATAACAAACAGTACATAATCTGCTCATATGAATATTTTCCGGTATACATCCTGTTTCTGTTAACTGATCATAAAGACATAACCACAGATTAAGATGATTATTATGTATATATTTTAGAGAAAAATGTTGGATCACGTTATCCCCAACCTGATAACAGCATGGTCCAATAGAAGGACCAAAAAAAATATTAATATTCTCCGCTGTCACACTAAAATTCCTGATCATGGAATTAACAGTTTCAAATACTATATTTTTATACGTTCCTCTCCATCCGGCATGCACAAGTCCTATCACCCTTTTTACCGGCTCATATAAAAATACAGGGACACAATCAGCTGTCTGTATGGTTAGAACAACTCCGGGAACCTGAGTAATTAATCCGTCAGTATCAGTATAAAAACCGGGTTTTGTAATTACTTGTACTCTGTTATCATGTACCTGCTGTGGAATGGCTGCTTTTCTCTCAGAAATCCCTATTGTCTTAAAAAATCTCTTTCTGTTTTCTATAACATTACAGTATTGATCATCAGTATTGATTCCCAGATTCAGAGTATCGTAGGGAGGATTACTGACCCCTCCTTTACGAGTACTAAAGCCGTGGCTTATATTCTCAGAAAAAAGCTCTGCAAATCTTCCTATAAAAAGATTACCAACTTTTTCAAAAAACATCCAACATCCTATTTTATTTGTATAACGTCTATTCCATTAAATTGTAAAAGCGGTAAGCGGGTATTAACTTTCATATCATTAAATGAAACATCCAATCCAATTCCCTGAAAATTCTCAACTGCTTTTAAGGAATTTTTAATATCCTCTCTGAGCATTATATCTTCAGATATAACATCTAAAATTAAATTTGCACAATCATAACCAGTAATGTCCATTTTAGAAGGAGTTATTCCAAATGTTGTTCTGTATTCATTCAAAAACTGTATATAACTATAGTTGGATTCATCAATATACATATCAGTAACAAAATAAATACCTTTTATATAACTGTCATATTTGTGCAAAAATTCCTCATCATACCAGTCAGAGCTTCCAAAGAGACGACAATCAATATTAAAAAAAGCAAATTGTGAACCAACATACACTAATTCTTCTTTTTTTACAGGAAAGAATATGGCATCAATACTTGTTACCTTTAGCTCAGTTGAATCTACCAGGGCCTGCAAAGACTTTTTTACATATAAAGAACCATCCTGGAATTGCTGCTCTGAATATTTTTCTTCCCACTCTTCTTTTTCTACCATAATAATTAATGAATCTTCCATCATTTTCTGAATCCCTGCTTTCCGGATTTCTTCAAACTGGGTTTTCAGCTGTTCTGCTCCTTCATAATACCATTGTTCTACTAAAATTCCCCCCCCCAATCCGATAACCTTTCCGGCAAAAGTATTTCTTAACTGTTTTCCATATTTATCACCTGATCCAAGAACAGCAAATGTCTTTAATCCCAGACCAGTAACTGCATAATCAGCTAAAATTTCACCCTGCATATCTAAAGTACCACGGGGCTGGAATACACCTTCCCCGATAGTAGCCATACCGCTCATAACTGCAGTGGGAGCAATAAGCGGAACTCCAAAAAACTGCGTGACTCCTGCTACAGCAGCAGTAATATTATCCTCGTACTCACCAATTACTGCAATTATTTCTGCATTATCTCCTAACTCTTTAGCTATATTTATTGCTTTTACAATATCACTCTCTGAATCATAAGATACAATTTCTATTCTGTTCCCGGATTCCCGGTTAAATTTTCTCACTGCGAACCTTATACCATTGAGTAATTGATTTCCCTGTTCCGAATATTCCCCGCTCAGAGGTAAAATTACGCCAATTTTCATTTTATCCTTACCCAGTCGCACAGCTTTAGCAAGCATTGATTCCATCCTGGATTTATACCTGCTTTCAGGGTAAAGTTCTAAAAATTGATTAATATACTGTATAACCGTCTGATAATGCTGATTATCTATTTCCTTCTGAGCAATTTGCAAGGTTACTGCTGCTTTTCCTCTTTCACCCTGTACTTCTTGTAAAAGTTGTTTTAATTCTGATATATTCATCTTTGTTTTCATTATTGTGGACGTAAGATCAGCACTATTTTTCAAAACCCGTTCATCTCCACCATGTTCCAGAAGCTTGATCCCATTGATCACAGCTGTTTTCATCTTTCCCATTTTATAAAGCACTAACATTTTATTAAATAAGGCATCATCATAATAGGAACTTTCCGGAAATTCATTAATTAATTTATCAAATTTATCCAATGATTTTTTATAAGTGCCAAGATGATAATATGATTTTCCATGCATCAACTGTGAAGCTGTAAACCGAGCATGATCTCCATAAACTTTATCCAGAAGCTGGAATATTTCCAATGCCTGTTTATAATTTTTATTATTATAATAACTTACTCCTTCATAAAAAAGAGTATCCACTGCTAAATTCTGCTGAGCGTTAACTTTTTGAGACCCTAAACAAAATCCTAAAAGTAAAACTGTCATTATTATCATATACCTTTTTATCATTTTCCCTCCTCTTGAATTACTCAACAGTAACACTCTTCGCAAGATTTCTGGGTTGATCAACATCACAGCCTTTAAAAACTGCTGTATAATAGGCTAATAACTGTAATGGTATAACAGTCAACACCGGACTTAAACACTGCTGCACTTTCGATATTCTGATTACCCGATCAGCAATCTTACTTACTTCTTTATCTTCTTCATTGATTACTGCAATAATCCACCCACCTCTTGCTTTTACTTCTTCAATATTACTTAATACTTTCTCATATACCGGATCCTTGACAGCTATAAAAATCACCGGCATTTTTTCATCAATAAGAGCAATGGGACCATGTTTCATCTCTGCTGCAGGATACCCTTCTGCATGAATATATGATATTTCTTTCATTTTTAAGGCACCTTCCAGAGCAACAGGATAATTAAAACCCCGGCCTAAATATAATGCATTTTCACTGTCTACCAATTCAGAAGCTATCTTCTTTATTTCTTCTTTTGCTTTTAATATTTTTTCAATTTTGTCAGGTATTTCTTTAAGCTCCTGGGTTATGTCCAGACCTGCTTCTGCAGAAAGCAATCCTCTGCGGCCAAGGCATACAGCAAATAAGGTTAATACTATAACCTGCGAGGTAAACGCCTTGGTAGAAGCAACTCCGATCTCTGGGCCGGCATGTAAATAAATACCGGCATGAGTTTCCCGGGCTATTGAGCTTCCCACTACATTACATATTCCCAGGCTGAGTGCTCCCTTGTTTTTTGCTTCTCTAACCGCAGCAAGAGTATCTGCTGTTTCTCCAGACTGACTGACTGCAATGACAGTATCATTTTCAGATAAAATTGGATCTCTGTACCGGAATTCTGAACTATATGCTACTTCAACCGGAATTCTGGCAAGCTTCTCAATAAGATATTTTCCGATTAAAGCAGAATGCCAGGATGTTCCGCAAGCTGTTATTATAAATCGCTTACTTTTTATAATTTTATCCCACCATCCATCCAAACCACCCAATCTTACATTTCCTTCTTCCTGTATGATTCTCCCCCGCATTGAATCTAAAACTGTCTGATTTTGCTCATCGATTTCTTTTAACATAAAATGGGGATACCCATCTTTCTGAATATGCATTAAATCAAAAGGTAATGTTTCTACCGCTCTAGTTACTTTATTATTTTGTAATGTCTTAATGGATACTTTATCTGAATCAATAACAGCTAATTCATCGTCTTCCAAATATAAGACTTCTCTGGTATGCTCCACCAGTGCCGAACCATCAGAAGCAACCAAAGATTCACCATCTCCTAAACCAATAACCAGGGGACTGGATCTTCGTGCTGCAAATATCTTATTAGGAGTATAAGTGGACAATAGAACAATACCAAAAGTACCTTCCACAATCCGGAGAGCTTTTCTGATAGCATCTTCCATATCTTTTTCATAAAAATGCTCAATTAAATGTACTAAAACTTCTGAATCTGTATTAGATACAAATTTATGTCCATTGGAAATCAATTCTGACTTCAGAGTTTTATAATTCTCAATGATACCATTATGAACAAGAGCAATATTATTACTGCAATCAATATGAGGATGCGCATTGATCTGGGAAGGTTCTCCATGGGTTGCCCATCTGGTATGTCCGATCCCTACATTTGAAGTAATATTTTCCTCAGAAATTTCTTGTTCCAGAGTAGGAATTTTTCCTTTGGTTTTCTTTACCCATATTTTTTTGTTTCTCAGTACTGTAATTCCTGCTGAATCATATCCCCTGTATTCGAGTCTTTTCAAACCATTAATCAGCAGCGGCAGAATTACTTTACCATTTTTACCTGTATATCCAATTATCCCACACATAACTCTTCTACCCTCATTTATTTATTCCCATTCAATTGTTGCCGGTGGTTTTGAACTGATATCATAAACCACTCTATTTATTCCTTTAATTTCATTTATTATTCTGTTAGATACTTTTTGTAACAGTTCTATAGGCAATGCTGACCAATCAGCAGTCATTCCATCCAGGCTGTTTACTGATCTCAAACAAACAACATTCTCATAGGTCCTCTCATCACCCATTACTCCAACACTTTGAACCGGTAAAAGTACAACTAATGCCTGCCACACTTTATCATACCATCCATATCTTTTTAATTCAGTAATATAAATATCATCTGCTTCTCTAAGCAGATTTAATCTTTTTTCAGTGACTTCTCCTAAAATTCTTATAGCCAAACCCGGCCCCGGAAAAGGATGTCGCATTAAAATTTCTTTATCAATGTTAAGCACTTCACCTGCAGCCCTTACTTCATCCTTAAACAACTCTCTGAGCGGTTCAATTAATATAAGGTTCATTTTCTCGGGCAGACCGCCAACATTATGATGAGATTTTATAGTGTCAGAAGGACCCCAGGTAGAAATACTTTCGATAACATCCGGATATAATGTACCCTGAGCCAGAAAAGAAATATTCCCTATCTGTTTTGCCTCTCTCTCAAATATCTCTATAAATTTTCTTCCAATAATTTTCCGTTTTTTTTCCGGATCAATAACTCCTTTCAAACTTTTTAAGAATTCTTCTGTTGCATCGATAAAATAAAGTTCCATATTACTGAAAATCTGCTGAACTTCTTCGGATTCATCCTTCCTGAGTAAACCGTTATTTACAAAGATAGGTATAAAGTTATCTCCGACAGCCTGGTGTAATAAATAAGCTGTTACAGTGGAATCAACACCTCCCGAAACTCCGCAAATCACCTTATTACCATCAACTTGTTCTCTGATAGTATCTATGGCCGAAGCAACAAAGTGTTTTGGGGTCCAATTTCCTGAACACTCACATATCCGGTATAAAAAATTTCGTAATATATCACTGCCCCGGGAGGTGTGCACAACTTCAGGATGGAACTGTATACCAAATATTTTTCTCTTCGTATCTGCAATTGCTGCGATTGGTGCATTATCTGTATGTCCGGTTGGTTTAAAACCCTTCGGCAGCTTTTCTATACGATCTCCATGACTCATCCAGACATCAAATGTATCCGGCAGTTTATAAAATAAATTACTTTTATCATCAGTTACAAATCGTGCATATCCATATTCCCGTCTCTCAGCTTTGCTTACCTTTCCTTTAAAAAATTTGCCAATAAGCTGCAATCCATAACAAATACCTAATATAGGTACCCCTGATTTAAATAATGCTTCGGACGGCAAAGGAGCATGTTCTGAAATCACACTGGATGGTCCCCCTGAAAGGATAATACCCCGAGGATTTTTGGATTCAATTTGCTTTATGTCAGTGTTAAAGGGTAATATTTCGCAGTAGACTCTGTGTTCCCTCACTCTTCGGGCAATAAGCTGGGTATACTGAGAACCAAAATCAAGAATTATAATTCCTTTTTCCAATCATTACCCTTTCTTTAAATATCCCATTCTTTCAATTCTTCTATAAAGGCATAATTTGTCAAATCGGTGTGCAAAGGAGTAATGGAGACATAACCGGCCCGAACTGCTCCTTCATCCATGGTTAAATCATTTTTTTGCTTGATTTTACTCCCGGTCAGCCAGTAATAGTTACGGCCAAAAGGGTCAAGCCGTTTATCATATTTCTCTTTATACACTGCCTTACCCTGTGACGTAACTCTAATTCCTTTTATTTGCCTTTCCGGACAGGAAGGAATATTGAGATTAAAAAAAACTCCCTGCGGAATGACATTCTTCACCATTTTCTCTGTAAATTTTCCTGCAAATTGAGCAGCATATGTATAATCAGGATCCTTAAAAGTTGCAAGAGAAACTGCAAATGACGGTATGCCTAGAATTGCTCCTTCTGCTGCTCCGGATACAGTCCCTGAATAGAACATATTAATCCCTGTATTAGGACCGAGATTAATACCAGAAATAACTATATCAGGTTTCTTTTCAAGAAGTGAAAATACAGCTGTTTTTACACAATCCGCTGGTGTTCCATTAACGGCATATCCATAAAATGTACCGTTATTATAAATTTCATTTATTCGGAGAGGATCAAGAATGGTTATTCCATGCCCTACTCCACTGCATTCTACTGTGGGGGCAACAATTCTGACATCACCAATTTTCTTCAACTCCTTATATAATCCTGATAATCCTGAGGCATTTACACCATCATCATTTGTAATAAGAATCAGAGGAGTATCACTCATTGGCCGGTTTCTCCTTGTCAATAAAAAATTCAAGAATTTTTATTAGTTTTTCCTTCATATTATTTCTGTTTACTACCAAATCCACAAAACCATGCTCCTGTTGAAATTTAGCTCTCTGAAACCCTTCCGGCAGATCTTCTCCTATTGTCTGTTTAATAACTCTGGGACCGGCAAAACCTATTAAAGCTCCGGGCTCAGCTATATGAATATCTCCCAGCATTGCATAACTTGCAACCACACCCGCAGTAGTGGGATTGGTCAAAATTGAAATATATAATCCCCCGGCATCAGAAAATCGTGCAAGTCTGGAAGACGTTTTAGCCATCTGCATAAGGGATAGAATGGATTCCTGCATTCGCGCCCCGCCTGTTGCAGAAACAATTATCAGAGGAAGTCTTTTTTCATATGCTCTGTCAACTGCCCGGGCTACCTTTTCTCCTACGACTGAGCCCATACTGCCGCCGATAAAACCGAAATCCATAACTCCAAAAACAACCGGAAAATTACCTATTGTACCAAATCCGGTACGAATAGCTTCATTCATACCTGCTTTTTCTGTTGCTGCCTTTAATCTGTCCTTATAACGTTTTCTATCTTTAAAATTTAAAAAATCTATTGGTTTTAAATTTTCATCCTCTTCTTTAAAGCTTGCTTTATCAAGTAAAAGTTCGATATATTTATTGCTTCTTATACGGAAATGAAAGTCACATTTTGTACAAACATAGTTATTTAATGCAAGTTTATTTTTAAATACGACTTCTCCGCAGCCATCACATTTGAGCCATACTCCATCAGGTATTTTTTTCTTTTTCTGAGTCTTCAGTCCTGGCTTTATTCTTTTAAACCAATCCATTATCTCCCCTTATGCTATAAACAGATAAACCCTATAACTATCCAGGTTCCCGGTAAAGAGTTCAGAGTTCCAAATTGTTAATTTTACGATCTTCTTTATTATATTACCGCTATTAATTATAAACCTTGAACCAGTAACTCTAAAACTCGGGACCTGAAAAATTTTTAAAGATCATATGCAATGCAACACTCTAATATAATAATTTTTTCTTAGATCTGCAATCTGCATTACATTTACCTTTATTTATATAAAAATCCGCCTCTGCACTTAATATGAACAGTATAATCTCACATTACTCCCTTAAAACGCTTTAAATAAAAGGGAACAATAGTTTCAATATTTGCTTCTTTACCCTGTTGTATCATTTCTCTCCCCTGCTTTGCGATACTGAACCCGCTCGGCAAAGAAAATTCTGGCTGAATAAATTTTGGTCTTTTCACTCTGTCAAAAATTGCAGAAGAAAATTTATCCACACCATCTCCAATAAAAACAGTTTCTTCTGCAGTAAAATCTTTACCAATATCTTTTTCATTAACAATCTGATATTCACCTTCTCTTTCCCATTTTCCCTGTAAATACCGGTATTTACCTTGATAAACTTCACATTTTCTTGCAGTCAGCATAACGCAACCATTTTCAGTCACAGGTGGTATCCGGTTCATTAAACCATCCATCGTATAAACAGCAGCAACCGGTTTTTTGTAACCAAATACTATCCCTTTAATAACTCCCAATCCGATCCTCAATCCGGTAAATGAACCTGGTCCTATGGAGACAGCAAATCCGTCAATGTCATTGAGTGAGATACCACAACCTTTTAATACTTCTTTTATTGCAATGGAAAGATACTCCCCATGAATATACCCCCGATTAATTCTGTAGTCAGCTTCAAAGCCTTCATCACCTGCTATTCCCACAGTACACAGGGAAGTAGCAGTATCAATTCCCAAAACTCTCATATTCCATTAATCCTTCTGTTTTCCGGAACAGATATATCAATAATTCTTTTCCCTTCAATTATTTTATTGTCCGTTATCAAACGTTTAAAAAATATTTTAAAGGTTGAATCAGGTAATAAGGATTCAGCTATTTCAGGCCATTCAATAAATGATATTCTATCCTCATAAAAATATTCATCTATTGATAATATTTCAAGCTCCAGCCCTGACTTGATTCTATAAAAATCAAAATGATAAACATTGATGTTACCTGTATATTCATGCATAAGAACAAAACTCGGACTTGTCACCTCCCGGGTAATTCCTAAACCTGTACACGCTCCCTGAACAAAAACAGTTTTCCCACTGCCCAGTTCACCATATAAAGCTACAATATCACCTTTTCTTAAAGAAGAAACAAAATTTTTCCCCAGCCGGTATGTTTCTTCCGCACTTCTGGATAATACCTGTAAATCATTTTTTTTATTGATATCTGTCACTATTGCTTTTTCTCTAGTAAAATAATCGGAAGAATCATCTCTTGCAATGAAATCCCTCCATGTTGAAAACTGTTGCTAAATTTTGTATAAAATTTATGATAATTTGTGGGATATAGAAAACAGACATCATCTTTTGCAATTAAATAATTAATGTTCAGACCTTTTCTGGGAAGACCGAATGTACTGGGATCTTTTACTTCTACTAGATCTTTATTATCACCTCTGATCCCTTTTCCGTATTTATATCTAAGATTGGTAGATGTTTCCCGGTCTCCATAAACTGTGGAACCACGTTTTGTAAGAATAGAACCATGATCACTGGTTATAATAACCCGGACATCTTCCTTAGAAACAATTTTTAAAATTGAATAAAGCGGGGAATGTCTGAACCAGGTTTTAGTTAATGATCTGTAAGCAGATTCATCTGGTACGATTTCCTGAATAATTTCAGAATCACTGCTACGATGAGAAAGGATATCAACAAAATTAAACACCATTACTGTTAAGGGTACAGACAGATACTCATTGATTTTTCTTACTATCTCTTTTGCTTTCTTCTGATGTATTATTTTAACATACTTAAATGCATTATCAAAATGTATCCCTTTTCTTTTCAACTGTTCCCCTAAAAATTTACCTTCATTCCGATTCTGACTGGTTTCATCATCATCCCCCATTCTCCATAGTTCAGGATAAATTTTCTCAATTTCATAAGGGAACATACCTGCAAATATACTGTTTCTGCTGTACGGAGTAGCTGTAGGTAAAATAGAATAATAATATTCTCTTTTTATATTAAAAAATTCATATAACAGGGGTTCAATAGACATCCATTGATCAACTCTTAGATTATCAATAAGAATAAAAAGTACTTTTTTCTTTTTTTTAAGTAAAGGAATAACATATCGTGTGATAATCTCAGGTGATAAAACCGGTGGATCATTCCCATTAATCCATTTTGTATAATTTTTTTCAATATAATCACCAAAAACACTGTTACATTCTTTTAACTGTTCATCAATTATTTGACGAAGTTCAGGATTAGGATAAATGTCAAAATCAATCATTCTCTCAGCAAGATTAGTATAGATCTGAATCCAGTCATGATAAGAAATTGACTTATTCAAAAGAGAAGAAATTTCTTGGAATTCCTGGGTATAATCCCTTATAAGTTTCTCATCTGCAATTCTTTTCTTTTCTAAAATTCTTTTACAGGAGGATAAAATTTGACTCGGATTAACAGGTTTGGTCAGATAATCATCAATATTCTCTCCAATGGCTTCTTCCATCAGATTTTCTTCTTCACTTTTAGTGATCATAATTATAGGAAGCGAAGGATTTATATCTTTTACCATTGAAACTGCCTCAAGTCCCTGTAAACCCGGCATCATTTCATCTAAAAGAATAAGATCAAAATATTCTTTTTTTATATAGGTTATGGCATCCTCTGCATTGCTAATGGGAACAACTGAATACCCTTTTTCCTCCAAAAAAAGAATATGAGATTTCAGCTGATCAATTTCATCATCTACCCATAAAATTTTATTTTTTCTTTTTACCATAGTTCATAATCTTTTAAATCATTCTAAAAGTAAAATTTAATTATTCCTAAATTAATTGGAAAATCTTTCAGGATTCTGATTATTAGAATAGGCTGAATAAAAATATAAAATTAATACCTGTTTTATTATTTGTTATTTTAAGATTTGTAAAAAATAGTATTGAGAATTATAATAAAACTGCTTTTATTCACGAATAATAGTTTCATTCCTTTCGGCACCAACAGAAATCAATTTCACCGGAGAACCGACAAATTCCTCAATATTTTTTATATAATTATGAAATTCATCAGGTAGATCTTTGTAGTGTTTAATATTAGTAGTGGACTGCTGCCATCCCGGTATTACCTTATATACTGGCTCAACTTTATCAAGGACTGAAATATCTGTTAAAAAATCTTTTTTGATTTTACCGTTAATTTTATATCCTGTACAAATTTTTATCTCTTTCATACAATCTAAAACATCAATTTTAGTGAGGGCCAGCACATCAGTACCGTTAACTTCAGTAGAAAATTTTGCCAGCACAGCATCAAGCCAGCCACATCTGCGAGGTCTGCCGGTAGTAGCTCCGTACTCTCTTCCCCTTTCTCTCAGCTCGTCACCAATCTCTTTTGTAAGTTCAGTGGGAAAGGGCCCGTATCCAACCCGGGTAGTATAAGCTTTTAATATACCAATATTGTAATCTATTTTCTTTGGACTTATTCCTAATCCGCTGAAAACACCGCCAATGGTTGTATTGGATGAAGTGACAAAGGGATAGGTTCCAAGATCAATATCAAGAAGCATTCCCTGAGCACCTTCCAGTAATACTTTTTTATTATCATTGATTTTACTGTTCATGAAACAGGCAGTATCAGATATATTATCTTTAATTATATCAGCAAATTGTTCAAGTTTCTTTAATACAGCTTTTTTATCTATACCTGGTCTTCCATAAATATTTTCAAAAATTTTATTATAATAGTCAACATTGTTTGTGACAATATCTTTATATTTCTGCCCATCCAGTAAATCCCCCATTCTCAACCCTGTTCTGTATGCTTTATCTGCATACGCTGGTCCGATCCCTCTTCTGGTTGTACCAATGGATGATTCACTGGTATCTTCATGAATTATTTCAATCTCTTGGTGATAAGGAAGGATCACATGAGCTGCATAACTTATTAACAGCCGATTGAATATATCCAAGCCTTTTTCTTCTAAAGCAGTTATTTCTGACAGCAAAGTATCCGGATGTATCACCACACCATTTCCAATAACACAATTAACGTTTTCATGTAATATACCAGAAGGTAAAAGGTGCAAGATATATACTTCATTATCGATCTTTACTGTATGACCGGCATTTGCACCACCCTGAAATCGTGCAACAATATCAACATCTTCGGACAGGAGATCCACAATTTTACCCTTACCTTCATCTCCCCACTGCAGACCGGTAATAAGTTTTACCTTTTTATTATCATTAACGGATACTTTCAAATGCCTTATCCTCATCCTCATATTGCTGAAAAACACGTTCCAGCTTGGTTAACGTAAGTAAATCTTTAACTTTCTTTGGTATGTGAAGAAGGATTAATTTTCCCTGATTATTCCGGACAGTAGTTAAACATCCGATTAAAATCCCCAGACCGGAACTGTTCATCCATCGTACGGATTTTAAATCAATTATAAATTTTTTATGTCCTTCTGATAAATAATTCCGGATTTTTTCCGAAATGGCTGCTGCATCAGGACCGCCAACAACATCCCCCTCAATCCTTATCACAATGATATTATCCCTTTCCTCAGTATTGAACTTCATATGATCCTCACTTAAAAATTATCTTTTTCTTTTCCTCTTTGCCATCTTTAGTTTTCGTTTACCACCATGTTTTTTCTGCCATTCATAAATAACCGGACTGGCAACAAATATTGATGAATAGGTTCCTACTACCACTCCCAACAGCATGGCAAAAGAAAACCCCTTTAATACTTCTCCACCAAAAAGAAACAGAATCAGAACAACTATAAAGGTTGTCACTGAAGTGACTACTGTTCGGCTCAAACATTGATTAATACTTTTGTTTAACACATTAAAAAGATCTTCTCTGCGTAACACTTTTAAATTTTCCCGGACTCTGTCATATACTACTATTGTATCATTTAAAGAATATCCCACAATTGTAAGGAAGGCCGCTATTTCTTTTATAGATATTTCAAAATTCAATAAACTGAATATACCCAAAGTAATTAATACATCATGGAATAAAGCAATAATTGCCCCTACTGCAAATAACAGTTCAAATCTTATCCCTATATATATAAGAATTAATAAAAGAGCTACCAGTATTGCCCAAATAGCTGAATTCCGTAATTTTTCACCAATCTTGGGACCAATAGTTTCTACACTTCTTGTTTCATAATCCATTCCGGTCAGGGATTTTTCTATAATAGTCTGTACTTTTTCAGCCATTTCAGCAGCTGAAATCCCTCTTTGCTGTTCAATATATATCAAAAATTCATTTCTGGGACCAAAACTTTTAATCTCAGCATTGGAAATTTCTGAACTGGAAAGAACATCTCTGAGCTGTAAAGTTGTAATATCCTCAAAAAATCTGATGACTACAGATGTTCCTCCTTTAAAATCTATACCATAATTTGGTCCTCCTTTGATAATCAACGAACCAATACCCAGTATGATTAACGTTATAGATATAATATACCCTATTCGTCTTTTGGATAAAAAATCTATAGATGGATTCTTGAATAAACGCATGTACTATTCCTTTCTTATATCACTGATAATTAATAACTAAATACTTAGTTTCGTCAAGGTTCTTCTGGAAGTAATAAAATAAAATATTTGCCGGGTAACCACCAATACAGTAAACATACTGGCCAGAATTCCAATAGAAAGTGTTACTGCAAAACCCCGCACAGGTCCTGTACCGAATTGATAAAGGACAAGTGCTGTTAACAAGGTAGTGAGATTTGCATCCAATATTGTAATAAATGCTCTTGAATATCCGGCATCAATTGAAGCCCGTACTGTTTTTCCAGTATCCAGTTCTTCCCTAATTCTTTCGAAAACCAGTACATTTGCATCAACTGCCATACCAATAGTCAGGACTATCCCAGCTACACCGGGTAATGTCAGAGTAAATCCAAATTGGGCTAAAACTGCCATTACTAATATTAAATTTAAGATTAATGCCGTATTCGCTATTAAACCTGATCCTTTATAATAGATCACCATAAAAATTACTACCAATCCCATTCCGATCAGCGCAGACCATTTACCCTGATCTATTGAATCTTTACCCAGTGACGGTCCCACTCTTCTTTCCTCAACAACATGAATCGGTGCATCAAGCGCTCCAACCCGTAAAACAATGGCTATCATCTTTGCTCTGTCCATACTCCCGATCCCGGTAATCTGATTCGTGGCTCCTAATTTACTTTGTATTTGAGCTGCTGAAACAACTTTATTGTCAAGCACGATTGCCATCATTTTATGAAGATTTGCACTTGATACTCTTCTTATGATCCTCGCACCTGTTCTGTCCAGAGTAAAATTTACTAAAGCTCTTCCAGCAGTCTGCATCTGATCACCAATACCTACATCCGCATCTTTAATATATCTTCCTGTTAATTCAGCTTTATCCTTTAATAAATAAAGTCTTCTATATGATTTATCAGCAATCTGATCAGTATCTGATCCCCATACAAGTTCAGTATTCGCAGGAAACAACTCCTGGATATCTTCTCTTTCGATTATCCTGTCTACAGCACCAACATTATTAACAGGCACTAGAACTGTACCTTCCTGGCCTGTCCGCAGCAATGCCAGAAACGGATGTTCTTCAAAAATCTGTTTATCTACCAGAACTGTTGAATCTTCTGAAACGGCTCCTGTATCTGGTTCAAGCCTCTCACTCTCACCGAATAATTCATTCACACTTATTACTTCATCTTCACTTTCCCTGGTTTTTGTCTCTGCTGTGTCTTTATCTGCACTTACAGTTGTATCTGCTACTCCTTTTTGCATGGCCAGCTTTTTATCAATATCTCTAATTAATCGAGTAAAATCTTCTGAAGGCGCTAACATCTTAAACTCTAAAAGAGCAGTACGCCCGATCAGTTCTTTAGCCATACCAGGATCAGAAAGTCCGGGCAGTTCAATTAAAATCCTTCTATCTCTTAATCTCTGAAGATTGGGTTCAGAAACTCCAAACTGATCAACTCTGTTTCTTAATTTATGTAAAGAACGAGTCATTGCTTTTTCAGCCTCATCATCTAGATGTTTTATTATCCGGCCTTCTGCATCTCCCCGTTCCCCCCAATATCTGTTCATAGAAATATTTTCTTTTTCAAACTCTTCCTGTAATATAGTTAAAAAACCTCGTGTACTGATATTAATCTTTTCCCTGGTTCTGCTGAGTATCTCAGTTAACTTTTCATCTTTATTTTCTGCAATCTGTTCCACTAATTTTGGTAAATCTACTTCGTACACAAGTCTTATTCCACCCTGTAGATCAAGCCCGAGATTAATAGATTTATTTATTAGTGAAACAAGTTTTCCCTGTTTCTCAAGTTCAGTGCGTTTTTCAGAAGGTAAGGTTAAATATTTATAGGTTGGGTAAAGAGCATATAATGCCCAGCATAATAAACCTATTATAATTATTGTCTTGATAATACCTTTATTTTTCATACTTACTTCTCCTAACAATTATTACTTTTTTTAGATTTATATATTGACTTAAACTCAAAACTAAATGTAATTTATTCAATAACAAGTTGCAAGTGTTTTTTAGTATTCTTTTATTATCCAGTACCGATCCCTTTTTCATATTTCTTTTTAAAACTGATAATACTTTCATAAAGAGCCAGTGCAACTTTTTGACGAAAAGTTCTTGTTCGTAGTTTACGTTCTTCATAAGAATTAGATAAAAATGCTGTTTCTACTAAAATCCTGGGCATGGATGCTCCGACTAATACAAAAAAACCGGCCTGATAAACTCCCTTGCCCCATTGCTGAATATTCGTTCTTATTTTTAAATGCTCATTAACTATATCAGCCAGATCAAGACTTTCATTTAAATAAGAATTCTGAGCTATAGCATTCAAAATATAGGAGGCATCCTTAAATTCAGTATAACTTTCATCAAATTCAATAACTGAATTTTCTTTTTCAGCAACTTCAAGTGCTGCCTTGGTTTTACTTTTACCTAACACCCAGGTCGAATATCCTCTGACATTCCGATTTTTGGTTGCATTGGCATGAATACTTATAAAAAGTTTTCCATGTTTATTATTGGCAAATTGTGTCCTTTCCCTTAATGTCAAATAGTAATCATCATCTCTGGTAAGGAATACTTGAACATCCAAGTTATCTTCCAGTAATTTTTTCAAACGTTTAGCAATATCAAGAGTTAGATCCTTTTCTTTTGTTCCCTTGGGACCTATCGCTCCCGGATCTTTTCCGCCATGACCGGGGTCAATTATAATTCTGTCTATCATCCATTTTTTCCGATCAGATGCAATAGAGTTATTCTTAGACAATTGTGCATGTACTTCATGCCAGACTGATATAATAATTTCATTATCCTTAATACTGACTGATTTATCGTCAATTTCTCTATCTAACTTAAAGGTAATTTGAGAAGATTTATCAAATTGAAAAGCTGCAATTTTACTGATAATTCCCTTTTTTGTCTCAGTTGACGTCTGGACCGTATCTACTTTTCCTCCCAGGATAGTTACATATAACCACCCGTGTCTGAAAGATGTAGAAACATCCGATTCTTTAAATTGTTCACTTGTATGAATATGTATTGAACTGCCGTTATGTTTTGTTTCAACATCAATACTTAAAATATTATAATTAAACTTATCAACTGATAAAATATTATCATTATTATTATAACTGATCTCAGCAGGTAATTTATCTCCTATAATACTAGCAAAGATTGCAGCAGGAACATAAATATCATCTCCCGCATCAATTGAAATTAGAGGCATTTGATATACTTTATCATATAAAATAAGAAAAGGATTAAAACCGGAAACAATAAGGGATCCGGAACCCATCTTTAAAACCATTTTCCTTTTGGTCTGATTAAAAAAATAACTGAAATTCAACCGATCTGCAAAAGTTTTAAGTGAAAAATAAGTAACATCATCTTTAATAAGAGCAGGAATAAGATAACTCTGCTGTGTATGTGTAAACTTGAGTTCAACTTCACCTTTTTGATGCGCCTGAATAGTATTTGTAATTACAAATAGAATGATTGAACAAATAAAATATGTAAAAATTTTTTTTGATTTTAATATATTAAAACACATTACAATTGATTTTATGATTTTTCATCCTTTTTTAGAATCTTACTTGCTCTTTTAAGGAATTTTTTTTCCTCTTTTGTAAGATTATCCATTCCCACCTGATTTGCTTTATCCAGTATCTGATCCACTATCCTTCTCAGTTTTTCTCTTTCTTCCTGTTTATTATAGTTCGCATTTGTTCCTCTATGTCTTTTCCATTCTTTAAATTTATTGATTATCCAGCCAAAATTCAAACCCTGCTTCATATAAATATATCCAATAAGCATACCTCCAAGATGCGCAAAATGTGCCACACCATCAGCACTTCCTGTAATACCACTTAAAAGCGACATACCTGCAAAAAAAAGAGCGAGAGTTCTTGCCCGCATCCGCACCGGCAGTATAAAAAAAAGCAATAAAGTGATAACCCGATTGGGAAACATAACTGCATATGCAGTTAAAACACCCATAACTGCCCCGGAAGCTCCGATTGTTGGTATGGTTGACATTGGAGTTATAAGTGTATGTATAATCCCTGCTCCTACTCCGGTAATAAAATAATACTTATAAAACTCTTTTTTGCCCCACATTCTCTCCACCTCTACTCCAAAAATCCAGAGAGCATACATATTCAGCAAAATATGAAAAAAATTCCCATGCAGAAACATATAAGTAACAAATTGCCAGATAAATAATTCTGACCAGGCAAATCTCGGTATTAAACCAAGTACCATAATTAACTGAGGCCCCACCAGCATCTGGAACAGATACATTATACCGTTGGCAATAAGAAGTGTCTTTACTGCCG
>CAZETW010000040.1:0-4858 GCA_964515295.1 uncultured bacterium | reverse complement strand
ATATTCCTGCGTTAAAAACTTCTATTGTTTTATCTTTTATCTTTTATCTTTTGTCTTTATACTCTCATTTCCACGCTTTTAATACAACAATAACTTGATTCCACCTCTTATGCCGATTCCGGATACATTAACCTCTGCAGTGGTTTTACCAATATCTTCCACTTTAATTTTTCCCTGTGGTTTACAGCTGTTATACAATCCTTCAATAATAAAAGAAGAGCGGCTGCCGATCTCATATTCAATACCCAGGAAAACATTCCATCCAAAACCTGAAAAGGTGGCATCCTTTAAAAATAAAAACTCGTAGGTCAAGCCTCCCCCGAGGATCCAGGAAAAAGAAGGCTGCATGGGAAAAGAAGCAGTTAAATCAAGGGATAATGGTAAAAGAGTATTAGAATACTCTTTGGTTTCATCAATGACCTGATATTCAACATCATCCTTGGACCCTTCGAATGTCACATCCTTTGACTTACTGGTCTTATTGAAATAGGAAATCCCAAAACTTAAATCAATTCTTTCATCAATTGCAATACCATAATTCCCACTTAAAATCAGACTGTTTTGCATACCCTTGGGATCAAAAAACCCACCCTTAAATTTTAATACCTTAGTACTCTGGGAATAAACAGTTGAAACTACAACAAACATAACAAGTACTATGACTGAAATTTTACTATTTAACTTCATAAAATGCTCCTCTTTAATAAGAAATTTCAATTAATATTCTTTTCTAATTCATAACACCTGATTCTGAATTCAAAATTGCTCATTGCCAACCAGCTAAAGGCCAACTGCTAAAACTCACTTAACAGCAATACTTAACAGTTTATTTTTCACATAAATTGTTTTTTTAATTTCTCTGTCCCGGGTATACTTCTGAACTTTGGGATCATTTAAAGCTTCTTTTTTTATCTGTTCTTCATCAGAATCTGCCTCCACTTCCAGCTGGCTTCGTACTTTACCGTTAATCTGTACAACGATATTTACTGTCTCAGTAGTTAGTTTATTATCATCCCATTTTGGCCATGTGGAGTTAAAAACACTGTCTGTACATCCAATACGATGCCATAATTCCTCTCCCAGATGCGGAGCAAAGGGAGAAAACAACTGTATTAATATTTTTAATGAATCATTAAGAATCTTTTTGTTTTGATCCTGATAAGAAACATCCTGGATATAAAGATACATTTCATTTACCAGTTCCATTATTCTGCTTATACAGGTATTAAACTGAAACCGTTTAAGATCCTGAGTAACCATCTTAACAGCATAATGACATTGCCGTTCAAGGGTGTTGATTTTTTCAGTTTCCTTTCCTTCAGGAGGAGTTTTTAAAATTGCATCTACCAGCCGCCATACTCTGTAATAAAATCTGTTAATTCCATGGATTCCGTCCTCAGACCAGTCGCCTCCTTCGGTATAGGACCCCATAAACATCATATACATTCTGAATACATCTGATCCGTATGTATGAATATAATCATCAGGATTGATAACATTGCCCTTTGATTTAGACATTTTAGCACCCTCATTAGTGATTACTCCCTGATGAATTAGTCGTTGAAAGGGTTCATCAAAACTGATCATATTCAAATCATACAACACCTTAGTAATAAAGCGGGCATACATTAAATGCATAACAGCGTGTTCTGCTCCGCCGACATACTGATCTACAGGCAGCCATTTATCAGCACGTTTCTTGTCAAAAGCAGCGGAATTCAAATGCGGGGACAGAAATCTTAAAAAATACCAGGAACTACAAACAAACGTATCCATGGTATCAATTTCTCTTTCAGCCTTGCTTCCGCACTTGGGACATGTAGTATTAACCCACTCAGTATTTGTTACCAGAGGAGATTTACCGCTGCCGGTAAATCTCACTTTTTGGGGGAGTTTTACTGGTAAATCACCTTCAGGAATAGGTACATAACCGCATTGTTCACATTTGACCATGGGGATAGGTGCACCCCAGTACCGCTGACGCGATATCAGCCAATCCCGAAGTTTATAGATTATTCTGGCCTCTCCCCAACTATTATCTTTTAAATAGGAAATTACTTTTTGTATTCCCGTACTAGATTCCTGTCCGGTAAAAGGTCCGGAATTGATCATAATACCAGACTCTACAAATGCCTGCTCAAGCTCTCCGTGTTCTTCTCCGTCCGGACTGATGACTTCACGTATGGGCAGATCAAATTTAGTGGCAAATTCAAAATCTCTCAGATCATGTCCCGGTACTGCCATAACTGCTCCGGTTCCATAACTCATCAGCACATAATCTGCAATCCATATCGGAACTTTCTCTTTATTGACCGGATTGATACAGTAACTTCCGGTAAAAACCCCTGTTTTCTCCTTATCCAGGGAAGTCCGGAATATTTCTGTTTCTTTCCTTGAAGATTCTACGTATGACTCAACTTCTTTTTTATGTTCTTTAGTGGTCAGTTTCTCTACCAGAGGATGTTCGGGGGCGAGGACCATGTACGTAACTCCCCAGAGAGTATCAGGACGGGTGGTAAAAACTTCCATAGAATCATCATACCCGTCAACCGGAAAAGTAATTGCAGCTCCTTTACTCTTACCAATCCAGTTTTTCTGCATAATAACAGTCTTTTCCGGCCATTCAATTCTGTCAAGTCCTTCCAGTAATTTATCTGCATATTCAGTTATTCTGAAAAACCACTGTTCCAGGTCTTTCTGCATTACTTCTGAACTGCACCGTTCGCACGATCCTTCCACTACCTGCTCATTCGCTAATACAGTCTTGCAGGAAGGACACCAGTTTACCGGTGCCTTTTTTCTATACGCCAGGCCATTTTTATACAGAAGAAGAAAAAGCCACTGAGTCCACTTATAATATTCAGGATTACTGGTATTGATTTCTTTTGACCAATCATACATGGCTCCGATTTCTTTCAGCTGCTTTCTGATTTCAGAAATATTTTCTTCAGTTGATTCTGCCGGATGAATCCCTTTCTTTATTGCAGCATTTTCAGCCGGTAGTCCGAAAGCATCATATCCCATAGGTTCAAACACATTATATCCCTGCATCCGTTTAAATCGTGCCCAGGTATCTGTAGGTGCATAATTATACCAATGTCCTATATGCAGTTTATCTCCTGAGGGGTAGATAAACATAACCAGACAATATAGCGTTTCTTTTTCCTCATTTTCTAAATCTATAGTATATAAGTTATTATCCCGCCAGTATTTTCTCCATTTTTTCTCAATATTTCTAAAATCATATTCACCCATACTTTACCCTCTGTTCAGATTCTGACACATAAAAGATCAACGATAAATATAATAAATGATTAAAAGAAAAACAAAATAAATTTTCTGAAAATCAGGAATAGCTCTTGTGTGATAACTGAAAAAATGTTATTTTTGAAATAAAAGGAGAATAAATATGATTTGTCCTGCCTGTGGAAATACATTAAGTAAACTAAAAGTTAATAATATTGAATTTGATGTGTGTAAAGGAGGATGCGCCGGAGTATGGTTTGACTGGTTTGAATTGCAAAAAGTTGATGAACAACACGAGGCTGCTGGTGAAGAATTGCTTGATATTGAACAGGATCCCGGAACAAAAGTTGATTTTGCAAAAAAAAGAAAATGTCCCAAATCCGGTGATGTGGTAATGATGCAGCATTTTTTCAGTGTTAAGAGAAAAGTGATGGTTGACGAGTGTCCAAAATGCGGCGGATTCTGGCTGGACTGCGGGGAGCTCAGAAAAATTCGCAAACAATTCAAAACCGAAGAGGAAAGAGAACAAGCAGCACAAAAATTCGTGAAGGAAGTTACTGGTACGAAATTATCTGCAATAGAAAAAAAAGACAAAGAAAAACTGGAAAGATCCCGCAAGGTGGCTAAAATGTTCAAATTCATCTGTCCCAGTAACTATATTCCGGGAGATCAGTCCTGGGGAGCATTTTAGTGCTTTAATAACGGGTGAATTCTAAAAAATTTTAATGTACAAGGGATATCATGAAAGTGAAAATAAATGAAATTAAAATCGGTCCCAGAATACGTCAGGATATCGGTGACCTCTCACCCCTGAAAGAATCTATTCGTACTATTGGACTTATACAGCCCATTATTGTAAATTCAAAGAAAGAACTGGTAAGCGGTTTCCGTCGCCTCGAAGCCTGTCGTCAGCTTGGATGGGAGTCAATTGAAGTAAAAATGATTGAAATTGATGAAGATACATTGAAAAAACTGGATGTGGAATACCATGAAAATCTGGGAAGGCTTCATTTAAGTCCACAGGAACAACAGAAATACAGTAAAACCAGAGAAGAACTCCTCCATCCCAAAACACCTCTGCAGAAATTTTATCATTGGTTAAAAAATTTATGGGATAAGATAAAAGCGCTTTTTAGCAAGCAATAACACATCGTTAATCCGTGTTCTGAGATCAAAAACAAAGGATGTAAGACCAACGATTAACGATTGTTGATTTTAGATTCCGTCACCCTGAGTTCATTGAAGTGTGTTAGACCTGGTTAAAAACAAAGCACAGCTTTGTTTCTATTTCGAATAGCTAAATCCTTCATGCTGAGCTCATCGAAGGGGGATAGATCCGCGACCCTGTCAGGATAGTTTTGATCAGTTATTTCAACAAAAACATCTTTTTACAGAGTATCTTGTCTGCAAAAGATAATCTATAAATATAAATACCCGAAGAGACCACATTCCCCCGGGTATCTCTTCCCTTCCAATCGATCTGGTAAGAACCCGGTTGTTTGAATTCGTCAACCAGATGTACGATCTTTTCCCCCTGAATATTATAAATAGTCAGCTTCACCTGACCAGCCTTATGGAGACTATACATTATGGTTGTTTCCAGATTAAATAG
>CAZETW010000039.1:0-25412 GCA_964515295.1 uncultured bacterium | reverse complement strand
AAAGACAAAAGACAAAAGATAAAAGATAAAAGATAAAAGATAAAAGATACAATAGAACTTTAGAGCTTTAGAACTATAGAACGTAAGTAGATTAGCGTCTAGAAGCCAGTTATCAGAGGCCAGAAGTCAAAAAACACACTTTATTTTATGCGAGAATTACATTTTCTTCTATGAATTAACATATGAAAAATAAGATGTAACTAAGGAGCATACTTTGATAGGAGTTTTTGATTCCGGAATAGGGGGATTAAGTGTTTTTGGGGAAATATTGCGTTTGCTTCCCGGAGAAACTCATTACTACCTTGCAGACCAGGCACATGTTCCCTATGGTCTACGTACTCTTGAACAGATACGTGAATTCTCCGGACAGATCACCCGTTTTCTGATTAACCGGGGAGTAAAAATAATTGTTATTGCTTGTAATACTATGTCTGCTGCAGCCTTATACTATTTAAGGGAAAAATTTCCTGATATTTTTTTTGTGGGTATGGAACCTGCAATAAAACCTTCGATAGAAAAAACCCGTTCCGGTATTATAGGAGTCATTGCTACTCAGGCGACGTTTCAGGGTAAACCTTATGAAAAGTTACTTAAGAAATATGCCGGAGACGCTGAAGTAGTACATCAATCCTGTCCTGGTCTGGTGGAAAAAGTAGAAGCTGGTAGTATTGACACTGCTGAGACCAGATTTCTTCTTAAACAATATCTGAGTCCAATGATTGAAAAAAAAATTGATCAACTCGTTTTGGGGTGTACACATTATCACTATCTGAAGTCAATTATCCAGGAAATTATGGGAGAGAGTGTTTCAATTATTGATCCTGCTCTTCCGGTGGCAAAGCAGACTGTATCGGTTTTGAGACTCTATCGAAATGAAAAAGTGCTTTCAGAGCAAACAGAGCAAAAGAGGCATCAGTTTTTTACCAGCGGGAATATCAATAATTTTACCAGACAAATAGTCAGATTTTTACCTGCTGTAGATAATAATTTTGAAGTAATAGAAATTAACTGGAATGAGAAGGTAATTGTTGAATAAGGCTCGATAAAGTTGTTTTAGAATTCATATTTTACTCCAAAATATAATACTAATCATTTTTTTGTTCCTTATTTATTTAAAATTTTGATTGTTCTGGGATTATATCAGTTAGAGTAATGAATTATGGATATGACAAAGCCAGTCAGTATCATTTATAAAGTTAAACCTCATATTCCAATTCTTTTAATAACTTTATTGCTTCAGGATTAAGAAGGAATTCTTCCATCCGCTTTTTGTGTTCCTCTTTTTTCCATCTTTTAATTGATCTGGCATGAAGATCCTGGATGGGTTCTGCCCAGTGTTTGCTTTTTTTCAGAGAAGTTTTTTCTTTCCAGGATCGGTCAGTAGGAATAAAGCTTTCATTTAGGAATTGACTCAGTTTTTTTACTTCATGATCAAAATTAAATATTAAATCTTCATATTTAATGGTAAATACCTGGGGATGATCTTTGAATTTAAGGCCGGCCCTTACATCACCTACCCATCGCTCAGCTGTAACCCAGTATTGATCTGGTCTATGTAGAGGATGTTTTGAGGTGACCACGTCTCTCCCGTCCCGGATCATATGAATGAGTTTAACATTTTCATTAAAATAATTTAATATTTTATCAAAGTATCCTATATTCCTAGGGGTTTTTTCACACCATCTTTTTGCCTGCGGAGAAATTCTATGTCGTAGAAATTCCCGGTACAACCTGTCAATTCTGGGGGGTATGCAAGGTTCATCTTCAGTCCATTTGGTAAAGGCATAGGTTTGTCTTTGAATGGAATGTATATTGGGATATGCATCTAATATAGATAAAAGAAGGGTAGTTCCTGATCTGGGACTGGCGCCGATAATGATGGGGATTCCGCTGAAATATTTTTTTTCTATTTTCTTGCCAATGTTCGTAATCAGAGGATGTATGGTGGAATTTCGTATTCTGTCAAGTGCCTTTTGAGATTTCTTCATAAAATTTTCCTTTTAACGAGTTTAAAAAAGAAACAGCATTGGCAACACAATCTCCTCGGGTAGCATAAAAACAATTATTTAGTAACATTTCATATGTTTTTTGCTTTTCATGATAATTTTTAAGATTCTTGTCTATCAGCTTGACAATATTTTCTTTTCCATCATATATATCGACATGTTTTAATATATTCATGTTATCAGGCATAGTGTGACGTTGTTTGAAATCATTTTGCACAATAATTATCGGCTTTCTGGTTATTAAGTATTCGTAGATAACAGATGAGACATCACTCAGCATGAGATCAGATACGGCAAAGGCAAAATATGTATCATGCTTGATTAAACTTGCTGGTTGAGAAAAGTAGAGGTGTTTGATCCCTTTTAATTTTGAGAGATAATACACAAATGAGCCGTAACGGCGGTCATGATAATGAGGCCGGATAATAAAATTATACTTTTTTGTAATTTCCTTTATAAAAGGAAAGGCATATTTTCTAAACGTTCCGTTACCAAAACGCCAGGTTGGTGCATATAATATATTTTTTCGGGTCCGGTCTTTAATCCCCAATCGCTCTATTTCAGTGTCCCGGTCAATATTACCCATGACATAGTCATCAAAACGTAATCCGCCGATATTGACTAGTTTTTCTTTTGGAATATTTAGATTGGAATCCTTTAATTTTTCTTTGTTTTTTGGACCTGAAAGAAATATATAATCATATTTCATAAGTTTTTTCACGGTAATGCTTTTCCCCCCTCCGTATTTTTTTTCACTGGCTCCGTGTTCTTGAAATATGGTTATCGCATTTTTATATTCATGTTCCGGATTGATCGAATTTGCCATAAACAGAATAATACCTTTAAGTTTATATAGTTCATTTCGAGGGACTAGTATTACTTTAGGAGTATTTAAAAATGTTTTTTCTCCAAATTTGGCCATGCCCCGCAGATACCGTTTAAAATGGTAGTATTTTTTTTTGGTGTTTACAACAAACGTTCCGCCTACCCGGTTATAGATAGGCAATGCATAGGGAAACTGATAAATACTGTTAGCAAAATAATATATATTCATGTTTTTCTTTACAATTCCTTTTTTACACAATGATCATCTGTTCTGAAGTTCCATTTTTTTACTGGGACTTTCCAGTTTCCGTAATGATACGTAAGATATCCTTTATAATCAAGAGGGACATAGTATTTTTTTCCTTTATATGAAATTTGAGTTCTTTCATCATAAAAATGTTTTGGAGTTGCTTTGAGAACCGGTCTTTTTACTGAAACTGTCCATTGATATTCATCCTTTACCGGATACTTAATAAATATATCCATAAGATTGATATCTTTTATAAATAAACATTTTGTGGTGCGGATTTTCAGGATACGCGGCATACCTTTCTTAATAGGGCCAATATCTCTGGTAAATCTTCTAATCCGAGTTCGATATCCTTTTCTCCAGAATTTCCACCTGATTTTTAATAAATGATGACAATAGTCACTGGGTATAGTAACATCCAAATCATGATCCCAGGGCAATAACCGGTTTTCTCTGACAATCCCCAGTAAGGTTCCGGCTTCCAATACATAGTGAATATTTTCCTGTTCTAAAATGGTTGTTACTTCTTTGAGCATTTTATTTGCTAATCGGGCATATTTTCCCTGCAGCTTGATTTTTTTAGGCATATTATTTCCTGTTTTTTTATGAAAATAGTAGGTTTAATTTATCTTGGTCATCGTAAATATCCCTTTCTGAATAATGAATGGAACAGGATCTGATATTTTCTGAAAAGATTAGCCGGCTTTTTCTTTTCCGGAAGCAGATTATTTTGTCTGATATCTTTCAGGGTGTCAAATATACGTTTTGAGATGTTGCCGTCAAGATAGGGGTTTACATCAGCAAGCTGTTTTTGAGCATGGTTTTTAAAAGAAGTTGTATATGCTTTATTAACAGCTTCTCTGAGTTGATGGGGATCATAAATATCGATACCTTTATCTTTACGGCTGTGTGTCCGGTAGGTAATAACCGGTTTATGTAAGGTCAGAAATTCGTAGATAACAGAAGAAGTGTCTGATATCATGATATCAGACAGATGCAGAAGAGGTGTAATATCAATTGTATCTATAACTCTGAGATTAGACAGATCTTTATTTTTTATAGAATCAATTACTTTTTTATCCATTAGTTCATGGAATTTCAATAACCATATTTCATTTTCTTCAACAATCTCGGGAATTAAAGGCAGCAAATCAGATGCTGATTCCATGGATCTGCTGAACGTCGGGGCATAGAGGATTACCTTTTTATGTACAGGGATTGAGAATCTTTTCCTTAAATTGGTTGTATCATAATTGAGAATATAATCAATTTTAGGCCAGCCGGTTTCTTTTACTAAAAAGTAACCGTATTTTTTCTGCAAATTTTTGAATTTTTCTGTCACAAAAGGTCCGGAGGTAAGATAAACGTCAAAAAAATGACGGATTTTGTAATGGGATTTTTTTTCTACGCCTAAACCGTGAAAAATTTGTACTTTGATTCCCGGGATTCTGAAATCAATAAAGTTACCTGGACAAAGAATAAAGTCAGGATGGAATTTTTTTGCCTCAGGAACGGATCCTATCTTTTTATTCGCATCCCATTGCTCAGGGAAATTATTTTCAACTTTCTGTGATATATAAAATCTATATTCAATATTTGCCTGATTGCAGTATTCAACCAGGGGTTTTATTATAGGTAGGGAATAGATTTTCGCTATGTAGAATAAACATTTCATGTTTTCGGCCGGTTAAAAGAAATCCTCAATTAGTGTAAAGACTGTTTCCGGTTTGATACCAAAGATTTTATCTTTATTTGATTCATTCATATCTTTATCTTCTTTATTATATACAGAGTCAGTATAAATTTTTAAATTTAATATTTGTATATTCTAAAGAGAAAAGAAGGTAAGCAGTTTATGACTTGTTGTTTTTATAAAAACCCCCTTTAATTTGTGTGGTAGAGATATCTTTAGTCCTTTTTAAATATACTACCTGACAATACTCATTTATAAAGTCAAATTTTCCTTCCCAGTCATTACCCATTACAAAGATATCAATATTATGTTTTTTTATATCATCAATTTTTTGTTCCCAGCAGGTTTCCGGTATAACCTCATCTACATATTTTATTGCCTTAACAATAGCAGCTCTGTGGTCAAAAGGATATACACATTTTTTTCCTTTAACAGCATTAAATTCATCTGTAGAAACTGCAACTGTCAAATGATCGCCCAATTCTCTCGCTCGTTTTAATATTCTTAAATGACCATAGTGAAAAAGATCAAATGTACCATAGGTTAATACTTTTTTCATGATAATAACTCATCCTGTTTGTTTTATTTTAGTTTTTTTTCTTCCGAAGGTCTGGTCTTCCATCGTTTGTGCATCCAGAACCAATGATCAGGATTTTTGCGGATAGCTTTTTCCAGCAGATTATTATGCGCCTGAGTGACTTTCCGGATATTTTCTTCCGATAATTTATTTAAATGGTTGAAAGTCAATAATTTTATTGTGAATTTATACTTGCCATTGGGAAGGAAAGTAGTGCTGCCGAATATAATAGGAGCTCCGGTTTTAATAGCAAAGACTGCCGGCCCCTGATGTGCTGAAGCTTTTCTTCCCAGAAAATCTATAAAGATACCGTCTTTACCAGCATTTTGATCTGCCAGGAGTGCTACCATGCCGTTATTTCTTAAGGTGCGGATAACCCCTCTCACTGCTACTCCCATATGAATAATATGTATACCCATCATCTTCCGGTATTCATTCATAATATCATCAACATATTTGTTGTGCTGTTCACCTACCAGATATGAGATTGGATACCCCATTTGAGCAAGCGCTGCTCCCATAAGTTCCCAGCTTCCAAAATGACCGGCTACCATTACTGCTCCTTTTCCGTTTTCAATAATCCAATCCAGATTTTCCTTACCCTCAATTATAAACAAATCAAGAATTTTTCTTTTATTGAGGATGGGGAAACGTATATAATCTATAACAGTTTTGGTGAAATTAACATATGTATTTAAGGCAATTTCTCTTATTTCTTGTTCACTTTTTTCTGGAAAGGATTTACGCAGATTATCAAGCACTACTTTTTTTCTTGTTCCAAATATTTTATAGGCTATCCAGCCGCAAATCTCAGCACCGCGTTGTAATCCCCCTGGATTTCCTGACCAGATTAACAACATAAACAATCGGAGTATGATCAACTCCAGTCGGTGCTGGATTTTTTTAATCCAGGATATTTTCTTTATCTGTTTGAAAATTTTCAATATCTTCTTTCTCCCAGTTTTGTTTGATTTTTCTTGTACTTTTTATTTTCAGCAGATAGGCTGCTAAAAATAACATAATAAATAATATGCTTATTATAAGACGATAATCAAAAATTACCAGCCAGAGATACCGTTTCTTCATTGCGTCAATCCATTTTGATTCAAATTCTTCAAACCCCATATTAATCGAGTGCTTCATGGCCTGATTCATATTTCCGGTCTGTTTTAGGTTGTCAATTAAAATTTTTACAGCATCCAGTCCCCCTAATTCTATTAAATACAATACTGCAGCATGCGCTTCTTCATAGGCAAGTGTTGCCTCGGATTTTCTGAAAGTGAGAACTTCATCTATTTCTTTCAGTCTTAAAAAGTTGTTGCTCATTAATCGTTTTGCCAAGAGAATTTTTGCATTCATGTTCAATTCACCTGAATAATACTGGGCAAATCCTTCATTAAACCATTTCATGAGGTCCTGACCTTCTGTAGCCAGATATAATCCAATATGAGTTAACTCATGAACAATAATCTTTTCCAGATTTACATCAGGATTTGTAATCCGAGGAGATTTCAGAAGGATTATACTTCGGGAGGGAATGGCTGCACCACTGCTCCATTCAGGAAGCGTGTTTCCTGCAATGTGATAAAATCTTTTATTTGAAGGAGCTATGATTATTTTAATTGTATCTAGAGGAGTAAATCCTAGATCGGATGAGATTTTTGCTAACTTTTTATCAACAAAATCAATGATTTTTCTGGCATTATTAATATCATTTTTTATATATAAAACATGAATATTATTTTTCTGCAGTACATACCATTTTTCTTTATTTTCCTCACAAATTGAGATACTTGTACAAATAATAAATGAAAAAAAATAAAATAAAATCAATGTTTTTTTTAATGTCATTATCACTATTAAACTATAAATTACATATACTTATATTTAAAGTCTTATATTTTCACTTATAAGATAATTAAATTTGTATTAATTCCAAGAAAATAAATTTAAATAATGAGCATATTAAAATCAAGAACACGATCCGGGTGAGATTTTATTTACCTTTGAATGTATGATTTACTACTGAAATCTAAAACCGAATTTCATTTACTTTCACAAGGAGGTGAAAAGATACTTTTAACGATGTGTTTTCTTTTTTGTTTGTTCAAGCTTTTTAATTGACAATTTAATTGATTTTTTATAACTTAAACAAATTAATTAAGTAAGAATGATTGACATGAAAGTGTTTTTAAGTCTGGGTTCTAACAAAGGCAACAGAGAAGAATATCTACAAAATGCTGTTAGAACAATTAATAAATTGAGAAAAACTAAAGTTCTAAAGTCTTCATCCATATATGAAACTGAATCGTGGGGAAACAAAAATTTGGATTTCTTCCTGAATCAGGTTATTATGATTAATACAGAACTGAATTGCATTGAACTTTTAAGACAGTGTCAGAAAATTGAGAAGAAATATGGAAGAGTGAAAGAAAACCAGAAATGGCAGGCACGCACCCTTGACATAGATATTTTAATATGTGATGATCAAAAAATTTGTATAAAAGAGCTTCAAGTTCCTCATCCATTATTACCTGAAAGGATGTTTGTCTTGAAACCTTTATCTGAACTTGATCCGGATTTAGTTATCCCAGGTAAGAACAAAAACGTTATTGAGATTATGAAAGAATGTAATGACACAAGTAAAGTTCAGTTATATAAATAATAATTTAGTTAAGAGGAGTCTCTTTTGAATCAGCATTATTATTTTGCTGTAGAAGGAGTTATCGGAGTTGGTAAGACAAGTCTTGCTAAACTCCTTCATAAACATCTGGGGGGAAGACTTATTCTTGAAGAGAATGAAAAAAACCCTTATTTAGAAGATTTTTATAAGGATCCGGAATCTTTTAATTTTCAGGTCCAGCTTTATTTTTTACTTAATAGATACAGACAATTGATCAACATACCTCAGAGAGATTTTTTTCATGATTATCTTATCGTTGATTATATATTTCAGAAAGACAGGATTTTCGCTAATTTAAATTTAGATGACAGAGATTTACGATTATATAAGCGGGTGGTAAATCTATTGGAAAAAGAACTTACCAAACCAGATCTGGTTATCTATTTACAGTCCGATACCAACAGTTTAATGTCCAATATCAAAAAACGGAAAAAGTCTTTTGAGAAGCATATATCCAGAGATTATATTCAAAAACTAAACGAAGCGTATAACCAGTTTTTTTTCAAATATTCTGAATCACCTTTGTTGATCATTAATATCCAGGAAATAGATTTTGTTAACAATAAAGATGATCTGGATGATTTAATAGACCGGATAATGAATCCGCCTTCAGGTGTAAAATTTTATGTACCAAGAAAAAGGTAGTCAGGCTATGTTTTTAAGATTTATTTTATTGGTAATAATTGGATATTTTGGATATCATCTTCTAAAATCCTTCATTAAGAATGAAATTCGGAAAAGTGAAATTAAAGGACAACAAAAAAACGGATCCATTAATTTTAACAATGAAGATATAGAAGATGCCAAATATGAAGATATTGATGAAGAACAATAAAATATTATAACAATAAGGATAAAAAGATGAGTATAACAGCTGTTCATACAGATCAGGCACCAGAAGCTGTCGGACCGTACAGCCAGGGAATCATCACTGATTGTAATATATTATTTTTCAGTGCAGGTCAGATAGGTCTTGATCCAACAACACAATCATTGGCAGGATCAGGTTTTAAACAGCAGGCAGTACAGGCACTCAGGAATTTGAAAGCTGTTTTAACTGAAGCCGGATCATCTTTTAAAGAAGTGGTAAAAGTTACTGTTTATTTGAAAAATATTGCCGACTTTGCCGAATTTAATGAAATATATGCCATGTTTTTTACAAAAAATCTGCCTGCTCGTTCTGCAGTTGAAGTGGCAGCACTTCCTAAAAATGCTTTAGTGGAAATAGAATGTATTGCATGTATAAGATAATCAGTAAGGAGAAAAAAAATATCTGGAAGATTTTTTTTCTCCTTACTGTATTTTTTTATGGATATTGTTTTTCACAGATTGAGGCAGATTCATCGGATTATGGGAAAAAAAATAATGTATCCCCTCAAACTGCAGTTATACGGTCAGCTGTTTTGCCTGGATTTGGTCAGTTATATAATGGAAAGATATTTAAAGCGATTCTGGTTTTGGGGGGAGAAGCAGCATTGGCAGGGAATGCTGTTTACTATCATCAGCAGCTGGTTCAGAGCAGATCAGAAGATGAAAGGGAATTTTATCGGAATATCAAGAGCCGATTTTTATGGTGGCTTTTTGCAGTGCATATTCTGAATGTAATAGATGCTTATGTGGATGCAAGTTTAGCTGAGTTTGATACAGGTCCTGATCTGTCCTTTAATTCTGCATGGGCGAATGTTTTTACCTTATTTTCCATTACATTAACATTTTAATATTGAGGTAAATATATGACACGAGAGAAAGCTTTGGAATTAATAGACAAACATGTTTCCAAAAATAATTTAAAGAAACACATGTATGCAACAGAAGCAGTGATGAAAAAAATTGCTGAAAGATTGGGAGAGGATAGTGAGGTATGGAGTATTACCGGACTTTTGCATGACCTGGATTATGATGAAACTGTTGATGATTTTCCCAAACATGGATTTCGTACAGCAGAGATGTTGTCTGCTGAGGATGTGCCGGAAGAAACAATCCATGCCATAAAAGCTCATCCAGGTCATATAACAAGAGAGAATAAACTGGATAAGGCGTTATATGCGGTTGATCCCATAACCGGGCTTATTGTCGCGGCAACCCTAATGCATCCCACTAAAAAATTAAAAGAAGTTGATGTTGAATTTCTTAAACGCCGTTTCCAGGAAAAAAGATTTGCTGCCGGAGCTGACAGGGATCAAATTAAAAGTTGTGAAGAGCTGGGTATTCCTCTGAAGGAATTTATGAGCTTAGCCCTTCAAGCTATGCAGTCAATTGATAAAGATCTGGGATTGTAAGTGCATAAGTTAATAGTATTGCTTATCTTATGTCAACTCTTTATTTTTACGGCAGATAGTGTCAGTCAGGAAATAATACCGGATTCTACTGATCAGAATCAGAAAGTAACAGAAGACAAGTGGTTAGGAAAAGATAAATTCAAACATTTTGTTGCCTGCCTGTACTGTGCAGGGTTTACAGAATGGATCAGTAATCATCATTACGGATTATATAAAAACCAAAGCAGAAGAACTGGTATTATTGTTTCCATGAGTATAGGTATTGCAAAAGAAATTTATGATAAAAAACGGTATGAAAAATTTAGCTGGAAGGATATTGTCTTTGATTTATTGGGAGCTGTATGCGGAGTATTACTGATAAACAAGTAAAACCTGTTGATAATAAAAAACTGTATGAATCTGTGGGCGCTATACATCTACATTCTACGTGGTCGGATGGTTCGTTACCAATACCGGAAATCGCAGATATCGGGGCACAGAAAGGGCTGGATTTTCTCATGTTTTCAGATCATCATACTTTGAAGCCTAAACGTAAAGGCTTGGAAGGCTGGTATGATAATATATTGGTACTTATTGGATATGAAATTAATGATCCCGATGATATAAATCATTATCTTGCATTTCGTCTTGATAAAGAAGTAGAATCCGGAATCTCCGCTCAGGAATATGTTAAAGAAGTAAAAAAGAGAGGAGGGATAGGTATTATAGCCCATCCGGCAGAGAAAAGAAACAGCATAGAGGCTTATCCTCCTTATCCATGGACTGCCTGGGACGCTGAAGGCTTTGACGGCATAGAGATATGGAATCAGATTTCTGAATGGTTAGAAGGTGTAACCCGAAGTAATTTTTTATGGAGAGTATGGCATCCCTTGCGATCAATCCGATTTCCAGTGTGGGAAATTTTACAGAGATGGGATGTATTAAATAAGAAGAGAAGAGTCGTTGGTATCGGAGGTATAGATGTACATGCATATGAGATGAAGATATTGGGATTCATTAAATTTCAGATATATCCTTATAAAGTCCAGTTTAAATCTATCAGAACACATTTTTTAACAGAGAAACTGTTAAAAAAGAAAGATAATAAATTATCATTTAAAGAAGCTGAACAGGAAATATATCGTGCTTTGACTCTTGGCAGGTGTTTTATTTCTAATTATTATCTTGGAGATGCACGGGGCTTTGAGTTTTACTGTGAAGAATCTGAACAAAGACATCCTATGGGGAGCAGAATTAAGATCAAAAGTAATGCCGAATTTTATATTTCTTCACCTTCTCCCGGTTACATCAGATTATTACGAAACGGGAAGTTGATCAGACAAAAGAAAGGAGAAGATCTATTTGAAGAAGTTGAACAATGTGGAGTGTACAGGGCAGAGGTTTTTAAGCGAAAAAAGGGATGGATCTATTCTAATCCTATTGTATTAGATGAAATGTAACATTTAATATATTAATTTTTTTGATAAATTGTGATAAATACAGTTATAATACTGTTCATGAAAGATTAAAAGATTGAAAAAATTATTACGGATTTTTGATTATATTTTTCTTGTGCGTCCGATACTGATGTATCCGGTGTGGATTTATTTATTAGCGGGTATGTGGGGCGGGGAAAGATCAGCCACAGAAGCAATGATTTTCAGTTATCAGCCGGTAGTATTGATTTTTCTTGCATGTACTTTGGTTATGGGAAGTGCTTATATTTTAAATCAGATTAAGGATCTTGAAACAGACAGAATTAATAATAAGTTTTTCTTGCTTACAAAAGATATTATTTCAGTAAAGGCTGCCTGGATAGAGGCAGTGGTTCTGCTTCTTTTGGGAATAATGTCCGGGTTTATTCTGAATCCCGGCATTGGTCTGGCATTAATTGTACTTTTTCTTTTAGGAGGGATTTGTTATAATTTTGCCCCTTTAAAACTTAAAAATAAACCTTTTGGAGGCATGCTGATAAACAGCATCGGCGGTTATATTATTTATTCTCTGGGATGGAGTGTCGTGTATGGCAGATTTATATTGCCAGTGCAGGGGATTCCCTATTTTTTTGCTGTTTTAGCATTGTATTTAAATACAACTATCCCTGATTATAAAGGAGATAAGCAAACAGATAAGATAACTTTTAGTGTTAAATTCGGCATAAAAACTACTCAAATTTTTGCTCTGATATGTGAAATTATTACTTTTTTAACAGCATTATATTTTAAGGATTGGATATTAGTTATTCCGGCATTTTTAGTTTTACCATTTTTCATCAGGAGTTGTTTAAAAAAAGATACATCTGTTTCATTACAAGCAACAAAATTTTCCATTGTTGTATTAACTGTTATGATCTGTATAGTTTATATATGGTATGCAGTTCTTGTGATTTTTATATTTGGTATGACAAAATTATACTATCATAAAAGATTTAATTTTAACTATCCAGTTTGAAAGGTATAAATTTAATGTCATCTCATATTATAACCATTAACAAAGATTTATGTGATTTCTGCGGAGTGTGTGTTGGAGTCTGTTTTGCAAATGCAATTCTCATGAAAGAGAATCAAATATTTATTAATGATGAAAAATGTGAAAAGTGCTGCTGGTGTGCTGATGTGTGTCCTGTGTGGGCAATTGAAGTAGACGGCAGCGTTAATGATGCTCATAAAAATAAATATGTGTAAAAAAACAGTAATGTAAAGGGATTGTATTATAAAATTGTTGAAAAAATATGATATTATTGTTGTTGGTGCAGGACCTGCAGGTACAACTACAGCCAGAAAAGCATCTGAAGAAGGTGCCTCTGTTCTTATTCTGGAAAAAAAGAGGGATATAGGGATACCGGTGCGATGTGCAGAAGGGGTGTCTGAGCAAAGTTTAAGAGATTTAATTGATGTTGAAGATTCCTGGATTGCTCAAATCATTACCAAGAGTAAATTTGTTTCTCCGGATGGAACTGAAATAGAATCTTTACCAGGAGAACGAGGATTGATACTTCATAGAAAAATTTTTGATATTGCCCTGGCAGAAAAAGCAGTAAGAGCAGGATCCCATATTATAACCAGAGCTTATGTGAGCGGGATTGTTAAAGATAATGATCAGGTAACCGGGGTTAGAGTAGAAAATATGGGAAAAGAGGAGGGGATACAAGCTTCTGTGGTCATAGGGGCTGATGGGATAGAGTCGCAAATCGGCAGATGGGCAGGATTAAATGTGATAAACAAGAAATCATATATTCTCCCCTGTTTTCAGATGTTATTGTCCAATATTGATATTGATCCTGAATGTGTGGAGTTTTACTTAGGCGAACAAGTTGCTCCGGGTGGTTATTTATGGATATTTCCCAAAGGAAACAGTATTGCCAATGTTGGATTAGGTATTGATTCACAGAGGGCAAAGGAGCAAAATCCATTGAACTATCTTAATACTTTTATTAAAAGAAAATTCCCTCATTCTGCCTGTCTTTCCATGACAGCCGGGGGAGTAACTTCAGGCCCTTCACCATCTGTAATCGTTGGAAATGGGTTGATGTTAGTGGGTGATGCTGCTTTTCAGATAAACCCTCTTACCGGCGGAGGAATAATAAACAGTATGATCGCAGGTGAAATCGCCGGAAGAGTAGCGGCAAAGGCTGTTAAAGAAGGTAATGTTTCAGCAAAAAGACTTACTGAATATCAGAAAATATGGTATAAGAAGGAAGGGAAAAATAATGACCGGTCATATAAGATAAAAAAGATTGTTTCGCAGTTTTCCGATACAGATTTTAATAAAATTGCAAAACTTTTATTACCTATTTCTCCTGAAAAGCGCAGTGGATATCAGATTTTTAAAAAAGTTCTGTTTAAATACCCACAATTAATGTATGATGCAGCAAAAGTGTTTGGAGCAAAATGAATAAGAAAAATTTATTTTCAATACCTAATATTATCAGTTGTATTCGCCTTTTATTATTAATACCAATTTTTTACCTGCTTTCTCATAAGAAGATGATTTTCGCCTTAATAGTTATTCTATTATCAGGATTGACTGATTTTCTGGATGGATTTGTTGCACGAAAATGGAATTTACAGTCTGATGCAGGAAGAATAATAGATCCAGTCGTTGATAAATTAAGTTTTGTCGGATTAATGCTGTTTTTGATTATTTCTCCTCAGTATATATTTCCGGTATGGTTTTTTGTTATTATTGCTGCCAGGGAAATTTTTGTTTTACTTTTCAGTTTTTTTGTTATTGAACAGAAACATAAAGTACTGGAATCCAGTACTCCCGGAAAAATATCAGCTTTTACAATTGGGCTGACACTTATTTTGTTTGTTTTACAATTGGATCCTTATATGTGGATTATGGCCTGGCTGGCAGTAATCCTGACATTATATTCTTCCTGGGTTTATTTTAGGAGATTTCTGGAACAATACAAAATTGATAAGCATAAGAGGTATATTGTGGATGATACTAATAAAAAGATTAACAGTGAAGGGATATAGAAATAAAATGGCAAAATCATCCGGAAAATTAAGAAAAGGCTTATTAAAAACAAGAAAAGAATTCTTAAGTAAACTTACAGCAGTTTTTGGCGGTACGAATGAAATTGATGGGGCTCAGTTAGAATCTCTGGAAGAAATCCTTATTGAAAGTGATATAGGAGTGGAGATTGCTTTACAGGTGATTGAAGATGTGAAAGCAAAGTTTTCTGATTATAAAAATGAAGAAAGAAAAGACATCTTATCTATTCTGAAAAAAGAATTAATTAAGGTATTTCCTTCTGAGGTGAAAGCTCCAGAAATTCAAGAGTATTCTAAACCGTATGTGATTATGGTAGTTGGGGTGAATGGAACTGGCAAAACTACCATGATTGGAAAATTGGCTTACTATTATAAAAATAAGGGAAAGAGAGTATTATTGGGCTGTTCTGACACATTTCGTGCAGCAGCGGCTGAGCAGCTTACTATCTGGAGTAAAGAAGCAGGTGCTGATTTGATTAAACATTCAGAAGGAGCGGATCCGGCTTCAGTAGCTTATGATGCTGTAGATGCGGCTGTTGCCCGAGAAAAGGATATTTTAATTATCGATACTGCAGGAAGACTGCATAATAAAAAGGGTCTAATGGAGGAATTAAAAAAAATTCAACGGGTAATCGGAAAAAGAATGCAGGGTGCACCTCAGGAAGTGTTGCTGGTTATGGATGCAACTATTGGGCAAAATGGTATATCTCAGGCCAAAGTTTTTGCTGATGCTGTTGGTGTTACTGACATTGCCTTAACTAAATTAGACGGAACAGCCAGGGGGGGGATAGTAGTAGCGATTCAGAAAACACTCAATATACCGATTAAATGGGTAGGTGTCGGGGAAACAATTGAGGATCTGGTCAAGTTTAATAGTAGAAAATTCGTTAATGGACTTTTAGAAGAGGATTGATTACTGTTGAATTTGATAAATACAAAAAAAAAAGTGTTGTTAGTTACTCTTGGCTGTCCTAAAAATGAAGTTGATACTGATATATTAGGGGGTATACTTCGAACAAATGGTTTACATATTGTAAACAGCTCAGATGAAGCTGATATTATATTAATAAATACATGCGGATTTATAGAATCAGCAAAACAGGAGTCAATAGATACAATTCTTGAGGCTGTGGAGTTGAAAAAGGAAAAAAAAGATTTAAAGGTTTATGTTTGGGGTTGTTTATCAGAAAGATACAAGCATGAAATTAGAAATCAGATACCGGAAGTTGATGATTTCTGGGGAGTAGAGCCTTTTAAAGAAATGAGTGATTTTTTTTTGGGACCTCGGTTTACATATAATCCTCATAACTGGCAAACCCGGATGATTTCCAATTACAGGCATACTGCATATATAAAAATTGCCGAGGGCTGTGATCATTATTGTACATTTTGTATAATTCCTGCAATTAAAGGTAATTTTAAAAGCAGAGACCTTACTGATATTAACGAAGAGGCACAAATGCTGGCAGATAAAGACGTAAAAGAATTACATCTCGTTGCTCAGGATACAACCGCATATGGTGCGGATTTATCATATGAAGCAGATCTGTCCAGATTGTTAAAAGAATTGAAAAACATTGAAGGATTGGAATGGATTAGAATTTTATATGCTTATCCGGATTCTGTGACAGATGAACTTATACAGATAATAGCAGATGAACCAAAAATCTGCAACTATCTGGATATACCCTTACAGCATATTTCCAGTCATATATTAAAATCAATGGGCAGAAATTCTGATACGAAGAAAATTAGAACATTGCTCGATAAACTCCGTAACCGTATATCGGATCTAACCCTGAGAACTTCATTTATTGTCGGATTTCCGGATGAAACAGAGGAAGACTTTCAGGAACTTATTAATTTTATTGAAGAGATAAAATTTAACAGACTTGGCTGTTTTGTTTTCTCTCCTGAAAATGGTACCAAAGCGTTCAATTACAGTAATCAGGTTGATAACAAACAAGCAGTCAGGAGGTATAACCGGCTGATGGATACTCAATATGAAATATCAAATGATTTAAATAATTCATATATTGATAAAACAATACAGGTTTTGATTGATGGATATGATAAAGATAACGGGATGTATTTTGGACGATCTGAAGGGGATAGTTTGGAAATTGACCAAACAGTATGGGTAAGAGGGGAGGTGGATATAGGTAAATTTTATAATATAAAGATTGACCATAGTTCAGCTTATGATTTAGAAGGATATAAAATTTAACAGGGTTAGGGTTTATAAAGGCGTTCTTGTAATCTATATATTGGAGGTAATTGTGAAATATAAAAAAGTGTATTTAATTATAATTGCAGTAATTATATTATTTACTGTTAATTTTAATAGCTGTGCTCAGCTTTCAGGAATTCCACAGCAGGCAGGGAATGAACACCCCAAATTTTTTTATAAGATTTACAGAACTATAAGTAATGTTTCTGATGTCTGTGAATTAACATTCTTAATGAGCGTTCCTTACGATGAACTGCAATTTGTTTTCCAGGATAGTGTTTATAAAGCAGGGTATGAATTAACCATAACTATACTGGACATGGATAATAATGTAATTGAAACAAGGATCAAAAAGAAAAAGGTTACAGTACAGAATTTTCAATCGACTAACAGTGTGAATAAATACAGTTCGTTAAATGAATTATTTTATATTGCTTCAGGTGATTATAAATTAATTGTTGAACTCATGGATGTTGACAGTAAACTAACCAGAATTCAAAAAAGCAAAATCAGCATTACAGATTATTATAATGTTCCTTTTAGTATGAGTGATGTGTTATTTTTAAATAGAGAAAGCAGGGAAGAAGGTGATATATATACTCCGAATTTAGTTGCGAATTATGATAAAGATCAAAAAGAAATATATTTAAAATTTGATATCTATAATAATAAAGAAATCGACTCTATTGATATTGATTTAAATATTCAAGATTTCAGCGATAATACTTATAATACTTATAACTACAAAGAGGGATTAAAAGGATTCAAGACAACTATATTATTAAGAGTAGCAAGAGAGAAGCTTGCAAGCGGCAATTATATACTGAATCTGAAAATTAAAGCAGGTCAGAAAGTTATAGAAAGAAAATTGCGGTTTTCAGTTAACTGGACACAAATGACATCGGTGAGTATTGATATTAGTTCGGCAATTGAGCAGTTAAGATATGTTGCTACTTCTAAGAAGATCAAGGAAATGCTTACTGCTGAGAGCACTGAAAAAAAAGAACAGTTATTCAATGACTTCTGGGATTCCAGGGATCCGACTCCATCAACAGAGGTAAATGAATTAAAAAAAGAATACTATTCAAGAGTAGCATTTGCCAATAAAAATTTTTCAGATAGTAGAGAAGGGTGGTTAACTGACCGAGGAGAGGTTTATATAGTTTTGGGGCCTCCTGATAATATTAGAAGATATCCTCATATGACTAACAGCAGACCTTATGAAGTATGGTACTATTATAGATTCGGCAATAATTTAATATTTGTTGATGATACAGGATTAGGTGATTATCGCCTTACGCGTGAATCCTGGGATACGTATAATATGCTTAAAAATCAATATTAATATACAATTTTTAATGTTTAATTTTTGGTAAAAAAAATACATAATGGAGAGCAGGATAATGAATAGATTACAGTTAGGGGTTTTTGCTTCAGGAAGAGGATCTAATTTTTCAGCTATCTTGGATAAGGCCAAGCAAGGTGATTTAGAAGCAGATATTAAATTATTAGTAACAAATAATAAAAATGCCGGTGCAATCAAGAAGGCTTTAGTTCATAAAGTTCCGTTTGTTGTAATCAAAAGGTCAATGTTTGATAGAAGAGAAGATTTTGTAAAAAAGATGTTAATGTTCCTCAAAAACCATAATGTTTCATTTATTGCTTTGGCCGGTTATATGAAAAGAATCCCTGCTGAGGTGATTTCACAATATGAAAGTAAAATTACTAATATTCATCCTGCCCTTCTCCCATCATTTGGTGGTAAAGGTATGTATGGCAGTTATGTTCATGAAAATGTTTTGAAAAGGGGATGTAAAGTAACAGGGGTAACAGTTCATTTAGTTGATAATAAATATGACCATGGACCTATTGTTGCCCAGAGATGCATTGAGGTTAAAGGAGATGATACAGTTGAAAGTCTGTCAGCTCGGGTATTGAAGATAGAACATCAAATTTATCCGGAAGTTTTACAATTATTTGCTGAGAATAGAGTGGTTGTTAAGGGTAATATTGCCAAAGTTAAATAATTTTTTTAAAATTTATAAAAAAATACTTGCATTAAATATATTTATTGTATAAATTTTTAGGCTAAAAAGAATATAGATTATGTTTGAAGAGTTAATAGAAAAATTAGACGGCACTGTAAGAAAACTTCGCGGCCGGGGAAAGTTAAATGAGAAGAATATTGCGGAGTCTATGCGAGAGATACGCAGGGTGCTTCTTGAAGCTGACGTAAATTATAAGATTGCAAAGAAATTTGTTGCTGATGTACACAATAAAGCGTTAGGCAAAGAAGTACTTAAAAGTATAACTCCGGGGCAGCAAGTAGTGAAAATAGTTCATGATGAGATGATTAAACTGCTTGGCTCAACCCCCTCTTCTCTGCATTTACAAGGCTCCCCTTCAGTAATTATGCTTTCAGGACTTCAGGGTTCCGGGAAGACAACCTTGGCTGGTAAATTAGGAGTGTATCTCAGAAAAAATAATCATAATCCACTGCTTGTTGCAGCTGATGTTGTTCGTCCAGCTGCTATTGATCAGCTTGAGAAAGTAGGAGAATCTGTAACATTACCGGTTTATTTCAGCAGGAATGAATCTCCATTAAAAATTGTTGGTAAAGCAATTAACGAAGCAAAACGAAACGGTAATGATATAGTTATTCTGGATACAGCAGGGCGTGTGCATATTAATGAAAAAATGATGAATGAGCTGAAGCAGATAAAAAAAGAAGTTAATCCTTCAGAAATACTTTATGTGGCTGATAGTATGACTGGTCAGGATGCGGTAAAATCTGCTCAGGCTTTTTTAGATTATCTTGATTTTAGTGGTATTGTTTTAACAAAACTTGATGGTGATGCCAAAGGCGGTGCTGCCATGTCAATTCGGGCAGTAACTGGTAAACCAGTCAAGTTCAGCTCAATTGGAGAAAAACTTGATGATTTGGAGGTTTTTTATCCGGAGAGAATGGCTTCCCGGATACTGGGTATGGGTGATGTTGTTACTTTGGTAGAAAAAGCTGAAAAAACTGTCGATGCAGAAAAAGCTGAAAAGCTTTCCCGCAAACTTAAAAAGAATAGTTTTACCTTAGAGGATTTTTCTGATCAGCTTCAACAAGTTAAAAAAATGGGACCTTTAAGTCAGCTCGTGAATATGCTCCCCGGAAATGCAGGGGGAATAAAAAATCTGCAGGTTGATGATAATGCCTTAAAAGGTGTTGAGGCAATTATTAATTCGATGACTGTTGAAGAGAAACAAAAACCTGCTATAATCAATGGAAGCAGAAGAAAACGTATAGCACAGGGAAGCGGGACCAGGGTTCAGGATGTTAACAGGCTTTTAAAACAATTTAAAATGATGAAAAAAATGATAAAAAATATGGGACGACATAAATCTATGAATGTCCCTGGTGGTATGCCAATTGGATTTTAATTATTATTACAAAGGAGGTATTTTTGGCGGTAAGAATACGGTTAACTAGAAAGGGACGAAAAAACAGACCTTTTTATCGAATAGTTGTGGCTGACACAAGATCACCACGAGATGGACGCTTTATTGAAGCTGTGGGGAGATATAATCCCCTTCTTTCTGTACCTGAAATAGCAATAAATGAAGAACGTATACACTATTGGCTTGATAAGGGTGCAATACCCTCAGACACTGTTTCCAGTTTATTGAAACGGGAAGGAATTTTGTATAAACGATGGATGGAAAAGAAGGGTTTTGATGAAGAGAGAATAACCGAAGAGATGAAAAAATGGGAAGTACTTCAGATAGAACGTAAAAAGAGAGACGAATTAAAGACAGAGGAAAAAAAGAAAAAGAAGAAAGAAAAGGCTAAAGAAGCTGAAGAGGAAAAAGTTTCACCAAAAGCTGAAAAGATTGAAGAAGGCGAAGAAAAAGAGGAAACAAAAAAGGAAGAAATAAAAACAGAGAAGGTAGCTGAGACAGAAAAGAAAGAAGAAAAAACAGCTATTGAAGAAGAAGTAAAAGCTGAAGACACGGAAAAGACCGAAGAAGTGGGAAAAGAACCTGTCAAGAAGACAGAGGAAAGTGAGAAGACAAAGGAAAAACCGGAAAAAACTGATACAGAGAAAACAAAAAAATCAGATAAGAAATCAGATAAAAAAGATGTAAAGGCCAGTAAAAAATCTGATGAAGAAGAAAAGAAATAAAATATTAAAATGTATACACTTTAAGGTTGTATTATAATTATAATAGAAGTAGTATCGGACTAGAACACTAATTATGGAGGATTGGATAATGTTAAGAGAATTTGTAGAGTTTATTGCTAAGCATTTGGTTGATAACCCAGAAGCTGTTGATGTAAGAGAAGTGGAGGGAGAAAAAACTACAGTATATGAACTTCGAGTTGGCGAAGGTGACCTGGGGAAGGTAATTGGTAGAAAAGGACAGACAGCCAAAGCAATCCGAACTCTTTTGTCTGCTGTTTCTGCAAAAAGAGGCAAACGTTCTGTACTTGAAATTTTAGAGTAGTATAATAGAAAAATAATGGGTGGGGAAAGATATTTTGCTGTTGTTGGTAAAGTTGCAAAACCGCATGGAATGGGTGGTGAGCTTAAAGTTTTTTCATATATTGGTAAGCCTGAAAATTTTAAAAAATGGCAAAAAGTTTTTGTTAAAAAGGGCAGAGAAGAGGGAAAGTGGTTTCAAATACAAAGTGTACGATTTCAGCATAAGCGGATTCTATTAAAACTTTCCAGTGTTAATGAAAGAAACAGGGCTGAATTATTAAGTGGTTCATTATTGTATGTACAACCAGAGAAAGTTACAGATTTAGATGAGAATAATTACCCTCTGCTGCAGATCGTTGGATTTATAGTTGAAACACTTTCAGGCAGAAAGATTGGAGTTGTTAAGGATATACTGATTAATCCTGTTCAAAATATTATTTTTGTTGAGAAGGAGAATAAGGAAATTTTAATTCCCTTTGTAAAAGAGTTCGTAAAACAGATTGATATTGATGGCAGGAAAGTGTTAATTAGCCCGATTGAGGGTTTATTAGATAATGCGGATTGATGTAGTTACTGCTTTTCCTGAGATGATGCAGTGTGTTTTTAATGAGAGTATTCTGCGCCAGGCTCAGGAAAAAGAGATAGTTGGTTTTTATGTCTGGGATTTGAGGGCATTCACTACTGATAAGAGAAAAAGCATTGATGATTATCCTTACGGTGGTGGATCCGGAATGATTCTCAAACCAGAACCTTTGTTCAGGGCGGTGGATAAAATTTCCGAAGAAACAGCAAAGATTCCTGAGCAAATAATATTGATGTCTCCTCAGGGAGAATTGTTTAATCATCGGAAAGCAGAAGATCTTTCTCATAAAGAAAATCTAATTTTTCTTTGCGGCCATTACAGAGGCGTAGATGAACGGGTGGTGAAAAATCTGGTAACCCGGGAGATTTCAATTGGTGATTATGTGTTAACCGGAGGAGAACTGCCGGCAGCAGTTGTTATTGATTCTGTGGTACGTTTGATTCCTGGTGTACTGGGTGATTTTAATTCAGCTGAGGGTGATTCGATAATTAACGGGGTTTTAGATTATCCTCATTATACCCGTCCTCCTGTTTACCGGAGAATGAAAGTTCCGGATATATTACTGTCCGGAAATCATAAACAGATAGAAGAATGGCGCAAAAAACAAGCGATAAAGAAAACAAAACAGATAAGACCGGATTTAATAAATAATAATGATCAAGTATAATTTTTGTGGAGGTTAATCGGAATGGATGCTATGAGTTCATTTACTCAAAAACAATTAAAAGATGATATTCCTGAGTTTAAAGCAGGGGATAATATTGCAGTGCATTATAAAATAGTAGAAGGCGATAAAGAAAGAATACAGGTTTTTAAAGGATTAGTAATTAAAAGAAATGGTAAAAATATCAACTCTACTATAACTGTAAGAAAAATTTCCGGGGGAATTGGAGTGGAGAGAGTTTTTCCTCTTCATTCACCAAAGATATCAAAGATAGAAGTTATTCGTAAAGGGAAAGTTCGCAGATCAAAGCTTTATTATATACGTAAGTTAAAAGGTAAGGCGGCTAGAATCGAAGAGCAGAAAAAGTAATTATATTTTTATAATGATTGTATTTTTTTATTAGGGCTTCCTGCAGGGAAGCCTTTTTAATTTGGAAAGGAGTATTAAGTGTTCATTAAAGAGACGTATATAGAAAAAATTAAAAAATGTAAAAAGGTTGCTGCTTTAACCGGAGCAGGTATATCAGCAGAAAGCGGTGTACCGACTTTCCGGGGAAAACAAGGGCTGTGGAAAAAATTTCGTCCTGAGGAACTGGCTAATTTTGATGCATTTATAAAAAATCCTGAACTGGTTTGGGAGTGGTATAATTATCGTAGAAAACTGATACTGGAAGTTAAACCTAATTTGGGACATTATGCATTAGCAGAACTTGAAAATATTATTCCTGATTTTACTCTTATTACTCAGAATGTTGATGATCTCCATCGAAAAGCCGGCAGTACATCTGTACTGGAGCTGCATGGTAATATAATGAAAAGTAAATGCATCAATTGCGGGAAAACCACAGATTCCATTGGTCATATAGAAAAAGGTGAACTGCCCAGATGTGAATGTGGAGGTCTTCTCCGGCCTCATGTAGTCTGGTTTGGAGAAATGCTTCCTCAGGATATATTGAACAAAGCTCTTAGAGTGAGTGAATTTTCTGATCTTTTTTTATCCATTGGTACATCTGCAGTAGTACAACCAGCGGCTTCATTGCCTTTAATTGCAAAAAGAAACGGCAGTTTTGTTATTGAGATCAATAAAGAACCTACAGTAATTTCTGATAAAGTTGATTTGTTTTTACAGGGCGAATCCGGTGAAGTACTTCCAGATTTAGTAAAGAGAGTATGGCAGGAAAAGTAATATGCCTGGATCCAATATAAAACGAACATATATAAATGATAAATTAAAGCGCATTCCTGGCAAGCCTGGTATTTATCTGTTAAAAAATAAAAAGAAAAAAATATTATATGTTGGTAAAGCAAAATCTCTCCGGTCCAGAGTTCGTTCTCATTTTAAACCAGGAAAGAACGAAGATCCAAGACACAGTGTAATGATGAGGCAGGTAACAGATGTTGAAGTAATAATTACTGATAATGAGGTTGAAGCGCTGATCCTGGAAGCCAATCTGGTAAAAGAACACCGACCCAAATTCAATGTAAATTTAAAAGATGATAAATCTTATCCTTATATTCGGGTTACAAATGAAGAATATCCTCGTATTTTTATCACCAGAAACGTTGTTAAAGACGGATCTAAGTATTTTGGGCCGTATACAGAGGTGGGACAACTCAGAGAACTTATGTCTGCAGTGAGAAAGATCTTTCCTATACGCAGTTGTAATCTTAAATTAAGTTTAAAAAATATTAAAAAAAGGAAATATCAGGTTTGTCTGGATTACCATATTAAGAGATGTTCCGGACCTTGTGAAGAGTATATATCCCGAGATTATTATGCAAAAATTGTACATCAGGTTGTAGATTTCATCAGTGGGAAAAACAGACGTTTAATTGAGGAATTATCTCAAAATATGAAACAGTATGCAGATGACAAAAAATATGAAAAAGCGGCAGAAATAAGGGACAGGATAAACGCGATTGAACATTTTCGTGCTAAACAGAAAGTAGTAGAAAAAACATCGGTACATCGTGATTTTATAACCATTGTAATAAAAGGTACAGATGCCTGTGGTATGGTATTTAATGTCAGAGAAGGAAAGCTGATTAACAGACAGCATTATTATGTAACCGTTCCGGGCAGTGTGAAGAAAGAAGAAGTGCTTTCAGCATTTGTTAAGCAGTATTATTTAAAAAAAGAATTTATTCCAAAAGAAATACTGTTTCCTTTTAAACCCGATGATTGTTTCCAATTACAGGAGTGGTTAAGAAAGAAGAAAGGGAGGGTTGAATTAAAAGTACCTTTGAAAGGCAAGAAATCTAAATTAATGGATATGTGTACAAGAAATGCTGAATTATTATTAACAGAGCTAAAAGAACAGAAGAAAATATATAAAAATAAACCATCAGAAAGTGTTTTAGCACTTCAGCAGGAACTTTCTCTGCCAAAACCTCCGGTACGGATTGATGCCTTTGACATATCCAATATATCCGGGCAGGATACGGTTGCTTCGGTGGTTGTTTTTATGAACGGCTTTCCTCAAAAAAGTGAATATAGAAGATATAATATTAAAGATGTAAAGAAGCCTGATGATTACAAGGCAATGACTGAAGTTATAACCCGCAGAATGATCCGTTTGAAGAAAGAAAAACAAGATTTCCCTGACCTGATTTTAGTAGACGGAGGGAAAGGACAGGTTTCTGCCGCCTTGGAAGCTTTAAAAAAGTGTG
>CAZETW010000038.1:0-25859 GCA_964515295.1 uncultured bacterium | reverse complement strand
TCAAGGAAAAGGTGGAGAAAAGAAAATAAATAACTGTTCCACAAACGCGGTCAGCGGTCGGCGGTCTGCTGTCTTTTCCGGCTTCTGGCATCTGGCCGCTGACTTCTGTACATCAACCTTCTCACGTTCCTGCATCTTGATTCTTGCATCTTCATTCCTTATAATAAGTTCAAAAAAATTTGACTTATTAAAAAAAAATTATTAATATAATGTTATGGCAAATCTGCTTTTAAAAAATTTCAATCACGTTTACGGTCATGAGAACAGAGAAGACGGGGAAAAGTTAAGTATTTTTATCCGTAATGGAATTATTGAACATATTCTGCCTTTTGATGAACTGTTAATGAGAGTTGATAAAGAAAAAATAAGGGATGCAGAAATTGTTAAATGTGACGGAATGATTGCTTTACCCGGATATGTTGATTCTCATACCCACTTGCTGTTTTACGGAACCAGAGAAGATGAACTCTATATGCGGGCTCAGGGGAAACCGTATATGGAAATTTTAAAAAAGGGAGGAGGGATTCATAATACTGTCAGAGCAGTGAGAGAAGCATCAGAAGAAGAGCTTTTACAGAATGGGCTGAAATATCTTAACAGAGCCTTGATGTCCGGGATAACCACCATTGAAATAAAATCAGGATACGGACTTGATTATGAAACGGAAAAAAAGATGCTCAGAGTAATAAACCAGCTTAACGAATATCATCCTGTGGATATTGTACCAACGTTTCTGGTGCATTCTGTTCCCAGGGATATGAAAAGAAAAAAATATATAGATCTGGTATGTGAACAAATGATTCCGGAGTTTAAAACCTATACTGACTGGTTTGATATATTTGTGGAAAAAGGAGTGTTCAATATACAGGAAAGTGAGAAAATGCTGAAATCAGCTATGGATCAGGGGTATCATACCTGTATACATACCAATCAGATCAATGATATCGGCGGTATCAAACTGGCTTCAGAGATGGGGGTACGGCATGTTGATCATTTAGAAGTGTTATCAGAAAAAGATGCTCAGAGAATCATCAATAATAAAGATCTTTATGCTGTATTTCTGCCCGCTGCTGAAATGTATGTTTTTTCAGAAAATATCGGTCAGATTAATAAGCTTTTAGAAATTCCCGAACGGATCGTTATTTCCACAGATTTTAATCCGGGTTCCTCACCTGTCCTTTCTCCAATTCTTATTCAGTCTTTGGCACTGCTCAGATATGGTATTGGAACACCGTCCCTGCTAATTGATTCTTTTACTGTTAACCCTGCTGAAATGCTGTATCTTGATGACAGGGGGATACTCAAGCCTGGTAAGCAAGGGGATATTTTTTGTCTCGAACTTGACACTTTCAGACATATTCCCTATTTAGGGAATATGCAGATAAGAAGACTTGTAGTTAAATCCGGGAAAGTAATGAAAAATTTTGTGGAATTTAACAGATGATAAAATATTATTTATTAATAAATAAAAATTTAAAAAAAATATTCAAAAAACACTTGACAAATTCATTTAAATTCTATATACTTATTATACTTAAAATTTAAAGCAGATAAAAAAATCAGTAGTGAAAGGAAATGATAGAATTATTGCTATTAAATTCCTGGAAATATTATTTATTTATTTTTTAATAATATTTGTGCATAAGAACGAGTTATAATTTTTTAATAATAAAAAGGAGGTGATAGGATAAAAATAGTGATTGTTATAATGCAGGAGGTGTTGAAGGGATTTTGGAAAAACGGAATGTAATACATAAAACAATTGAAAGGAGGTGAAGAGGAAAATTTTTTTGCAGTATTTCTGAAGTGATCAAAAGAATGGAGTGGGTAATTTGCGTGAATTATTTATTATTTAAGAAAAAGGAGTTTTAAAAATGAAAAAAATAGTAAATATTCTTACCATTATTACATTAGTATTGGCAGCTGGTTGCTTATTTGCTCAACAGGTAACAGTCAGCGGTTCTGTAGTGGATGAACGTAGTGGAGAGCCTCTTGCTTTTGCTAATGTATCGGTGGAAGGAAGACAGGTAGGTGCTGCTACAGATGAAGATGGTTATTTTTCATTTACTATGTCCTTGACTGAAGAAGTTACCTTAGTAGTGAGTTATATGGGTTATAAGAGGCAGACAAAAGTTATCGGACCCGGAGATGAAACTACTAATCTTTTATTTGAACTGGAACCCGATGTAATAGGACTGGAAAAAGTAGTAGTCACTGCATTAGGTATTACCAAAGAGGAAAAAATGATTGGATACTCCCAGCAGTCAGTGGGAGAGGATGAGTTGACTGAAGTATCTGAGGCAAATATTGTAAGTAATTTATCCGGAAAAGCAGCCGGTGTACAGGTTTCTAACTCTTCCGGAGTTATTGGTTCTTCCGCCCGAATTCAGATCCGTGGCATCAGCTCCTTGACCGGAGATAACCAGCCTCTGTTTGTGGTGGACGGAGTTCCAATTTCCAACAGCTATACAAGTAGCGGAACCTATGGCGGAGTAGTTGATTTTGGTAATGCAGCCGCAGACATCAGTCCCAATGATATTAAAAGTATCAATATATTAAAAGGAGCAAATGCTGCTGCTCTGTATGGTAACCGTGCACTGAACGGAGTTATAGAGATTACCACCAAATCCGGTAAAGGTGCTGGTTTGGTACAGAAAAAAGGTCTTGGGATCACCTACAGCAATCATCTTACTTTCAGGACCTATAATCCGATAGTTCAGTTCCAGAACAAATACGGCCAGGGTTCACCCATGTATGCGGATGGTCTGGCTTGTTTTGGTGAATTTGCTTATTATGATGGTAATTACGGTGGTATAAATGACGGTGTTGATGAAAGCTGGGGTCCTCCTCTGGACGGATACCTTTCCGAATACTATGATGAATGGTATGGTGATCATTCTCGTATCCAGGTTCAGGGGGAAGGCAAACCTCTGCTCATACCTCAGTTCACCTCACCTTTTCCTGATGGAACTGTTGACCCCAGAATAGCATCCTGGGATCGTACACCGACTCCCTGGGTATCTCATCCGGATAATATAAAAAATTATTTTGAAACCGGTTTCTCACAGCAGCATAATCTTTCTGTGTACGGCGGAACCCAGTCCGCAAATTATCGTGTTTCTTATACCTATCAGGACGATAAGGGAATAGTGCCGAATACTGACCAGTTGAGAAATTCAGTTTATTTAAGTGGAAACATACAGGTAAGTCCCAAACTGTCCGTATCCGGTGTTGCCAATTATGTGAATCTTACCAATGATAATCTGATTGGTAACGGATATGCTGGTATTAACCCCATGCAGCAGTTCACCGGATGGTTCGGACGTCAAGTGGATCTCGCATGGCTGAAAGATAATGTTGAAGGTGCTGATGGTAAGCCTTACAGATGGAATACTGCTTACCATGACAATCCCTACTGGATTACCACAAAAAACACCAATTCACGGATACGACACCGTATATTTGGTAATCTTAATGCGAATTATGCGGTTAATGACTGGATCGGTATCACTGCCCGCGGAGGTGTAGATGTATATTCTGAAAACAGAAAATATGTAAGAGCAATGTTTTCCAATGACTATCCGGACGGACAATTTTCTGACAACAATGATGTTACAAGAGAAACGAATTTTGATATATACGTAAGAGCTGAACGAGACCTTAATGACGATATTAGTATGACAGCTCTTGTGGGAGCCAACTACAGATCCAACCGGTTTAAATGGCAGCAGACATTTGTTGATGGTCTGATCATTCCTGATCTATATGCAGTGAGTAATTCCAGTGTAACCCCGACTACAAATACGAGTTTAAGAGAAACAGAACATAACAGTGTATACGGCCGTGTTTCTGCCGGATTCAGAGATTATCTCTTTCTGGAAGGTACAGGAAGAAATGACTGGTCCTCTACTTTACCGGAAGATAACCGATCCTTTTTCTATCCTTCAGTAACCGGTTCTTTTCTCTTTTCTGAATTTTTTGATATAGATCCTCAGGATCTGTTCGGAAAGATCAGAGCAAGCTGGGCCAAAGTAGGGAACACAGCCAGTCCGTATTCATTAACCGGTACTTACAGCTCTGCACAGCCGTATCTGGGTATAGCCAATCTGACCTATACCAATACTATGGCAAATGCGGATTTAAAACCGGAACAGAAAACCAGTATCGAACTCGGAACAGACCTGAAATTCTTTAATAATCGTTTGGGTCTGTCATTTACTTACTATAAAGAAAACACCACAAATCAGATTATGCCTATTGCGATCTCAGGAGCTACCGGTTTTAGCAATAAATGGATCAATGCCGGAGAGATCCAGAATCAGGGTATCGAGATTTCCCTGAATGGTACACCGGTTGAAAAGGAAAAATTCAGATGGGATGTCAATGTTAACTGGGCCAAGAATGACAATGAAGTGCTCGAGCTGTACGGAGATCTTCAATCTATAGTATTATTCGGCGGTGTCTGGGGCGGTATGGATATAGTTGCACGCCCGGGAGAACCATGGGGTCAGATGGTCGGATATCCTACCAGAACCCATAAAGGGAAACCGGTTCTGCGACCAGCCAGTCATGGTTTCTTTGCCGGTACTTACTGGGCAGATACTGATCAGATGGAAGTACTGGGCAATGTTCTGCCAGACTGGACCGGAGGAATCAGAAATACCTTTACCTATGGTAATTTCACTTTGAGCGCGCTTATAGATATGAGCTGGGGCGGTGATATTTTCAGTGTCACCAATATGTTCGGATGGTATGCAGGAATTCTCAAGGAAACAGTAGACGGTACTGATTATGAAAACAATGGTATTACTTTCAAAGCCGATCCTGTTACCGGCAATGATATCAGAAGAGAAGGCGGTGTGCTCATTGACGGATATCAGCTGAATGCAGACGGTACTTACAGCAAGAATGATGTGCCGGCATATGCTCATGCCTGGGCTATTACTCACTGGCCTTCCTTGGGCGGTCATTCACCCTCCATATTCGATGCAACCTGGATAAAACTGCGCAGTTTGAATCTTGCTTACAGAATCCCCAGAAAATTTGTATCACGGTTTGGCTTGATGGGAGCAACAGTCAGTCTTGAAGGCAGAAATCTGTTTATTCTTTACAAAAATGCCCCCAATATTGATCCTGAATCTGGTGGTTTTACTGCTGGTATCGTACAGGGTGTTGAACAGAATCAGTTGCCAAGTACCAGAATATTTGGTGTGAATCTTAAACTCGAATTATAACGAGCGCCATAAAACGTATAATCTGAAACAATGAAAGGGAGTAGACAATGAAAAACAATAAAATTAAAATTGTATTATTTGGTGTTTTGGCCTCGCTGATTTTATTCTATTCCTGCACTGAGGATTTTACTGAACTGAATACCAACCCAAATAATCCAACAGATGTTCCTGCTGTTAATATTCTGGTTCATGCCATAGCTACCGGGATAAACCGGGAAGTGGGTTCCGGATGGTTAACCCACACCTATCTCGGTCCCTGGTCTCAGATAATGGCCAAGATCCAGTATATTGATGAAGGCAGATATATATACAGACCTACCAGTATTAACTATTTCTGGAATGGTTCCTATAACAGTGAACTAAAAGATCTTCAAATAGTAGAAGATAAAGCAAAGGATAAAGGATTCACAGCACTGGAGGCTGCAGCCAGAATCATGAAAGCTTATTTTTTCCACAGACATACAGATATTTTTGGTGATGTACCCTATTCTGAGGCACTGAAAGGTGATACGGATGGAATATTAAGCCCTAAATATGACAGTCAGCAGTCTATTTACAGTGATCTGATCAGCGAACTTAAGGCATGTGATGCTATGCTTGCTGGTGCAGATGCCGGTGTATTACCTGATGGCGATGTTGTATATTACGGAGACGTTGACGGCTGGAGAAAGTTTGCAAATTCCCTGCTGCTGAGAATGTATATGCGTATGTCAGGTGCGGATCCTGCCACAGCTCAGGCCGGTATAGAAGAAGTGTATGCTGCTGGTAATTATATTCAGAGTAATGCAGATAATGCTACTCTGGATATAGATGGTGAAAAACCTTATCGAAATGGTCTGATGGAAACTCTGGAAACCCGTACAGATCAGGGATCCAGCAGAACCATGATCGATATTCTGCTCGAGAGAAACGATCCCAGAATTCACATTTATGCTCAGGATATTGATGATGATTATGGTAAAGGACAGTATGACGGACCGGATGATGTCTATGTCGGACAGATAAACGGCGACCTCGGTTCCGGACCTGATCAGTCCACAATATCTCTTCTGGGAGTGCCGATTGCGTATGATGCAGACCGGCCTTATCAGCTTTTAACCTATGCAGAAGTATGTTTCATCTTTGCTGAAGCTGCTCACAAAGGCTGGAATGTCGGTGATGCGCAGACCTGGTATGAAGACGGTATCACTGCATCTATGGAACAGTGGTCAGCACTGGCACTGGCTTCTCCCATGGCAGGATATGCACCAGATGAAGCTGAGATCACTCAGGCGGAAATCACTGCATATCTGGCAGAAGATGAGGTTGCCTGGGATGCAAGTAAAGGCGAAGAACTGATCTTGACCCAGAGATGGATTGCCGTTATGCCCCATGGAGCACAGGCTTTCGCGCTTGTCAGACGAACCGGCTATCCTGCTGTTATTGAAAGCTATGAACTGCCCGCTACCGCATATCCGGGACTGGGTGTACCGCTTCGCTGGCCCTATCCTACTGATGAGGAAAACCTGAATGCAGCAAACTTAGCACCGGCAAAAGCTGGTATTCATGACAATATGTATGGTAAACCAGTCTGGTGGGATACCAGAACCACAAAAGCAGACGGAAGTCCTCGACCGGGAATAGACTGATTCTCATATAGATATTAAAGCGACGTCATAATAGTAAAACAGCAGAAGTCTTTTATAGGCTTCTGCTGTTTTTTTTTTTTTGATGGTTTTTGTATTATTTTTTTAGTATAATTTATTTTATCATTGTTTCTGGATTTCAAAAATAATATTTAATTATAAACCCCTCTTAATCTCCTCCTTCGATAAACTCAGGACAAGCTCTTGTCAGGGGAGCTTTTATAGAAATATTATTTTTGAATTTTAGATGAATACCTTTGAGATTTTTGATAAAATTAAATTTACTGTAAGGAATAAATAAAGGGATGTAAAAATAAAAAACCTGCAGCCCAACTTTTACTATGTAAGAACTCGATCATACAGGGTGGGTACCCTCCTACACGCTTTTTGTGTCTCTATGATATTTAGAGCTTGCAATCCACGCTAGAGCCGAGTTCCCTATTTATAAGTGTTAGCTCTTCATAGTTTCCAGTTGAACTGCAGGTATAATTAATCAAAGAACCGTTCATACTTAATTTGATAATTTATTTTTTAAAAGTCAAGTGAAAATTTTTTTTGTTAAATAATAGTTGATTTTTATGCATAAATTCAGTTATCTTATATAAAGAAGAATAGAGTTCAACGTTCAGAGTTTTAGGTTCAGAGTTTTGTGTTTAACAGAAATTTTTCATTATACTTTTTTATTCTTTATTTATTAATAACTGTTAACTTTGAAATATGACAGTGAACCTTTTAATCTGGATTATCATTAACATTTTATGAATATTTTGAATATTAAGTTATATTTTATAATGAGGATAAGTAATGTCTGTCAATAATAAAAAAATTAATGTGCGTTCAGTTTTGATTGTAATTGTTTTATTATTTATAATGAACAATTGTATTTTTGCTGAACAGGTTGAGGTGATCACCATTCAGGGCCCTATCACTCCGGTCGTGTTAAAATATATCAGGGATGGTATTGATCATGCAGAAAAAAGCAGAGCAGAGTGTATAATTATTAAAATGGATACACCCGGGGGATTAATGGAATCGACATTTTCTATTGACAAGAAAATACTTAATGCAGATATACCGGTTGTAGTGTATATTTATCCCAGCGGTGGAAGAGCTGCTTCAGCCGGAGTATATATTACCTATTCGTCTCATGTAGCTGCCATGGCCCCAAGTACGAATATTGGCTCAGCTCATCCGGTCACCATGCAGGGTGGAGGAGATTCATCTCAGGTTATGATGGAAAAAGTAACCAATGATGCAGTGGCCCATATCAAAGGTCTGGCAGAAAAACAGGGCAGGAATATTGAATGGGCCATAGAGGCTGTTGAAAAGAGTGTGTCGATTACAGCTACTGAAGCTCTTGAAAAGGGCGTTATTGAGATCATCGCAGAGGATATGGGAGATTTGATCAAACAGCTTGACGGCAGAAAGGTTCCCCTGGCAAAAAGAGAAGTGGTGTTGTCTGTGAAAAATGCTGAAATTGTCCAGTTCCCCATGAGCTGGCAATATCAGATCTTAGATAAAATTGCAAATCCTAATATTGCCTATCTTTTAATGCTGGCCGGTATAATGGGGATATTTTTTGAGCTGCAGAATCCCGGAGCCTTATTCCCCGGAATATTGGGCGGAATATCATTGATTTTAGCCTTTTTTGCCATGCAGGTTCTGCCAATTAATGCCGCAGGTATTCTTTTGATCATATTAGCAATAGTATTTTTCATACTTGAAATAAACATACCCAGTTTTGGCTTATTAACAATGGGAGGAGTTGTATCCATGATTTTAGGATCGTTAATGCTTTTTAAATCACCAGATATCAATGTTTCTCTGTGGATTATTATTCCCAGTGTTTTGTTTATAGCGTTGTTTTTTCTTTTTGCCGTAAGTATGGGGCTGCATGCGCAGCGCCGTAAATCAGTATCTGGTCAGGAGGGTATTGTAGGGGAAAAGGGAGTGGTAGTAAAAATGCTTAATCCCGAAGGTCAGGTGGAAGTCCACGGAGAAATCTGGAAAGCTGAAGGTGATGAAAAAATAAAAAAAGGTGAAAAAGTGGAAGTAACTGGAGTGGATGGCTTAAGCATCACGGTACGTCGGTTAAATAATAAATAAAAAACAAAGGAGGTTACTATGTCTGGTGGAATTATTTTGTTAATAATACTTGCAGTTTTTATTTTAGCAAGTGCAATACGGATATTAAAAGAATACGAACGAGGAGTCATATTCAGATTAGGTCGTATGGTTGGCGCCAGAGGCCCTGGTCTCATCTTACTCATACCTATTGTGGATAAAATGGTAAAAGTAAGTTTAAGAACTATTGCCATGGATGTCCCCCCTCAGGATGTGATCACCAGGGATAATGTATCGGTTAAAGTGAATGCGGTTCTATATTTCCGAGTAATGCAGGCAGAAAAAGCAATTGTCGAAGTACAGGATTATTTGTATGCCACTTCTCAGCTGGCTCAAACCACCCTCAGATCTGTGTTAGGTCAGTTTGATCTGGATGGAATTTTATCCCAGAGAGATAAGGTAAATTCTGACCTTCAGCAAATATTAGATAAGCATACTGATCCCTGGGGTATCAAAGTATCACTGGTAGAGGTAAAACACATCGATCTGCCGGAAATTATGAAACGAGCCATTGCCCGCCAGGCAGAAGCAGAAAGAGAAAGAAGAGCAAAAGTCATCCATGCAGAAGGTGAATTGCAGGCTGCTGATCATCTTTCACAGGCAGCAGAGAAATTACAGAAAAGTCCGGCTTCTATACAGTTAAGATTTTTACAGACCCTGGTTGAGGTTGCATCAGAAAATAATTCAACCACTATATTCCCCGTACCAATTGATATATTACAGCGATATATGGAGGCTAAGGAAAAATCTGCAAAATAGAATAGAGCTTAATAATATACAAAAAGGGAGAATCTTAGTATGAAAATAGAATGGCGGCGATTACGTTCAGGAACTGAATGGGGATTATTCTATGGAATCATTACCTGGCTTTTAGCCACAGGTATAACCAATGAATATTCAAATGTAGCCGTCTGGTCGATAATTTTTTCCAGAACTTTGATGGGAGCACTTATAGTACTGATACATTTTAATCTGAACTGGTGGATAAGGGCCGGAATAATTGGCTTAGTATTCAATGTGATAATGGGGGCTGTTATTGCAGCACTTGGGTATGGCTGGAATCCCTGGTTCTGGCCCTTGGTAATTTCCGGGATCATTTTTGCAGTTCTTATTGAATTTTCTCTACAGAGACGATATGGATCATTATCTGAAGATGATAATAGTAATCCGGAGAAGGGGTAAAAAGACAGGAGGATGTATTGGCATTTAGTATCCAGCCTGTACAGACAAAAAGTGAGTTAAGGAAATTTATAGACGTTCCTTTTACATTATATAAAAGAGATCCCTTCTGGGTACCTCCTCTATTATATGAAGAAAAGAGAAAGTATACAAAACAATTCAATCCTATGCTGGAACACTGTGATTATCAGCATTTTCTGCTTTTAAAGAACAGTACACCTGCTGGAAGAATCAGTGCGTATATCAATCATATTGCCAATGAAAACTGGGGAGAAACGAGAGGACTGTTCGGTTCTTATGAATGCATTGATGATAATGAGGGTGCCAGGCTTTTATTCCGGTCAGCGTATGACTGGCTGAAACAGAAAAATGCTGTAGTTATGCAGGGACCATGGGGATTCTCTCAGGAGTGCGGATTATTGATTGATGATTTCCAATCTTCTCCCATGATCATGTCTCCCTATAATCCGGCTTATTATCCTGATCAATGTGTATTTTTCGGGTTAAAGAAGGCAAAAGATGTTTTTGTATATAAGGTTGATGAGGCTCACTCTTATACATTGCCGCAGAAATATTCTCAATTTGCTGAAAAGATCGCTGATCGATATGGAGTGACTGTCAGATCCATAGATATAAAAAATATTAAACAAGAGACGAAACTGCTGGTCAAAATCGCAAATGAATCAACCAGAGATAACTGGGGGTATATGATGGTATCCGATAATGAAGCTGATCATCTGGCAGAGACACTTAAGCTGATTGTGGATCCGGATATCATTTTGCTGGCAGAAGTCGATGGTGAACCCATAGGGTATATGATAGTTTTACCTGACATAAATATTATTTTAAAAAAACTAAACGGTAAACTTTTTCCCTTTGGAATATTCAAATTAAAGCATAATATCAGGAAAATTCGCAATTACCGGGTATGGGGACTCGGCATCCTTCCTGAATATCGCCGCAAAGCAATTGATGTTTTATTTTATAAAAGGTTATATGAAGTTCTGGTTCCAAAGAAACCTTCTTGTGTTGAAGCCAATTATATTTTAGAAGACAATATGGTTATGAATAATCCTATAAAAAAGCTGGGATTTACCAAAGCAAAAACCTTTAGAGTGTATGAGAAAGTAATACAGTGAGCCTTAAGATATTAAAATGATTTACGAACAAGGATTAACGATTTTTGATGTATTGGTGTCGTTTTGAAAAAGTATATAGTTTTACTGAACCAGTTGTTCCTAAATGTCATTCAGAGCGACCGGAGGGAGCGAAGACATTATCCTGAGCGACCGGAGGGAGCGAAGAATCTCACGCCTCTTAATAAAAAAATATGATGGATTTTTGCTGGAAAAGTACGATTCTTTAAAAAATTATATTCATTTCCAGCAAAACTTGATACCTTACTGTACCATGATTGGCATGAGATCCTTCGTCACTTCGTTTTTCAGGAAGACAGAATTGTTAATTACTGTTTTGAGTTAAACTTTAATAAGGTAGAGGAGACTTAAAAAAAGTAAATAAGATATGGGAAAAAAGGTAAAAACTGTTGTTTTAGCTGTAAGGCTATTTCAGGACAAGGCCTATACATTTCAAAATCGTTGATCATTAATCCTTGTTTGTAAATGCATACAGAAAAATAATAATATGTGAAATTTGTTTTTTTTAAGTAAATTTATAAAACAAAATTATTTTAGTATTACAACCCTTAATAATATATGTCCGGCTCCTCAATTTGAATTTTACAGGAACAAATAATGCTGACTGTTTATAAATCATCTGCCGGTTCGGGGAAAACCTATACCCTAATTAAGGAATATTTAAGGATTTGCCTTTCCCGCCCTTCAGATTTTTCTAAAATTCTGGCAATTACATTTACCAACAAAGCCTCTGCAGAAATGAAGGAACGGATTATTGTCTGTGTTCATCAGTTTATTAAAGAAGGGACTAATAATGTAATTGATGAGCTGATAGCGGAAAACAATCTGAATGAGAAAAAGGTCAGAAATAACTGTGAAATTCTTGGTGACCTTATTCTGCATTCCTATTCACATTTCAGTGTAATGACCATAGACAGTTTTATAAGCCGGGTGGTAAAAACATTTGCTTATGATCTGGATATGCCCCTTACCTATGAGGTTGAGTTAGATACTGATTACATGTTCAACCAGATTATCGAGAATCTGTTAGTTACTGCTGAGGAGAATAATTTTGTTGGTACTGTACTTACTCAATTTGCACTTTCTAAAATATACAGTTCCGGATCCTGGCATCTTGATAATGAATTAAAGAAAATAGGGAAAGTAACGTTTAATGAGAAATATATTGAACCAGTCCTTGAAATTGCACGAGCTGAATATGATGATAATTTCTGGATGGAATTGATCCGGGAACTGGAAAAAGAGGTCAGTATATTCAGAAAAAAAATAAATTCTATGGCAGCAAAGGCTATAGAGATTATCGATGAAAATGGGCTGACTGTTGATGATTTTGCCTATAAAAAAAGCGGACCTGCCGGAGCATTGGAAAAGTATCGGTATGCATCTAAACCGGAAGAGTTTACAATAACAGAGAGATTGAAAAATGGTAAATGGGTAACAGATAAATGTAAACAACAAAATCCTGAAAAATTCAAGAAAATACAGAATGTACTCACACAGGGAGTTTTATCCTATGCTCATGATATCATGAAATATATTCAGGATAATAAAATTATTTTTAACAGTAATTATTTGATTCTTAAAAATATCTATTCAGAAGCACTGATAAAAAAATTTCTTGATTTTAAAACTGAGTTCCAACAGGATAAAGGTAAAATTCCTTTACTGGATTTTGGTTTGAAAGTAGCAGAAGTAATAAAAACTGAATCAGTACCTTTTCTTTACTGGAGAATGGGTGATACGTATAATAATATTATGATTGATGAATTTCAGGATACTTCTTTTCTTCAATGGACGAATCTGGTTCCTCTTTTAGAGGAATCTTTATCCACAGAAAATTTTAATATGGTGGTGGGAGATGGGAAACAGGCAATTTACAGATGGAGAGCAGGAGATGTGAGGATAATGGAACAGGAACTCAGAGAACATTTTGATCAGCATATTGTTACAAAGATTCTAAAAAATAATTTTCGGAGCAACAGGGACATTATTGATTTCAACAATTCATTCTTCTCAAAAGTAAAAGAGAATCTGGATATAGAGCATGATGAGCTGTTTGAAAAAATATATTCTGATGATTATATTCTGCAGAATCCGGTTAAATCAAAAACCGGATATATTAAAATTGTTGAATTAATGTTAGAGGATAATCATAAAGAAAAGAAAGATGAATGGACGCTGCAGAATCTGACCCGGGAGATCAACAGTATTTGTGAAGAAAATCAGGGATATACCCATGGAGATATAGCTGTACTGGTCAGAAAAAACAAAGAATGTGACGCTGTTGCTCAGTATTTATCAGAAAATGGCATTCCGGTAATGTCACCGGATTCTCTTATATTAAAAACTTCTTCTGAAGTAAGATTTGTGATCAGTGTATTAGAGTATATTGCCCGTGATGATCTAGTTGCTCTTTTTAATATGTGGCTTTTTTGCGGAAATTCTGCAGCTGAATTTAAGAATATGGAGCGTATGGGCATTGATATCCCCGTTGTCGAACATAAAATTTCAACGGAATTTACAGAAAAGAAATTAATATTATATCATCTTCCGGTTTATGAAGCAGTTGAGGAGATCATCAGAATTTTTCAATTAAACACAGAGAATCCGGGATATGTACAGGGTCTTCTGGAAGTAGTGTTTGATTATTCAGAGAGATTCAAAAGCGATATTCATGGTTTTCTGGAGTGGTGGGATGAATACAGTGATTCGGACAAAACCACCTTGCCTGCAGCAGAATATAAAAATGCTGTGAGGATATCTACCATACACAAAGCAAAAGGGCTGGAATTTCCTGTTGTATTTGTTCCGTTCAGCTGGAATTTATTTAATAGTTCTTCAGGATTAAAGCAGCATATAATCTGGGTGTGGAGTGATAAATTAAAAGGGAAGAAAAAAAGTTTTCCCTTTATGGTTGATGTACAGAAGGATATGGAGGGTTCATATTTTAAACAGGACTACGAAGAAGAGAGAAAATTGAGTATACTGGACAATATTAATTTACTGTATGTGGCTTTTACCAGAGCAAAAGACAGATTATACATCTATTATGAACCCTGTAACAGCTCAGCCATAAAAACCACCTCAGATTTAATAGGAAAGAATGTAAAACAAATGAATTTGACCAACGTATCGAATTTCTGGACCAAAGGTGAACGGACACAGAAGGAAAAACCTGAGGAGAAATTTACACCTCATTTATTAGAGAGGTTCAATACCCAGTCCTGGAGACATAAGATTGCCATCAGAAAACGTTCACATGATTTATGGAAACTTGAAGATGAAGAGCGGACCAGAAAAGTAGACTGGGGGGTCATGGTACATAGTATTCTCTCAGAGATCAGGATCTGCGAAGATATTGACAAGGCAGTTGAAAATAAATATCGAGAGGGGCATCTTTCAAGTACGGAAAAAAGTAAGATTAAAGAGGATATACTGAGGATCATGAAACTGGAATATTCTGATGGAAAAGTTGAAGATTGGTTTCAGTCAGGGGTACAGGTAATGAATGAAAAAACAATCGTTACTGCTGAAAAAGAATACCGGCCGGACAAAGTGGTAATAGATAATAAAAAAATTATATTAATTGACTACAAAACAGGTATACAGGATCCGGGTCATATACTGCAGTTAAATAAATACGGCAGCTTGTTAGAAAAAATGGGATATGAACATATAAAAAAATATATTCTCTATCTAAATATAGGTTTAATTAAGGAGGGTTAGATGGAGTTTTTGGCAAAAGTGGTTGATGAGCTGGCTGACAGAAATATTGATTTCAGCAATTATGTAATGGTGACACCCAATCGCAGAGCAGGATTATTTATAAAAAAATATATTCAGAAAAATAAAAAAATAGGTAAACCCTGCTGGATTCCGGAACTCTATTCCATCAGAGATTTTATTGGAATTGTATCACATTTATATTTAATGGACAGTCTTTCCCTGGTTTTCAGGCTGTATCCTGTTTACAGAAATTGTTTTAAGAATCCTAAAAGTTTTGATCAGTACTATGAATGGGGAAAGATGGTTATTTCTGATTTTAATGAAATAGATCTATACCTGATCGATCAGCATAAACTGTTTACCTCTCTCAGACAGATTAGCAGTGTAGATAAAGAGTTTGAAAGAGGTGGTAAGGTTATTAAGGGATTTATTACGTTTTCTGAAAATTTACAGCAGCTTTATACAGCTTTTACTTCCCGATTGCTGAAAGATAAACAAGCATATTATGGTCTGGCTCTTCGGAAAATTGTTGAACAGTTCAGTCTTTCCCGGTTTGATCAATGGGATAAAATTATATTTGCCGGCTTTAATGCTCTTTCTGCTGCAGAGCAGACATTGATGGAAAAATTAAAAGAGAATCAAAAAGCTGAGCTTTTCTGGGATATAGATACTTATTTTTATGAAGATGAAAAACAGGAGGCGGGTTATTTTTTCCGGAAAAATTCTTTAGTCAAGAACAGTGGAACGGTAACATGGATCACAGATGAACTATTGAGGTCCCCCAAAAAAATAGATATTATGGGGATTCCGGGCAGGACTGCACAGGCGAAAGCTGCAGGTGAATTTCTTAAAAAAGAAGTACCCCGGCAAAACGATACGGCCATTGTATTACCGGATGAGTCATTGTTGTTTCCTCTTTTAAATTCTCTTCCTGAAGATCTACAGCAGGTAAATGTCACTATGGGGTATCCGTTGAAGAATACCGGCGTTTATCATCTTTTAACTGCAGTCATCGATCTGCAGAGCAACAAGGACTCATCTGATGATGGGATTACCTTTTTTTACCGGGATGTAAGCAATATACTCCTCCATTCTTATGTATTGGCTATGGACAGGAGCACAGTAAATCAGTTTTTGCAGGAATGCCTGGATGAAAACAGAGTATTAATTAATGAGCAGGAATTGAAGATCTTTACACAACATATACAGTGTATTTTTACCCCGATTTTTTCTCTTACTTCTTTTATTGAGTATGTTAAAAACATATTACAGAATATAGTTACCAGTATCAAAGAGAAAGAAGGGTTTTCACTTGAAATTGAATTTATATATCATTTCTATACCCAACTCCAAAAGATGGAAGATACTATAGCAGAATTTGGTCTGGAATTAGAATTGAAGACATTTTGGAATTTATTTAAGTCAGTTATTGAAGGTACTGCAGTGCCTTTTCTGGGTGAACCCCTGCAGGGTCTTCAAATTATGGGGTTACTGGAGACCAGAGCTCTTGATTTCAGTAATATATATATTCTTACTGCGAATGAAGGGATACTGCCAGCCAGTCGATCAAAAAACAGTTTTATTCCTCACGATGTAAGAAAATATTATGGAATGGTGACGCATGAGCATGAAGATTCAATTTATGCGTACTATTTTTATCGTTTATTGAAGCGGGCTGATACAGTGAAAATTTTTTATAATACTGAAAGTGATGAATTCGGGAAAGGAGAAAAGAGCCGTTTTATTGAACAATTGCTCAGGGAATATTCTGTTAGAAACACCAAAGCAGAAGTGAGAGAGACCTTTTTAAATATTAAGACCAGATACAAAAAACCTGAAGCCTTAAATATCAAAAAAGATAATGATATTTTACACAAACTAACTGTTATGAAATATTCTCCCACCAGACTGCAGACCTATATTGACTGTTCTTTGAAATTTTTTATGCAATATATTCTTGGAATAGAACAAAGAGAAAAGGTTATCGAGTCTGCTGATAACAGAGTATTTGGTGTTATTATTCATAAAGTCCTGGAAAGATTATACCGGCCTTTAGTCGGGAAGATATTATCTGAAAAACATTTAAAGGGTTTAAAAGAACAGTATGAGATAGTATGTGAGCAGGTGTATCAGGAGTCACTGGGCAATGTAGATATAAACAAAGGAAAAAACTATATTTATTGCAGTATCATCAAATCACTGATCAGCAGATATCTGGATAATGAAGTGAGCGGCAAAACAATTATCAGGAATGAAGAACAAATGGAACGAAATTTAATGGTTAATAATAAAACAGTACAGCTGTATGGTAAGATAGATCGTATAGAAAGGTATGCTGGTTTTACTGATATAATTGATTTTAAAACCGGTAATATCGATTCTCTGCAGTTTACATTCAAAAACAATTATAACAATGGATATCTTTTTGATCAGTTACAAAAAAATGAACAGGTGCTGCAGCTTATCTGTTATTATTTTTTAGTTGCAAAATCAGGGTACATCAGCAGTGATACCCGATGCAGACTCGGCATCTACAGTTTCAGGAATCAACAGAAAAAAGAGCACATGCAGTATTTAAAACGAAGCAGAAATAAAGATTATCATTTTGAAGGAAAAACAGATATCGGCAAGTCAATTTTAGTATTAAAACATATTATTGCTGAGATACTTGATGCAGAAGTTCCTTTTCAGCAGACAGAGAACAGTGATAAATGTGAATATTGTCCGTACAAAAATATATGTGGGCGTTGATATTTTTAAGGAGAGTAATTATACAATTCAAGTAATAAAAAAACCCGGCCTGAAAGTTATGACCGGGTTTTAATAGATAGTATAATATTTTTAAAGACTAATCTGAGCTCCGGCAGTTATAACAATAGCATTGAATTCATAGTCTCCGGCATAATTTTCGGCAACTCCGGTAGCAAAATCAAAATCATAATGCTCAACTGTTTTATCAGGGAACAGTACATATTCGCCGGCAAGATTAAAAGTGATCTTTCCCAGATTTAATCCTAAACCACCTGTAATCACATAACGCCGATTGGGATCAGGAATGGTGGGAGTCATGGTTTCATCCGGTACAGGTGAGTCAACTGTATAGAAACCACCCCGCAGAGTAATTTTTTCAGAAGCCAGGTATTCAGCTCCGCATCCGATTTCTACCGTATTTGACCAGTTTTGTTTTAATTCAATATCATCTCCGCCTTCAACTTCAGCTTCTATAACATCCCATGCCGACCACTGGGTCCAGGAAACATCTGCTACCAGGGTCAGTTTTTCTGTAGCTTTATATGCCATGCCGGCACCGGCTGTTATTGGTAAAGGAAGATCAGCAGTCACATCAGAAGTGGTTGAAATATTTGTGCCGCTGAACAAAGCAAGCAATGACTGTTTGGTAGCAGTACCGGTTGGATCTGATTCGCTGGCAAAAGCAGCATCCGGAACGGCTGAGAGAATGCCGTATTTGGTAGCATCACCGTGCATAATCAAGGTCTGTGTATTATCACCGGATAGTTTGAGAGCAGTGTTGTAGCGTATTGATGCACCAATAGAAAATTTTTCATCAGCTTTATAATGGAACCCAAAATTAGCTCCAAGAGCAGAACCTGATCCGGAAAGATTATTTTCCAAAGCAAGTCTGTACTGATCCATTGTAAGAGCCGGTAATGTGACTCCCATCTGGGCCAATCCTTGGGTCAGACTTCCCCAGTATTTCAAGGCAGGATTTAAAGCCAGTTTGGCCATATCCAGATCCATCTTTCCCCAGATGTAGTTCACACCCAGACCAAGGGAGAGATTATCCGATACTTTATATGCAATAGTAGGCTGGACATTGATTACCATGTGATCACTGTAACTTTCTTTTTCTTTAGAAAAACCTGTAGGATTTCCATAAGAATCAGGAATATCCACTAAATCCCATTCTGAACCAAGGCCGAATGGTGCGTAAACTCCCAGACCAAAGGTCAATTTTTCGGATGATTTGTAAAATATTCCCACGGAAGGGACAAAGAAGTTTTTCGGAGTTGCATCGACCGGTGTTGTGTGCATTCCGGAAAAGGGAAACATTGTTAAGTAATAATCTTTGGCAGTATACGTAGCGCGGGGCATAATTGTTGCATTTGACAGTCCAATGGTCCATTTTCCGTTTAACTGGGTAAGTCCTGCCGGATTAAAAAAGGCCGCACTCCAGTCATCTGCCAATCCCCGAAAACAGCTGGCCATTGCTGTAGAACGTGCGCCGACTGCTCCGATCTGAGTACCATTACTGGCAAAAATCGGATTGCAAAAGATAACAACAATTGTTAAAATCAATACTGTTGAAATAATTTTTTTGACCATATTTCCTCCTTGTTAGTTTTAATAGTTATTATAGTAAACTGTATAATAAAAGAATAATTACTGTTTATCATATTAAATTTGAAAATAATGTATATAATATAGTATATTTTTTTTAATTAATCAACAAAAAAATTTTTAAGAACTTTTTTTAAAAAAAACTTGACAGGCAGAAATATTTTTTGTATATTTACTTTGATTTACAAAGTACTTTATATATCAAAAAACTTTGAAGGAGCATATTATGAATAATCAGCAAATCCAACAGGAACTTACTATTATTAAATCCATGATCAACAAGACCAGAAGAGAAACTGCTGAATCCGGACATTTTTTTATTGCTATCGGGATTTCGTCAATAGTGACAGTTTTTATTGTTAATCTTTTAGAAAGAACGGAGCTACATTATTTAATTATTCCATTTTTAGCAATAGTATTAATTGTAAACGGAATAATTGGTTTTTTAACAGTAGGGAATAGATCAAAGAAACAACGTGTTGAATCTTACCCTAAAACTATCTGTTACAGTATCTGGTTTGCCTGTTCTGTACCTACAGTAATGATACTTTTTCTTTTTCCTCTCCTTAAACTTTATATGTGGGAGCTGACACCAATTTTTATATCTCTGATAATGGGCATTGCCATTTTTGCTACAGGTGTTATTTTTGAATCCAGATTTATCACTCTGAGCAGTATTGCCTGGTGGTTAGGTGCGGTGGGTCTGGCCTTTATAGAAAATATTCCCCGTATGTGGATTATGATAGCAATTATATTTATCGGCTGGGTGATTCCAGGGATACTGTTAAATAAACGTTATAGGGAGAGGATTTAGAAAGATGGATCAGGAAAAAATTTTAAATTTAGATCCTATTATTCATACTCCTACCCGTCTGGCTATTCTATCTGTATTGATCTCTTCTGTAAAAGCTACTTTTACCTTTTTAAAAGATTCTATTGGTATAACAGATGGGAATTTAAGCACGCATCTATCTAAATTAGAAGCATCCGGATATATCACTATTAAAAAGCAATTCAAAGATAAAAAGCCGCAAACAGTATGCTCTATTACTAAAAAAGGAAGAGAAGCATTCGAGAACTATGTTGATCAATTAGAACAAATTGTACAAATGCAAAAAAAAATTAATAAATAAGTAAAAATAATCAAAAGTAATATATAGTTAATTTCTAATATGAAGGAGTAATAAATGGAAAAACAAATCCTCAATAAATATAATTTTTTAATCTGGTGCTTTTGTTTATTTATCTCAAATACTCTCAATGCCCAGAATATGGAAGCATTAACTGATTATACTTTTGATTTTTTCAAAAATAAGACAGTAAATTCTCAGTATTTTATCATGAACTCTGTCAGTAACCATTTTTCTCTTAATGGTAAACTGAATAAAACTGAACATTATACATTATATGTACGCTATCTGCCTGCTCAGCATTCCCAGGTAATACAGAATGAATACACTTGCATTAGATTCGTATTTCAGCAGAACAGTTCAAAAGAAGTCACAATTCCAGTATTAAATGACTGGAGTTATAATTATCACAGTGGTATAGATGAAAAAAATCAGGTCTTTGGTATAGATCATCAAAAATTTGAAAATTTAAAAGATAGTGAGGGAGACACTCTTTCCAAGGGCATTGCTTACAGTATTTATAACACCTTTATAGATTTCCACAGTTTCTGTAATTACCTGGCAGAACCAACAAAAGAAGAGGGTGGTATTCAGGATTTAAGAAAAATTGGACAAAAAATAGTTCATGAATCTGCTTATTCTGAACCGCCTGTTAATCTGGGCAGTAATGTTAAAGAAGGATCTTATTTCAGAAATGGAGAAATTACCTTAGAATTAACGGGACTTGGTGTAGTACAGAAGAAACCATGTGCCATAATCCATTTTGAATCTGGTGACTGCAGCTATACATTAACTATACAACCTCTACCGGATATGGAAGTTATTACAATAGGCGGTTCCCGATGGAGAGGTGATATTTATAGGGATCTAGATACACAAGGTGTAAAAAAAGTAACGATGAATGAAATTGTAATTAGTGAAACCACATTGCCTGCTCCTCCTCATAAAATTAATGCTGTTGTTGAAAGAAATATAATTATTCGAAATCTGGATAAAGATGAATTTTATAACTATAATTGATGTCGCCATTTTTTATTATATTGATTACTATAAATGTAAATGCTAATATCTAATTGTTTTAAATATTTAAAACCAATGTCTTCTGATTTATTATAAATTTCCTCAATCATACAATTATGCCTATTTGATGGAAGTATTGTACCAATATTCTTTTCCTGGTAAATAAATATTTTTTACTTGACAAGATAATAAAATTTTATTAAGTTAGTTTAGCTTAACTTTGTTATGTTAGACTAACTAAGGGAACAACATGAGTGAAAATTTATCAAAGAATATGGAAGATTATCTGGAAACTATTTATTTGATTCAACAGGAAAAGGGCAATGTACGAGTAAAGGATATTGCTGAGAGGTTAGACTGTTCTATGCCCAGTGTATCCAGTGCAGTAAAAAATCTTCATAAAAAGGGGTATGTTAATCATTATCGATATAATTTTGTAGAACTAACTATCTCTGGTATACAGGTGGCAGAGAAAATGTTTGAACGTCATTCTGTATTAAAAAGTTTTTTTTCTGAGGTTCTGGGTATAGAATCTGAAATCGCGGAAAGGGATGCCTGTTTAATAGAACATGTTATCAGTCAGGCAACTTTTAGGGAACTTAAGAATTTTATGCATTATAAAGGAAATAGAGTTGATTAATATGCAAGATTTAACTTTGGATCAGGTATGTATGAATCAATCTGTAATTGTGAAAGCAATAAATGGAGGTTTTGGTGTACGAAACCGGATTAATACAATGGGTATCCATAAAGGGGATATATTAACAGTCAAAAGAAGCGGTATTATGAAAGGTCCCATCCTGGTTAATGTTCATGGAATGGATGTGGCCGTTGGCCGGGGTATGGCAAGGAAGGTTGCAGTTTCAATCTATAACAAGAATAACAGATGATAATCGACAGAGAGTTGGTGGGGTAGAGAAGAACTGAATACAGCAGAATATGGTTTGAGCTCAGAACGAAAGAATGTGAGAACTCCAGTGTGTTATAAATTAATCAGAAATGTTAAGAAGTCAGAGCACAGCAGCCGGAAATTAGAAACTGTTATGCAATTCAGCACGTGTATAAGTTCCAAAGTCTAAAGAAGAAAAAATCCAACCAGTAAACAGAGAGAAAAATTTATGCCTTCAGAAAGAAAAAAGATACAAAAAAATTCCGGGTACGATAATATTACAATTGTATTAGTAGGACAGCCTAATTGTGGGAAAAGCACTATTTTCAATGAAGTTGCCGGATATAAATCCATTGCTTCCAATTTTCCCGGAGCAACTGTAACTTTTACTCATACTCAGGTTCGTATTGGAACATGTATATGTCAAATTGTTGATCTTCCCGGCATTTATTCTCTAACCGGAAATGATGAAATATCCAGGGATACTCAGAAATATCTGCTTGAAGAACCAATAGATGTTTTGATAAATGTTATGGATAGTTCTCTTTTATCCCGCAGCCTTGAATTTACTCTCCAGTTAATGGAGTTAGATATTCCGATGGTGCTTAATTTAAATATGATCGATGAGGCTGAAAGAAAAGGAATCGAAATAGATGTAAAAAAACTTTCGAGTCATTTAGGGATTCCGGCGGTGACCACGATTGCTTCCAAAGGAAAAGGAGTTACAAAACTGCTCACTCAGGCGTTGAAGACAGCCCGTGAAAAGTTACTGCCTTCTCATATCACCGGGCATAAGGATGTAGAAAGCAGGATAGAAGAGATGATGAATATCTTGGGAGATACATTTGAGTCAGAGAACAGGTTTTCAAAGCATCTGATAGCTACACGGTTGATGGAAAGAAATGAATATTTTGAGCAGCAAATAAAAAAACAATACCCTGACCTGATCGATAATATTGAAAAATACAGAGAAGAGGTTGAACACATACACGGAACAACTTCTGATGAGGTAATTAATGCTGAAAGACACAGTCTTTCCATGTCAATTTTTGAGAAAGTAACACGTTTACGAAAATCATACATCGACTGGCGGGACAGAATAGATAATGTATTAATGCATAATTTCTGGGGGTATTTTTTCTTAGTGGTAATACTTCTAATTTTCTTTAATATTATTTTTACGTTTGGCGAAATAATAGAAAAGCCCCTTATTGGCTTTTTTGATACTATTGCTGTTAGTATATACAATTTTTTGGATGCCGGTTCTTTAATATCAGTTATAGCAAAAGGAGCAGTTCAGGGTATCGGAGGCGGAATTGCAATAGTGTTACCTTATCTGATCCCTTTTTTGATCGGGCTTGCGTTTTTGGAGGATATCGGTTATCTTCCCAGAGTAGCATTTTTAATGGACGGTATAATGCACAAAATAGGATTGCATGGTAAATCAGTAATTCCGGTTGTTTTAGGATACGGTTGTAATGTTCCTGCAGTCATGGCTACCAAAATCATTGAATCTCCCCGGGATCGTTTTATTACTGCAATGATTGCAACCATGGTGCCCTGTGCAGCGCGTATGACCATAATCATGGGACTGGTTGGATATTATCTTGGTGGTACCTATGTCTTTATTATATATTTATTAAATTTTATTATAATCGGAATTACGGGGACAATTATGAAACGCTTACTCCCTGAAATCACACCAGGCTTAATGCTGGAGATTCCGGCTTATAAAGTACCACGATTAAAAGTATTGTTAATGAAAACATGGTTACGGTTAAAAGATTTTATTATTATTGCCTGGCCTTTACTTATTATAGGGAGTGCAGTTTTAGCGTTAATTGAGTTCTTTAATATTTCACAGATCATCAATAATGTCTTATCTCCCTTAACAGGGTTACTAGGGCTTCCCTCAAAAGTAGGAGTCACGTTGATCTTTGGAGTGCTGAGAAAAGAGCTCTCCATGTTAATGCTCATACAGGCATTTGGAACGAGTGACTTAAACAGTGTAATGAATGCAGGACAAATACTGGTATTTACAATTTTTGTTGTCTTTTATATTCCCTGTGTAGCAACAATTGGTGCTCTCTGGAAACAGATCAGGGCAAAAAAAACGATAATAATAGTTATCATAACGATAGTGATAGCACTTGTTTTGGGAGTTATAACCCGGGGGATAACAAATATTTTTTGGTAAAATGTAATAATAGATCTGAATAACCTCATTAAACAACTTACTGTATTGTGAAAAGCTAAAAGAATAAAGGATAAAGATAAAAAGACTCAGGCAGATTTATTGAGTAACTGGCTGCGGTTTTTTTTAAATAAGTTAATTTTAATGAAAACAGGGGGCAATATGAAAGAAGCTAAACTTTATAATAAAAAAGAAAATGGAAAAGTTGAATGTTATACTTGCGTTCAAAGATGCACTATTGCCCCTGGAAAACGTGGTTTATGTGGGGTGATGGAGAACAGGGAAGGAACATTATATTCACTGGTATACGGTAAAACAATTGCTGACAATACTGATCCCATAGAAAAAAAACCATTATTTCATTTTTTGCCCGGAACGCTTTCCTTTTCTATTGCAACTGCCGGGTGTAATATGCACTGCAAACATTGTCAGAATGCGGATATCTCTCAGTCTCCCAGGGAGAATAAAACTATAATAGGGAGAAACTTTCCACCTGAAGAGGTGGTTAAGACTGCTGCAGATAATAAATGCCGGTCAATTGCTTACACCTATACTGAACCCTCAATCTTCTGGGATTATGCATTTGATACAGCAAAACTGGCAAGGGAAAAGAGAATAAAAAATGTATTTGTCACCAATGGATACTTTTCTAAAGAATCTTTTCAGGAAATATCAAAATATATGGATGCGGCAAATGTTGATCTAAAATCATTTAAAGATGAAACATATAAAAAATTATGCGGAGCAAAGTTACAACCGGTTTTGGATACGATTAAAAGAATGAAAGAAGCAGGTGTCTGGATTGAGGTGACTACTCTGTTAATTCCGGATGTGAATGATTCCAAAGAAGAGTTGAAAGATATAGCAGAATTTATTGCTGAATGCGATCCCGGAATTCCCTGGCATATAAGCCGTTTTTATCCTACATATGAAATGCTGGATAAGCCTCCGACACCTGTTGATGCTATATGGAGAGCAATGGAAATTGGATATGAGTCTGGATTACATTTTGTATATGCCGGCAATGTAAGAGGTGATGATGGAGAAAATACATTTTGTTATTCCTGCGGAGCACGCCTTATCCGGAGAATAGGATATCAGATAATCGATAATACTATAAAAGATGGAAAATGCCCCCAATGCGGTGCTGAAATCGAAGGAGTCTGGAGATAATGGTACAACCGAAAGTATTTTATCGTGAACTGGATCTTATCCTTTCCAA
>CAZETW010000037.1:24282-26082 GCA_964515295.1 uncultured bacterium | reverse complement strand
ACCTGTCAGGTCTGTATTCCCCACATTCTCAGTTTCACAATTCCCCAAACCTTCCAGGTTTTGAAAACCTGGAAGGTTTAATAGTCTAACCATTACACTAATCTACCCCCCTCACCCACTCTCATTCATCAACTTTTCACAGATTTTGACCGTTTCTTCCGTATGCTCAACGACGAACTTTCTGACCTTTTCTGCTTCCTTCAGGGTCTTCTTTTTAAATTCCTGATCCTCAATATCCTGAAGATTTATCTTGACATTTAAATATGCTCCCTCAACCGCTGCTCTAACTGTTAAGGCTGCAACTCCGGCATCACTGATAGAATTCCGGTTTCCTTCTTCCACAACAATACGGGCCAGTTCTGCAGACTGTTTGCATCTTTTTAGCACATCAAAGGGAACCATGGTAGCTTCTTTGGTTGCTTTTTGAATAGCTTCCTTACGGGCTTTTTTGTTTTCCTCTCCTTTTTTAGAAAGTTTGAATGCATCCATGATTTTATTGAACGCATCTGTATCTCTGTCTATATCAGCTGAGAACTGCTCTTTTAATTCCTGCGCCTTTGCTCCGGTTTCATCCATTTTTTCATTCTTATCTCTGTATCCTTTCTTATTATGTGTGAGCGCACACACCATGGAAGTTAAGGCTGCACTCATACTGCCGCAAAGTGCTGCCACACTGCCTCCCCCGGGTGCCGGAGAATCCGTGGAAAGAAGATCAATAAAATCCTCACCTTTCATTCTTACCAGACTGTCTTCACGTTTGATCTGATACTCAATAATCTTTTTTTCTTTTTCAAAAGGATAGAGATCACTTAAGCCCATGGAAAGAACAGCAATATGAATGAGTTCAGATTCCGGAACTCCGGTAGTTTTACCTTGTTTACGTAAGAAATATCTCCCTGCTTCTTTAAGGGCTTGTAAAGGAATCAATCCCACCAGTTCACTTCCAGTTACTCTGACACCCAGATCTGCTGCCAGTTTACAGCATTCATCAAATACCTTATGCGGAGGAGACACTTTATAATTTGTCAGATTCATGGAGATCTGAGCTCTGCCGAAATCTTCCATATACCATCCCACAGCTTTACAATGTTCAAACTTGCCCGGAACCCGTAGCTTCTTGCCATTTTCATCACGCACAATCTTACGATTCTTATCCCGTTTATATCTGCCTTTTTCTCTGATAGTGAGTGCTATCTCCTTGGCTAATTTCTTTCTACGGGTATTAAGGTTTATATTATAAGCAATTAAAAACTCTCTTGCTCCGATAACTGTTGCCCCGGACTTTTTATTGAACTCAGCGGGGCCGAAATCAGGTTTAAAATCAGGATCTTTTAATTTTTCAGGGAGTGCTTCATATTCACCTTTCCGTATATCAGCTAAATTTTCTCTTTCAGGTTTAGCAGCGGATTTCTCATATAAATACACAGGAATCTCCAACTTTTCGCCTACTCTTTTAGCAAGCTGTTTGGAAAGCTCAATACAGTCATCCATAGTAACTCCTGCGACAGGGACAAACGGACAGACATCTGTTGCTCCCATACGCGCATGCGCTCCGGAATGCGCTGACATGTCGATAACTTCCGCTGCTTTGGCTATGGCCTGAAAAGCTGCTTCCACCACCCCTTCTGGTGTACCCACAAAGGTCACTACAGTTCTGTTCGTATCTTTACCCGGATCAACATCCAGAAGCGTAACATCTTCAACCTGTTCAATCACTCCGGTAATTTGATCAATAATCTGAGGATCTCTCCCTTCACTGAAATTAGGGACACATTCGACAATCTTCATACACCATCTCCT
>CAZETW010000037.1:17244-24182 GCA_964515295.1 uncultured bacterium | reverse complement strand
TTTTTCTTTTTTCCTTTATCTTTTGTATCTTCATTTTCCCTTCTCCTTTCCTCCCTTTTCCCTACTTTTTACTTTTTCCTTTATCCTTGTATTCTTTACTCCAAGGATCCAACTACTTTCTCAACCTCTTTTAGAATCTCACACGATTCAACCAATTCTTTCATTGTCGTATGATCCTTATACAAAGGTCTGTCCTCGTCAAGAAATTCAACATATTTGCGCACAACTTCTTTTGCCTTAGTTACTCCTTTTCCAAATTTGAAATCACGAAAATCAAGCGCCTGAGCAACAGCCATGAGCTCAATACCCAGAATACCATACGCATTGTCCATAATCTGAAAATTCTTGATAGCAGTATTCATTCCCATAGAAACAAAATCCTCCTGATCTGCTGCTGCCGGAATTGACTGAATAGAAGCAGGCATTGAAAGAATTCTCTGCTCAACAATTTGCATGTCAGCTGTATACTGACTTAACATTAATCCTGACATCATTCCGGCTCCTTTGGTCAGAAAGGGCGGAAGACCCACACTCAAGGCCGGATTATTGAGACGATTCATTCTTCTCTCAGACATCACACTGACCATAGTAACAGCAGCTCCGGCCATATCCATGGGCAATGATACAGGGGTCCCCTGAAAATTTGCTCCTGACAACTGCAGCTTTTTATCAGGGAAAAAAACAGGATTATCTCCAACTCCGTTGAGTTCTATCTCAACTTGAGTTCTTGCATACGCAATTGCATCATGAGCCGAACCTATAACCTGAGGTGTGGAACGCATGGAATAGGCATCCTGCACTTTACATTTTAACTTCTCTTCTATCAGATCTCCACCCTGTATAAGTTTTCTGATTGCTTTAGCTGAACGAACAGCGCCAGAAAATCCCCGGGCTTCATGTAAAAGGGGAGTGTAAGGTTTCATATTAGCCTTAAGTGCTTCCAGAGACATTGCTGCTGCGATTTCAGCCTGCTTAAGCCAGCAGTTGACGTCATATAAAAACAGCGCGCTCATTGCGGTTAAAAGATTGGATCCGTTAATCAACCCCAGTCCGTCTCTGGCTTTAAGGCCGGGGACAGGTATACCCGCCTTATTCATAGCTTCTTTGCCGGAGAGTAATTCACCCTTGTAGTAAGCCTCTCCCTCACCCATTAGCACCAGAGCTATCTGGGACATTGGTGCCAGATCACCACATGCTCCAACAGAGCCTTTCTGACATACCCGGGGTGTAACTCCTTTATTAAGCATTTCAACCAGGGTTTGAGTAATCACCGGCCTTATTCCGGAATTTCCATGAGCATGGACATTCACTCTGCCCAGCATTGCACCTCGTACATAATCGAGGGGGGCAGGATCACCAATACCGGCAGCATGGTTATATATTAAATATTTCTGAAATTGTTCAATCTGATCATCATCTAAAACAACTTCGGAAAATTCACCTATTCCGGTATTGACTCCATACATTATCTCATGAGCCTGAATTTTTTCTTCCAGCATTGCCCGGCATTTTTCAATACGTTTTACTGCATCAGGATGAAGTTGCACTTTCTCATTATCACGAGCAACCTTCACAACATCTTCAATAGTTAAGTCATTACCTGTTATTGTTATTGACATATGTAACTCCTTTATTTATTAATATCAACATTAAATTTTTCAGCATATTCAATTGCTTTTTCGTACCCGGCATCTGCATGTCTGATAATTGCAGTTGCAGGATCGTTATACAGCACTCTTTTAATTGCTTCTTCTGCTCTTTGGGTCCCGTCAATCAGAAGAACCATTCCTGCATGCTGGGAATAGCCGATTCCGACTCCTCCGCCATGATGGAAAGATACCCAGGTTGCTCCCCCGCTGGTATTTGCCATAAGATTTAACAGCGGCCAGTCAGATATTGCATCACTTCCATCTTTCATACTTTCAGTTTCTCTGTAAGGCGAGGCCACAGATCCTCCGTCTAAATGATCTCTTCCGATTACCAGGGGAGCTTTCACTTTACCGCTTCTCACCAGATCATTAAAAATCAAACCGATCTTCTCTCTTTGACCCAAACCGAGCCAGCAGATCCGGCAGGGCAGCCCCTGAAAAGCGACTTTTTCTTTAGCCTGATCAAGCCAATCTATCAGATGTTTATCTTCCGGTATAGCCTCTTTAATGGCTTCATCTGTAGTATATATATCTTCCGGATCCCCGGATAAAGCTGCCCAGCGAAACGGCCCTTTCCCTTCACAAAAAAGCGGACGGATGAATTCAGGCACAAATCCATGATAATCAAAAGCCCTTTTTTCTCCACCTTGATAAGCGAACTCTCTTAAATTATTACCATAATCAAATACCCGGCTGCCTCTTTTCTTCAGAGTGAGTATAAAACCTACATGCCGGGCCATACTTTTCAGAGCTTTTTGTTTATGCTGTTCCGGATCCTTTTTCCGTAATTCAAGTGATTCCTGTAAACTAAGATCATGGGGCACATATCCGTTCACCGGATCATGCGCTGAAGTCTGATCAGTTACTATCTCAGGAGTAATGTTATCATCCACCAAACGTTTTAAGACATTGCCAATATTGCCTACCAGACCAACCGAAACAGCCTCCCCTTTTTCTTTAGCATCTAATACCCACTTAACAGCTTCATCATAAGAGTCCGTCATTTTATTTAGATATCTGGTTTTGATACGTTTTCTCAGTCTTTCAGGATCAACCTCAACTCCTAAAAAAGTAGCACCGGCCATGGTGGCTGCCAGAGGCTGAGCGCCGCCCATTCCTCCGATACCACCGGTTACCAGCAGCTTACCTTTCAAGTTGCCATTAAAATATTTCACACCACATTCAACAAAAGTCTCGTACGTTCCCTGAAGAATCCCCTGTGTACCAATATATATCCAGCTTCCTGCTGTCATCTGACCGTACATTATGAGCCCGTCATCCTTAAGTTTATTAAAATGATCCCAGTTTGCCCAGTATGGAACTAAATTACTGTTTGCTATAAAAACCCGGGGAGCCTGTTCATGAGTTCTTACCACCCCCACAGGTTTGCCGGACTGAATTAGAAGACTTTGATCTTCTCTTAGCTCTAAAAGATATTTAATTATATCTTTTACTGCCTGCGGATTACGAGCCGCCTGGCCGGTGCCTCCATATACTACAAGTTGTTCAGGATCTTCAGCAACATTCTGATCCAGATTATTTAATAACATTCTCAAAGGCGCTTCTGTCTGCCAGGATTTTGCATGCAGGGTAGTCCCTGTTGGAGCCCGATAGCTTGGATGTTTTGCATATTTTTCTAAAAATGATGAATAATCCATTGTATCCTCCTATAGATCTATTTAAAATTATATTTCATGATCAGATCAGCTGAATTGTTAGCTGAATTTTTTGTATTATCTAAGGCATATAAAATAAAACCGGTATCTTTTAAAATCTTTATCAATTCTGAATTAGCTCGAGAAAGGGTAATGCTTATTCGCTCAATCTTCTTTTTACGGACCCGATTGAGCATTTCATTCAAAAGCTTTTTACCCACCTGCTTTCTTTGCCTTTTTTCATGTATCACAAAAAAAATTACTTTTATATCATTTGTTCCTGTCTTCCTATAAACAATCACTCCGGCACAATCATTATCTTCTTTAGCTACTAATATGGTTGTATTCTGTTCATTGACAGCTTTACTGGGATTATTGATATAATCAACTCCTTGCATATCAATATCATTTTTATCTATCAGCCATTCCAGAACAAAATTCTTATAGCAATCATAGCAGGAATCATCATAATCAACAATCACAACATCGCTACATTCTCCCTGTTCAACTTCTTTTATAACTCTGGAGGTAAGGTTCTCTTTTTCCAGTGATTCTTCTATCTCATCCAATGCAGACAAAATATGTGGACTGTTTATACCTTCTGAGAATATATCCTGCATACTATGCTGCATTGCCTTCCAGATGGGTGGGAGAGTGGACATTAATTCTTTACCTTCTTCTGTAAAACAAATAAATCTTCTTCTTTTATCATTTTTATCATCGATAAATTTTACTAATCCTCTTTTATCCAGGATAGTAATCATCTGACTTACGGCAGAATGAGTTATTTCTAATTCATTAGCGATTTCAGTTACTGAAAGTTTACTTTTTTCATTTAATAAGTAAAAAATTGGGAACCAACTTACTTCAAAAGGAATATTGAGCTTTTTATATATATTCGAAACATCATTTAATAATTTGTCGCTAATCCTTTTTAGCCTTGTTCCTAAAATTAACTCGCCGACTCGTTTATAAAAATCCACCTTATATATACTCCACATTATTAACAGAACTTACGTTAGTGCTTACATAATAATAAACACAACTATTAAAGTCAAGAATTTTCTTTTAAAATATTTTATGAATTTATTATTTTAAATGTAGGAGATTGCTTTGCAAAAAACATTCGTAGTGACATATTCAGGACTTTTTCAACAGTCTCTACAGAATTTGAATACCTGATCAAATTAATATCAGAAGTTAAAAAAATAACTGTAATGTATTAATTATAGGAATAATTTTGCGTCTCAACCCGGTCCGGTACATTCATCAGTCCGCTTTCCATAAAGCCTCTTATAAATGCAGGTTTATAAAGTACACGACTGTTAAATAAATTAAAAAAGCCACATTTACCTTCAATCGGACCTTCACTTATAATCCCCCCCTCAACAGAATTGTGATTATAAGGCCCATTTAACCTGACTGTATTACCACCATTTATGGCATAAATAATTCCGTGTACTTTTGCTCCGTTACCAATAGTAACATTCCCGTTAACGACAAATATTCCGTAAACATCAAAATTGTCGTTCACTGTTAAATTACCGTTTATATTAGTAACATTAGGGACACCAGGAGCATTATAATAACTCCACGCGGGCCATCCATCCGGTGGACTGAAACTTGTTGTATCCTGCCCTTGAGCCACAGCTATGGCCTGCAAATTAGCATTATCTATTACCCGCAGGGAAGCTCTGTTCTCATCAATAAGTTCAGAATTTACATTATTATTCTGATCCCTAACAGTTACCTGATTGACACTACTGGTAGTTTCAATGGCAAGCACTCCGGGCAATTTTTCTATTTCAGCAGTGATTCTCCGGGTACAGTTGTTTAATTCTGCAACTACCTCAAGAGCATTTCTTCCACTCGTAGCAATAAACGTATCAATTTTGGTAATGCTGGCACCTCCTATTGAAAAGGCAACCATATCCATAAGAGCCTGCAAGGTGTCAGTATCAACAGCTGTGGCCTGAATGGCTAACCACATTGCTGACTGGGCACTGTAATCAGTCTGCAAAGCTACCATACCGCTTCCAATCCTTTTCCCCTCGCTTTTCATGAGTATAGCACCACCGACTGCCATCAATGCCAAGGTAACGATAAAAAGTAAAACAAATCCGGATGCAAATCCTTGTTCATTCTTTCTTTTATTCTGAACTTCCATCTTGCCCCCTTAATAACAGTATATTTATATGGCATTTACACATACCTGCCCTATTAATGACATTCTTTTTCCTTCATGGCTGATCACCATAGTGATCTTTATACGATGAACCCTGCTGATAGTGCCGGTTGAACTACCTTCATTGTCGAGATATTGGAAAGAAAAAGATTCAACTCCCCCAATCAGAGGATCATAATCTTCTTCAAAAGCAAGAACTACATTTTCAGCTCTGCCTATACCCTTGTTCCCTTCACTGTCAGTACCATACCGGTAGTGTATATTATTTTTTTGAGTGCTGTCAATATAGGCATCAAATCTGATATGGTCAGAATTAATAACATCCAGGTCATTAAGATATCGTAATTCATTGAGCATCTTGGTAAAACTAATTCTTGCAGTTTGCAGCATGGTTTTACTTTCACCGAGCTGGATATATGACTCAACATTTAATCTGATGAAAGGTGCAATGGCTGCAGTTATGACACTGAGCGCGAACATGACAACAACCAATTCCATTACTGTATAGCCTTTTATATTTTTTGACATGACAGACTCACTGATATAAATAATTAATGCATCTTTGATACCCTAAAAACAAACAGATCTTAATTGCCGTCATCAACCAGATAACAGGTCAATGTTGTTCTGCCTAAACCCGTACCAGCTTCTGTACTCACCATAACTACTGCATAATGTATACCTGTAGTAGATTCTGTTGTCTCATTAATACTCACTTCAGCTGCTATGGAAAGATCAGGATGATTTACAGTTGTTCCTGACCAGTTAGCAATCGCCCAATCATATCCCCGGGCACTGGATTTATAATCTGCAATTATCTCTTCCATTACACTTTGAGTAAAAAATTCTGCCTGGACATAAAGAGCAATATCACCTACTGCTTTCTGATTGGTAGTAACTAACTGAGTTAAGGGCACCACTGAGATCCCTAACACCACAATTACCAGAATTAATTCAATAAGGGTGAATCCCTTTTGATCTTTTGACTTAAATATATTATATTTTTTATACTTTTTCATCAACAACCACCAAACCCGCATCCGCCGGTCCAGTCAGCCATCTCCAGAGTGACCAGACCAGAGGTGCCGAATACTAAAATCTCTGACTTACCCCCATTTAAGCTCATAAAAATCCGTTCATTATCATAAGCAGTATTGTTATCCTTAGGCTGACCGGTGGAATCAAAAGTAAGAGGTCCGCTGAAACCGGAAGAAGTTATATCCACCCCTGTATAATCACCTTCATTAAAATTTACCTGTTCTATCAAAGTTCCATTTACATATAAATAGTATGTATCAGTTCCGGGATTTACCACAATACTGACCTTACTGCGTTCATTAATAGCTCTTTCCTGAAGATCCTTGATATCAGATAATGCTTTTGCTGTTGCATTGGTGAGACGAATAGTGGAGTTTACATTCTGCACTGATATTCCCACAGCACCTGTCA
>CAZETW010000037.1:4417-17144 GCA_964515295.1 uncultured bacterium | reverse complement strand
GTGAGACGAATAGTGGAGTTTACATTCTGCACTGATATTCCCACAGCACCTGTCACAACAGATATGACCAGTATTACTGTAATTATTTCAACAAACGTAAAGCCTTTCTCACTAAAAAGCTTTATTCTTTTCTGCTGCGTAATTTTTTGTCTTTTTATTTTCATGAAATAACAAATATGATTCGATGTTCATAAAAACACTACAATCAATAAGGCTTTGACAACCACAGAGTTCACAGAAATAATTAAAAATAATATTAATAAAAATACTCTTAGTTTAATAATCATCATTTTCTCTCTTTATTATAATATCCCAGTGTACTCTGTGGTTTTATAATTCAGCCTTATAAAAAAATATTGCTACATATTAATTATTATGAGCAGCTTCATGAGGACAAGTAACCGTTCCAAAAGAACTGCTATATCCAGCTTCATAATTACCGCTTTCAGTACTGGGGCATATTGGCTGCTCTTGCAACCAATTACTATCAACCATTTCTGCAATAGTACTAGGATATCGTGCACTTCCTGATAAGGCAAACCTGGCATAACCGATATTAGCACCGGATTCTATGGAAGCCTGGTTCTGTTTACAGGCAGCGGATTCTGCGGATTGACTTAAATCCAGAAATCTTGGGACAACGACTGCAGTTAAAATACCAATGATGATCATAACAATAATTAATTCTATAAGGGTAAAACCCTTTTCTTTTATACGTGCCATTTTATTTCTCCTTATTTAAAAATTTTTTATTTACAATGGTACATCGAGTGTTACTCTTAATTTTTTTTGTTATTCACCTCCTTCCGGTTTTATGGTTCTATTCATCCTGAATCAGCTGTTTTGTTCTCCTTTTTGTATAATAATTAAAAAAGCTGCACAGGAATACAGAGATCATTACAGAGCTCCCACCATACCCCACATGGGCATAAATATTCCCAATGCCAGCACCATTACTGCTCCTCCGATACAGACTGTCAATATCGGCTCGATCAAAGAAGTCAATGATTTGATCGAATATTCCACTTCCAGATCATAATGTTCAGCAACACTTGATAACATTTCATCCAGAGAACCGGATTGTTCACCGATGGAAATCATTCGCATAACCAGAGGAGGAAATAGATTGATCTTTTGCATAGAGCCTGATATTCCCTGTCCTTTTTCAACGCCAAGAGCAACTTTTTTAATTGATTGTTCAATAGCTGCATTTCCCACTGCCTGAGATACTGTCTGCAAGGTCTGAATAATAGGAAGTCCGCTTTTATTCAGGGTCTCAAACATTTTAGTAAACCTTGTCATTACACTTTTATTTATTAAATCCCCCACAACGGGTATTTTCATTTTCAGTTCATCCCATTTTAAGCGTCCTGCTTCAGTTTTAATATAGAGGGTAAAACTAATAATTAAAACTGCAATGCCCCCCAGAAAGAAAAAGCCATAGTTAACAAAAAAATTACTGGTAGCAAGAAGAACTCTGGTAAAAAAGGGAAGCTGCATACCCATGGTTTCAAACATTTCACCAAATTTTGGGACTACTGAAGTCATAAGAACAAACATAGCCAATATCATAAATGTGATTACAAACAACGGCATTTTTACAGCTGCTTTTACTTTTTTCTTGGTATCTGCATCATGCTGGATAACTGTTACCAGCCGATCCAGAACTTCATCCAGGTTACCGCTCATCTCACCGGCATATACTGAATTCACATAAAGTTTATTAAATACCTTGGGATGATCTGCAAGAGCCTGGGATAAACTTTTCCCGGACATTACACTCACATATACTTTGTTAAGTACATCTTTCATCTCATTATTGGACTGTGAACCCAGGGCTTCGAGAGAAGTAAGCAGAGGAACACCTGCACGTAAAAGAGTAACCAGCTGTCTGGTAAAAAGTACAATCTGATCGACTTTAATCTTCTTCTTAAAAAGCTGAAGCTCACCACCAGATTTTTGAGCATTTTCTTTAACTACTTTAATCGATACCGGTTTATACCCTTTACGGAAAATTTCTTTTGCCACCCGTTCTCTGTTTGGAGATTCAACAACTTCTTCCACAACTTTGCCGGAAGCAGTTAACGCTTTATATTCAAATGATGGCATATATGTATCGCTCCCCTATATGATCTTTTATTTAATATTTGTTACCCGTATGACTTCTTCAACTGTAGTAATCCCTTTCAGTACTTTGATCCAGCCATCGTGTGAAAGTGGTCTCATACCTTCTTCTTCTGCTGTATTTTGAATATCAAGGGTGGATCCGCCCTTGATGACCTGAGATTTTATAGCTTTGGTTAAAGGAAGAACTTCTATAATTGATATTCTTCCCTTATACCCTGTATTTCTGCATTTCTTACACCCTTTTCCTCTGAAGAACTTGATTTCATCTTTATTTATCCCCAGACTGTTAACCACTTCTTCCGGAATGTCCACATTTTCAGGTTTCTCACATTCTTCTTTACAATGAGAACAGATACGTCTGACCAGCCGCTGAGCCTGTACACCCAGAACAGCAGTTGAAATGAGAAAAGGTTCTATGCCCATTTCTTCAAGCCGGGTTACCGCACTGGCAGCATCATTGGTATGGAGGGTGGACAATACCAGGTGACCGGTCAGAGCAGCCTGTACTGCTATATTTGCAGTTTCTGTATCTCTGATCTCTCCCACCATAACAATATCAGGGTCCTGACGAAGTATAGCTCGTAATCCTTTGGCAAAGGTCATACCTGCTTTACGGTGAACCTGAGACTGACGAATCAAAGGAAGTCTGTATTCAATAGGATCTTCTAAGGTAATAACATTTTTTTCTATAGTTGAAAGTATATTTAATGCTGCATAGAGTGTAGTACTTTTACCACTACCAGTTGGTCCGGTGACCAGAATAATACCGTAGGAATTGCTTAATAACTTGATAATATTTTTATAATTATCTTCCTCAAAGCCGAGATTGTGTAAATCCATTAACGCAGCACTTCTGTCAAGAATACGCAATACTACATTTTCACCATGAGCAGAAGGTAAAGTAGAAACTCGCATATCAACTTCTTTGCCGTTTTTCAGTTTTATATGCATTTGCCCATCCTGAGGAACTCTGTGCTCAGCAATATCGAGATTGGATAATATTTTTATTCTGGAAACCAATGCTTCCTGAAGATTTTTAGGGAGATTATGACTATTTTGCAAAACACCATCAATACGATACCGCACTCGTAACTGATCTTCCTCTGGGTTTATATGGATATCAGATGCACCCTGGGTTATAGCCTGAATCAATACCATATTGGTCATTTTAACCACTGGTGCTTCTTCAGCGAGTTTTTCTAAATCCTGAACACTCTGCTCTTGTTCCCCGCTAATTTCCTTATCTTCTTGTGCTTCTATAACTTCAAGTATATCCTGCAGATCATTATTTCCAACATTTTGATCCTCAATTTCAACTTCTTCTCCGTAATATTTTTCAATTGCCTCAATTACCGCTTCAGAAGAAGATAATGCAGGTGAAACATTTAATTTTGTCAACTGGGTTACTTTATCAATGGCATTCACATCTTTGGGATCAGACATTGCTATCAATAAGGTTTCATCAATACGGAACAAAGGGAAAAATCTGAAACGTTTTGCAACTTCTCCCGGTATAAGTTCAAGAACTTCAGGATCAATCTCATAATTTTTCAGATCAATAAAAGGAACATTCCATAAGGATGCTTTTGCTTCTAAAATTATATCTTCAGTAAGAATCTCTTCTTCTTTAAGCACATTCTCCAATGAATTATGACTTTCCCCGTTTTTAAGCCGGGCAAGTAATCCCTTGGCTTGCTGAAGAGTTAAATGTTTCCTCTCAACCAGTACCCGGGCAAGACTGCGGTCATTTTCCCGAGAGGAAGTTCGCTTTTGGGGAGATTTTGTAGTTTGCTGTTTAGCCATCTAAATATTTTTTCACCACTCTAAGAACTTGTTGCAGCCGAAGCGGTTTATAAAGAAATTCATCAGCTCCAACTTGTTCACCTTTTTTTCTCTCATCTTCAGTTGCTCGGGATGTAAGTACTATTATCGGAATATCCTTGAATCGTTTATCAAATTTTAAAAGACGGGCTACTTTAAAACCATCCAGCATCGGCATTAGAATATCAAGCAAAATAAGGTCCGGAGGATATTTTTTTACCATATCCAGTGCTTTTAATCCGTGATCCGCAACTTTAATCCTGTAACCTGCTTTTTGTAATGGAGTCTGAAGAAGCCTGATTACAAGCGGATCATCATCCACGATTAATATCTCTTTTTTAATAATCTTGATTCTTTCCTCTGTTACTGTATCAGTAGTATGTTCATATTCAGAATATTTAACTTCATTCAAATCCATCCAGCCCTCTTGATACCTGCATTATTTTTTCAATCCTTTTACAATGAGTTTAAAATAACCTCATTAAAACTGAATTGGTTATTACCACCCCATCAAACAAAAGTTTTACTATTATTGTTGATAAAGCAATAAACGGGCCAAATGGTATTGTTTCTCCGAATTTTAATTTTTTTGTTATAAGTCCAATAATTACAAACAAACCTGATAATATGCCTATAAAGAAAAATGACAGTAAAAATCCTGCTAAACCTAAATAGAAACCTACAGTTATAAATAATTTTCCATCTCCCATCCCGATACTTTCCTTTTTAAAGAGAATTTTTCCTATTACGTTCAAAATCAGGAAAAAAATTCCGCCTGCGGCTGCACCTAATAAACTATTTAAAATTGTTTCAAATTGCAACATTAAAACAAGAAAAATGCCGATTATTAAACACGGGAACACAAGCTTGTTAGGAATGATCCCCTCATCAATATCGATCATACTAATTGGAATAAGAAATAATGCTAAAATACTTGATATTATCCATTGTTCATTTAAACCATATCGTATATAAAAGGCTATTAGCAGTAATGCTGTTACGCTCTCTGTAAATGGATATCTCCAGGATATCTTTTGTTTACAATGACGGCATTCCCCCCCTAATAAAATATAACTAATTATTGGTAAATTATCATAAAAATTTATTTTTTTCTTACAGTGAACACAGTACGACCGCGGACCAACAATAGATAAATTTTTTGGTAATCGATAGATAACAACATTGAGAAAACTTCCTAATATCAATCCAAATAACGCTATCAGTAGCAACTCCATTAATATATCCTTTATCGTAATAATAACATTTTCTCTGTGGTAGCATAGTGCCCCTGCTGAATAGTATAAAAATAAACACCGCTTGCAACAGGTTTCCCTGTAAAATCCGTTCCATCCCAGGTCACTGAATGATACCCCACTGTCATGTCCCGAGCGGATAAATCAAAATCCTTTACTAATTGTCCCAATATATTATATATTTTCAGTGTAACATTATCTTTTTGCTTATTACCCTTCTCAATAGTATACTCAATTTTAGTAATGGGTATTTCAGTCGACGGATTAAAGGGGTTAGGATAATTCTGACGAAGGGTAAAATAACCGGGAACTCTGGAATCTCCCGGAATGCCGATATCTTCAAAAGGTTTAATTATGACAAAATACATATTGTCTTCCGGCCCGCCGCAATTTCCGCCAATTACTACTTTTCCTGAATCCTCACTGGTGTAGTAGATGTCAAATTGTGAACCTCGTGAATCAGTAATTTGTCCGTCATAACGAATCCATTTACTGTTATTTAGCCACCTGGGTAAAGAGGGATTATTGGCATCAAATCCAATATAAACATTAGAAGAACATTTCAAACTGAATTGAAGAAAATCATCCTCTCTTTCTTGTTTATCATCATTTGCAGTCTGGATCCATAATAAATTTTTCAAGGAATCCGGGATATACGCCAATGTATAATCCCTGTCAATATAGTACCGGTCACCAACAGTTACATAATTGATACTGTAAGAAGCTCTGTTCAGACTGTGAAGCACTTTTTTACTGTAAAAATGCGGCTTAATGAATACAAGATACATATTATCATCCATAGAGCCTGTATTACCGCTGATATTAAACCTTTTGGTCGAAACTTCCCTGGAATAAATCTGATATAAATCATTTCTTGAATTCTTTAACTGATCTCCGGTAATTTCCCACTCTTTGAGCCACTCAGGTTTTTGGGGAATTCTTTTATCATAGGCCAGGTAAACAGTGGCATCTCCTTTTATCTCAAAACTCAAAAAGGCACTGCCTGACTCCTGCTTATCATTATTCCTGGTTTTTATTTGAATAGCACCCTGTAAAAACTGAGGCATCTGTTCAATAGTATAGCTTCTGTCAATATATACTTTTTCTCCAATATCTGAAATATTCAACTGATAGTCATTTTTATTTAAACTGTTTACAGAAACGCCGTTTTTGCCAATAATATATTTTACCGGTTCTTTAGTTATTAACTCATTATGTTCAGCAGTAGCATCATAGATATTACTCATACTTACTGAATATGGACTACCGATAGAATGTTCTGTTGTTTCTAATTCTACGCGTAGACCGGTTGTATCGAGCTCTGCGGATTTAATAGTGATATTGCCATCAATAAAATAATTAGTATAATCCTCCGCAGTTTCCTTATTTATCGTTTTGGTGAACAAGACTCTCATTTTTTTCTGAGATATTACATCCAGCCGAGCTACCTCCGGATTAGTGGAAGGTGCAGTACTGTTTGAGGTTCCCATGGTATAGTTTATCCACTTTCCGGGTTCAATTATATTAGGACTAAAAGCTCGGTCTTTTATATTTTCAGCACAAACTGAATATTCTATACCAGGCATATGATCAGATGTCTGGAGATAAACTTTTTTGAAGGTAGATGTATCCAGGTGAGCATCATAAATATCAATGTAATATCCCTGGTTCATTGCTTTGATTTTGTAATTTTCCCTGTTCTCTCCCGATTTCTTTTCAATAGGTTCACTAAAGACAAGTTCCAGCCGGTTGATCTCCCGGAGCTTTGCCAGGCTTAACTCCGGAGGTTCTATATCGGGCAGATTATATGTATAGGTATGCAGAATAGGCTCGGACAGTTTATTGGAAGAAGGCGACCGATCTTCGATCCCCCGTATCTCAATTAAATATCGTTGCCCTACCTTATGGTCTGAGGTTTCCAGACGAACTTCTTTAAAGGAACTCAGCAAATAAGCATCTGTAATAACAATATCAGGAGTAATAGAATAATTACTTATATTTTCAGCTGTGTTCCTGGTCACCGGTTCATTAAAAACAATTGAAATATGTTTTGATGTATTCAACCTCAGTTCAGATAAATGTGGAGCTGCAGTATCAGGAGGAATACAGGCATATACTTTAGAATTATTTTTGTCTATTATATTGGGAGTAAAAGCCCGGTCATACACATTTTTTACCTCAATGGTATAGCTTCCTTTTTCATGTTTCTCGGTCATAAGATGCACAACATCAAAAGAGCTTAAAAGTAAAGCCTGTTCTATCTTCACGGGGGGAGTGATAATATAATTATTTATATCCCTTGCTTCATCTTCTCTCAGGGGTTCACTGAATTTTAAATCAAGAGCATACAAATTTCTCAGATCAACACTCAGCAGTGAAGGAGCAGTCGTATCAATGGGACTCCAGGAATACTCTTTCTGACTGTAGGGCTGAATGTAATTCTTGTTCTCTGATGCATCCCTGATCCCATTCACGGTTAACGTATAGGTACCAGGAGAATGTTCAGATGTTTCAAGAACCACTTTTTTGGACATAAATGAAAGTATACCCTTTACAGAAATATTCTTATTGATGGCATAATTGGATTCATTCATGGCAGTGGATAAATCTAAATCCTCATTAAAAGAGATTACCAGTTTATGGCTGTTCTCCAGATTTGCAGATAGGATGTAAGGAGGTTCATTATCTTCCGGAGCATAGGTATAATTCTTTATAGTATTGGATTCTATAACGTTATTATGGACATCAGTTATATTCTTTACTGATAATATATAATCTCCTCTTTCATGCTTAGTAGTATGTAAGATTACACAAGTCATACGTACATCCAACTTGGCACTGGAGATAGAAATATCCTGGTCGATTGAATAATTACTGATATTTTCTGCAGTTTCTGCATTCACAGGTTCATTAAAAATTACTTCTACACTTGTTTCATTTGTAACTTGAACTCTGGATATTTTAGGTGGAGTGTTGTCTTCCGGAACATACTGATAGTTCATTTGTTGAGAAGCCTGCATTCTGTTGCCGCTAAGATCTATCAGATCTTTCACTGTTACTGCATAAGTACCATTCTGGTGTTGCGAGGTCGTTAAATAGACATATTGACGAGAATTACTTACTCTTACTTTTTTTACACTGATCTCTTTATCTATAGAATAATTTGATACATTCATGGCAGAACTTAAATTTAGAGCTTCACTAAACTTCAACTCAACAGCAGCATCACTTAACGCTTCTGCTCTTAATAATACCGGAGGCTGATTATCAGTGGACACACAGGAGTATTGCTGTTGATTTTCTGTTCCTATCTCATTTCCTGCTTTATCTGTAATACCCTGTACAGTAACTGTATAATCCACACCCATCTGATGATTTTCAGTTTTAAGATAAATAATCTTCCCGTAAATGTCAAGAGATACATCAGTTACATTGATTGAGGGATATATGCTAAAACGGGATGTATCAATAATCGATGAAGATTCAATTACTTCACTGAATTTTAAAATTAAAAAAGTAAATCCCTGCAGCTCAACTGATACCAATCGGGGTGGTGACTGATCGAGCAGGGGACAGTCATAGCTCATTTGTGTATTCGACTGTATGGTGTTATGTGCAGGAGAATTATCATTTACATTATTTACTGTAACGATATAACTTTCACCAGGGGTATGATCAGATGTTGAGAGATACACATGATTCAGGGAATCACCGGTTAAAGAAGCCCCTTCTATTACAATATTATCGATTGAATAATTGGAAATATTCTCGGCTGTTATACGTTCCAGGGGTTCATTGAAAACGAGTTCCAGCAGATCCAGACCATGGAGAACCACCTCTTTAAGTAGCGGAGGTGATCTGTCCGGCTCTTCAAAACTGTATTCAACACTAACAGGATTAATAGTATTCGAGGCAAGATCCATAACATTAGAAAGACTTAACTGATAGTTTCCGCTTGAATGATCCTGAGTTAGAAGCTGAACATTTTTCTGAGTAACATCCAGAGTTGCCTCATAAATATCACGCAACGGATTTATTATATAATTGGATCTATCCTGAGCAGTATTTTGATCCAGTCTTTCACTGAATCGCAACTCCAGTATATTTTTACTCTTAACCACCAGAGAATCAAGCGAAGGTCTCATAGTATCAAAGACTACCTCATAGGTGCATTGATCTGAGATCAGCGTATTGGATGGTACTGCCATATCACTTATACCATATACAGTGATGGTATATTTTCCTGAATCATGTTCTTTTGTAGAAAGTGTTACAGACTGTTTGGAAGAATGTAATGTGGCCGAAATTATATCTATGGAAGGTGATATAACATAATTTACAATTTTTTCTGCAGATTCCTTTTCAATGGCTTCACTGAAATCCAGTATCAATTCCTTTCTGCTCTCCTGGATCCGGGCAGCGATCAGTCTGGGGGCAGTTGTATCTCCGGATGCCATCTGATATTTAACATTGGTTGTGTTCATCTTGTTACCTGCAATATCTCTGAGATTACTTATGGTCAGGGTATAATTCTCAGCCAATGTATGATCTTGAGTCTTCAGAGTAATCAGATTACATGAATCATTTCTGGTTATATTAAAAATATTCAGAGGCGGATCGAATACATAATTTAATTTATTGGTTATGGTTGAATCAGCCATGGGTTCACTGAATTTCAAAGAAATATAACTTTCAGAAATAATCTCATATGCTGAAAGATACGGCAGAGTAACATCTTCTCCTTCCCAGGTATAATTCATTTGACTATAATCAGGATTAATAGCATTGGAAAATTCAGATGCATCTTTGACACCAGTAACTGACAGAATATATTCTCCAATTTCATGTTTAAGTGTCTTGAGCTGCACCGTTTTACCATCAGAATTAAGTGTAGCAGATTGTACCACAATCCCGTTATTAATGGAATAATTAGCTTCAATATTGGCAGAAACAGTATCCAGTTTTTCATTAAACTGAACCTCAACTAAATCGTTTTTTATACAAAAAACAGATACAATTTCAGGACCTTCGGTATCCTTCACTTCAAAAGAGACAGTATTGGAATATTCACTTTCATTTCTGGAATCGTCATAAGCAGTTACTGCAAAAATATATGTATTTCCGGCTGTGAGATCACCAATGGAATAAGAAGTGGTATTGCCAACATTTACCACTTTAGTGAATGATTCTACCCCATAGTAAATCTTATATCCGGCAAGATCAGGCTCAGAATTCGGGCTCCAGGAAACTATCACTGAACCAGTACTTTCATCCCATTTCAATAGAATTTCAGAATCTGAGTAAACCGGATTAACGAACCCGGATAAAAGTGCAATACATGTTAAAACTGCTAATACTATTAAAAACCTAAATTTTGATTCTTTAATCATCAAATTCCCTCAATTTTTTAAAGTTCTTTATTAAAATTATTTATAGCAAACTGTATACCATTACTTATAAATTACTATAATCTGTTTTACTGTAATAAATATAATATTTTATATTATCGCGCACATATAATGCCAAAACCAATAACAGGCAAAATTTACCTGCATATAAATTTCAGTGTTCCACAACAGAAAGAATTTTTATAAACATTTATTTTTAATATTATTATAAAAAATTTATTTGACTTGACATTTTTTATCCATATTTTTATCTTATATAACAAAATAATTGCATGTAAACTGATAAATTCTGTAATATTTATATTATTTTTACAGTACCATTGATTAATATGACAAATATTTCTGATTACTTTTTGATATAAAGTGGTGCATTTTTAGCCACTGAGATATATATAGTTCAATTTGAAATGTTAATAAAAAGGTAATAAAAATGAAAATCACATTAGCTCAATTAAATCCCACAATTGGGGATTTTAGCGGTAATCTTGAGAAAATAAATAATACACTGATGAATCTTAAAGAGGGTGATACAGACCTGGTAATCTTTCCTGAACTGTTTATTTCCGGATATCCGCCTGGAGATCTTCTCATTCATAAGGAGTTTATTCAGAAAAACCAAAATACCTTTAATGATCTGGTTAGCCTTTCAGCAAAATTTCCTGATACGGCAGTGCTGATTGGAAGTTTTGAACCTTGTCCGGGATCCGAAGGGAATAAACTCTATAATTCCGCATATATCATAAAAAACAGTAAGATTTTGTTTAAATATCATAAATCACTTCTGCCCACTTATGATGTATTTGATGAAATCCGCTATTTTCAGAACAGCAGTAAATTCAATATTTTTAGATATAAAGGAGAAAATATCGGTATTTCTATCTGTGAGGATGCCTGGAATCAACCTGCTCTTTTCCCTGATGCTCACTATTCTGTAGATCCTGTAAAACAACTTGATCAAAACGGCGCTACACTGATTATCAATATATCTGCTTCACCTTTCACCACCGAAAAAATAAAAATCAGATACGAACTGTTTAAACATCTTTCACGAACATATAAAAAGCCGTTCCTGCTGGTTAATCAAGTGGGAGGCAACGATGAACTGATCTTTGACGGAACCAGTATGGTATTTAACCATAAAGGAGAAATGATTGAAATACTCCCTTCCTTTAAGGAAGAGATAAGGACTGTTGATTTGAATAAACCGTCAGAAATCATTTCTTTTTCTTCAGAAAGTATTCCTGAATTAATACACAATGCCCTGATTCTTGGCATCCGGGATTACATGAGCAAATGCGGTTTCAGCAGAGCAGTTATCGGACTGTCCGGAGGCATTGATTCCGCAGTTACCGCTGTTCTGGCAGTAAAAGCTCTGGGTAAAGAAAATGTTCTTGGTCTGATAATGCCTTCTCAGTATACATCCCGGATGAGTATCGACAATGCTCTAAAACTTGCAGACAATCTTGACATTGACACCAGGACCATATCCATTGTTGACACATATAAATCATATATCAGTTCTTTGAAGAAATACTTTAAAGATCATCCTGAAGATGTTACTGAAGAAAATATTCAGGCCAGGATCAGGGGGAATTTATTAATGGCTTTCTCCAATAAATTCAATTATTTAACGTTGTCAACAGGCAATAAAAGTGAGCTTTCTGTAGGATACTGTACCCTGTATGGAGATATGAGCGGCGGACTGAGTGTTCTAACTGATGTGCTGAAAACCGATGTATACAGACTCGCAGAATATATAAATCAGGATAAAGAAATTATCCCCCTGAAAACCATAACCTCTCCCCCGTCTGCGGAACTGAAGCCGGACCAGAAAGATCAGGACATCCTGCCTCCTTATAAAATACTGGATTCAGTATTGAAACAGTATGTACATGAAGGCAAATCCATTCAGCAAATCATTGAATCCGGAATTGATCCTGAAACTGTAAAGTGGGTCATCGCATCTGTAAAGAAAAATGAATATAAAAGAAGACAGGCACCGCCGGGATTAAAGATCAGTGCCAAAGCCTTTGGTACAGGAAGACGCATGCCTATTGCTGCTCGTCATGAAATCTGAGCAGAATATTCTGTTTTTTACACTGTTCAGAAACACTACAT
>CAZETW010000037.1:0-4317 GCA_964515295.1 uncultured bacterium | reverse complement strand
TATTAACATTAGAAATAAAATTTACTAAACTGACTGTATAATAATAAAATATGCTTATCCCTCAATATGTTATAGTATGGGAGTAAACAGCAATGAAATCAAAAATAAAATATAAAACGCAGAAAATTGGAATATTTATTTTCCTGCTTTTAATTCTACCTGTTGTGACCTTGTCCCAGACTGTTTATTATGTAGATGCAGATGCTTCTGATGGTGGTGACGGTTCAAACTGGACTAATGCCTATAAATACCTGCAGGATGCTTTAAATGACCCTAATCTCACTAATGGTGATGAAATATGGGTTGCAGAAGGAATATATTATCCCGATGAAGGTGACGGTCAGGTAAATGGTGATAGTTTATCCACATTCCAGTTAAATATATCGCCCAATATTTCTCTCTACGGCGGGTTTAATGGTACAGAAACCAGCCTGGATGAGAGAAATATAGCTGTTAATGAAACCATACTCAGCGGCGATCTCAATCAGGATGATCCTTCCACCTCAGATAATACCTGGCATGTGGTTACCTGTGATCATGCTACCAAAGGTACTACTATAGACGGATTCACCATAACTGCCGGTAATGCCAGCGGATCAGATCCGCACAACAAAGGTGCGGGTATTTATAGTTTAAATTCCCAAGCTAATATAAGAAACTGCACTATTAAAAATAACACTGCAACCGACGGCAGCGGCATGTACAATGATGGTTCCAGTCTCCTTATAGTGAATTGTATTTTTCTGAATAATTCCGCCACACAAAACGGCGGGGGTATGTATAATATAAATGGTGCCAACCCGTCACTGTATAACTGCACCTTCAGCAACAATACAGCCTCAACCCGCGGAAATGGTATTTATAATATTTCACCTCCTAATTTAATCAACTGTATTGTATGGGGCACAAGTACAGATCAGGTCTATAACAGCGGAGAATGTAATCCTTCTGTTATCTACAGTAATATAAGGGTTTCTGAGGGTGAAACTTATAATGACTACGATTCTGAAAATGATTACCGTAATATTAATGATGATCCTCTCTTCAAGAATGCCAACAGTAATTTACGACTTCAGTCCGGGAGTCCCTGTTTTGGTACAGGAACACCAGCTGACACTACGGATTCAGAAATACCTGATACTGATAAAGACGGCCGTCCCCGGCCTCTGCCCGAAGATGATGACAGAATAGATATGGGGGCATATGAGCAGTATGATGATGGCTCTCTGCCTGTGCAGCTGTTTCTGTTTTCTGCTTCCTGTGAAAATGGTGCGGTTGTGCTTACCTGGAGAACTGAAAGTGAAGTTGACCACCAGGGATTTATTCTGGAACGAAAAGAAAAAAACAGAGCATATCAGGTAATTGCCTCGTATGAGACTCATGCTGAACTCAAGGGAGAAGATAATACCTCTTCCAGTACAGATTATGAATTCATTGATGAAAACGTCTTTCCCGGCACCACCTATTACTACCGTCCCTCTGATGTAAGCACCCAGGGACACATTACCAAATATCCTCCTGTTTCTATTACCGTAGATGAACTGCCCCGGGAAATAAAACTGGATGATGCCTACCCCAATCCCTTTAACCCCCAGACCTATATCGGCTATCATCTGCCGGAGAGAACAAAGGTCAGACTTACCGTTGTTGACATGCTGGGCAGAAAGGTGAAAAATCTGTATAATGATGTGCAAAGTGCAGGAAATTATCATGTATACTGGAACGGTCAGGATAATGCCGGAAACAGATGTCCGAGCGGTGTATACATAATACAGCTGCAGACCGCTGACATTACCAGAACCAAGAAAGTAATGCTATTAAAGTAATAAAATCAATTATTTATCTTTTTTTCTATAATTACTTTAAGCCTCAATTTTAATTTTTTAATTTTTTTTTAAAAAATACTTGCATTCCGATAAAATATTTTGTATATTAATATTCAGATATTTGAATATTTGAATAAGTGAATTGTGATTTAGATATATTGAGAAATATTCAGATTACTGTTCAGCAGTCTTATAGGATAAAAACAGAAAGAGGTGAAGAATGAAAAATGATAAATATGAAAATGCTATTAATATAATGAAAGCCCTGTCAAATAAAAATAGGCTGCAGATTCTGAATGTAATTTCAAAAGGCGAACCCTGTGTTACCTCTATAGAAAAAACACTGGGGTTAAGCCAGCCGAATATTTCTCAAAATCTTACTATACTGAGACATCTTGGTATAGTAGAATCAAAAAGAAAAGGAAAAAAAATCTGTTATCATATCGTAAATGATAAAGTGTTAAAAATTTTAGAATTAATCTTAACCAATTAAAAACGGAGGTTAAAATGGACAATATTATCACATTAAACGAACAAAATTTCAAGCAGGAAGTACTCGATGCTAAACAGCCGGTACTGGTCGATTTCTGGGCTCCCTGGTGCGGCCCCTGTAAAATGATGGCACCAATCCTTGATGAACTTGCAGCAGATCTCAGCGGCAAAGTAAAAATAGGGAAATTAAACACAGATGAAAATCAATCTGTTGCCGCCAATTATGGAATTACAGGTATTCCAACCCTAATACTGTTTAAGAATGGGAATCCTGAAGATCGTATAGTTGGTGTACTTCCCAAAGAAGAAATTCAAAAAAAGATTGACAGCAACATGTAATTTCTTACAGGAAAATAACATATGAAAAAACTAACAAAAAAAGGAAGAAAAAAAATGATCGCAGCAATTATCGGAGCAGCTGTAGGTGCCTTAATTGGATACTTTATGTATACAAATGTCGGATGTCAGACAGGAACCTGTCCTTTAATGAGCAAATCATGGCTTAGTATGGTTTATTTTGCCATAATCGGAGCTTTGGTATCCAGCAGTATTTTCTAAATGAATAAACCTAAACCCAAGGAGTTAAAAAAATGAAAAAAATAATAATCTTACTTTTGATCCTGACTGTTTCTATGGTTGTGTTTACCGGCTTAAGTATAAAGAACAGTACAGCAGTTAATCAGCAAACTAATCAGGAAACTGAGGATAAAAACAATAAAGCACCTGATTTTACTGTAACCACAATCGAAGGGGAAACCATAACCCTCTCAGACCTTAAGGGTAAAGTGGTTATAATAGATTTCTGGGATACCTGGTGTCCGCCCTGTCGAAAAGGTATTCCTGATTTTATAGAGTTATATAAAGAATACAAGGACAGCGGTTTTGTCATGATTGGTCTTGCTTTCGGCAGACAGGGAAAAGAAAAGGTTAAGGAATTTATTCAGGAATATAATATTAACTACCCGATTGCCATACCGAGCCATTCAGTTATTAATTCTTTCGGAGAAATTCGTTCTATACCTACAGCATTCTTAATTGATCAGAACGGAAATATCGTAAATAAATACATCGGGCTCAGACCAAAAGATGTATTTGAAAATGATATTAAGAAACTGCTTGAAACAAAAATAAAAGAAAAATAACGGAGATAGTATGAAGGCATATATTAAATCCATAGAAGGACTTACTCTGGTCGGAAAAGCTGACTCCGGACACTGGGTTCCGATTGATACTGTGAGCCAATTAGACGGCAATGAAGGCGGGACAAAACCTATGGAACTTGTTTTGCTTGCCCTGGGAGGCTGTACAGCTATGGATGTTCTATCCATCTTAAAAAAAATGCGAATTACTCCGGATGATTTTAAGATCGATATTGAAGCAGAGAATGCTGATGAACATCCGAAAGTGTTTACTCATATAAAAATGAACTACAGATTTTATGGCAAAGAACTGAACAAATCCAAACTGGAAAAGGCAGTAAACCTTTCCCAGGACAGATATTGTTCCGTTTCAGCTATGCTGTCAAAGACAGCAGAGATAGAGTATAACATCCAAATAAATGATAAGGATGCATAATTAGATCTCACTTCTGAGTGACTGTAGATAAAAAACATTAAAAAAGCTGTCTGAGAAAATACCAACTCTTCACAATAGTTTCAGACAGCTTTTTTATTAATAATAACATTCTGTTAATAATGTAATATCCTCAATTCATTAAAAAGCTGTTTCCAATCCAAAATAAACGGTTCTGGGACGAACAGGTCCGTATACATAGGCCGGATCACGATCCGGTCCTTTATCCATATCTTCCTGATATGCATTAGTGATATTTTTGAATCCAAATTTTATTTTAGTATCTAATCCGTTATTCAAAGGCAGTATGTAGATAAAGCCGCAATCAATCTGAAAAAATGAATTACTTTGTTCAAGTTTCAATTTGGGTTCTTTCTGTCCTTTGACTGCAATTTCATGAGGTACATCTGCCTTTCCCATATAATTA
>CAZETW010000036.1:0-26295 GCA_964515295.1 uncultured bacterium | reverse complement strand
TCTATTTTATATATGAATTTGTTAATTGTAATATAAATGTGAAGGTTTACTATGGCAAAAATACTTGTGATTGATGATGAGAAGATAGTGCGTATGGCAATCATTCATAAACTTAAGAAAGAAGGCCATGAAGTAATTGAAGCTGAGGATGGTGAAGAAGGGATTGAGAAATACAGAGAAGATCCAGCCGACCTTATAATAACTGATATTATAATGCCTAATAAAGAAGGATTTGAAACAATACGGGAATTAAATGAGGAATTTCCGGATGCTAAAATTGTTGCCATGTCAGGTGGGGGAAAGATCAGTTCTGAAAATTATTTAGACATAGCAAAAAAATTTAATGTTGTTGACGTATTCGAAAAATCCTTTGAATGGGAAGAAATGTTAAAAATTGTAAGAAAATTATTCCCCAAATAGGTATTAATTTTCCTTGACTTTCAAACTTAATTTTTATAAATTCTATAGTTTTAAGGCGGTGTAGCTCAGTTGGTAGAGCGACGGAATCATAATCCGTTTGTCCGGGGTTCGAGTCCCTGCGCCGCTACTTTTTTTATATGGCCTTTTTTACCAGAGAGAGAAAGGCCATTTTTAATTTTAAAATATTTAATTTTTAATGGATGATAAATTATTACAACGTTTTAAAACTTTTATAAAAGATGAATCGCTCATAGCAGGCGGAGACAATATAATTCTGGCTGTGTCCGGGGGATATGATTCAACAGTTTTACTGGATTTATTTTTTTTAATACGTGCTGAATATCAGTTAAAATTTGTAATTGCTCATGTTAACCATTGTTTACGTGGAATTAATGCTGACAGAGATGAAGAATTTGTTAGACAAACAGCTCTGAAATATGATATACAATTTTTTTCTGAAAAAGTAGATGTCAGGCAGTATGCTGAAAACAACAAACTGTCAATTGAACAAGCTGCACGTGATTTACGTTTAGGATATCTTAATAATCTAAGAAGAAACATTAATTATGATAAAATTGCACTTGGTCATAATGCTGATGATATGGCTGAGACAATAATAATGAATTTAATCAAGGGATACGGGCTGAGGGGGATAAGAAGTATTAAACCGAAAAATAATTACTTGATACATCCTTTACTGTTCGCTACTAAAAAAGAAATTACTGAATATGCAGAAAAGAGAAAACTTGAACATGTAGAGGATATGAGTAATCAGGATAAAACGTTTTTACGTAATAGAATACGACATGATATATTGCCTGTTATGATAAATGACTTTGGTCAACAGGCAGTTCAGTCTATTTGCAGATCAGGCAAGATACTGAGTGAAATTGAAGAATACATACAGTATTCTACAGAGAGTGCTTTAAAACACATAATTCTGTCAGAATCGGATGAGGAAATTGTGCTTGATATTAATAAATTTTTAGGCTATTTTATGGCCATAAAGAAAAGTATTATTATACATCTCCTTGAAAAGATGTATGAAAAGTATACTTTTAATAATATTAATTCTGTTCTGGAACTAATTGAGAGAGGCGGAAGTAATAAAAGAGTTGAGATTGATAAAGAAGGGATAGTAATTAAATATTCTGATAAAGTTTTTTTTACCAGGAAAAAAAAACAAATAACAGAAACCAAGGTGGTGCCTGATAAATGGAATAGTATATCAGAAGGTAATATAAAAATAAAGGTAAGTCAGGTAGAGAAGATTGATAATATTAAACATAAAAATAGATTTATTGAATTTATAGATTTTGATACAGTCAGATTACCTTTTACGGTACGATCCTGGATAAAGGGTGATAAATTCATCCCACTTGGCATGTCTGGTTCAAAAAAACTTCATGATTTTTTTATAGATGAAGGGGTTGTGAATTTTAAAAGAAAAAGAATACCAATTCTTACAGATAAGTCTAAAATTATCTGGATAATTGGATATCGTATAAGTGAAAAGGTAAAAATAACTGAAAAAACAAAGAATATTTTAAAACTGGAAGCAGAAAAAATGTAAGATTATTCTGCATATTATGAAGGATATATATATATGAAAGATAATAAAAATAAAAAAGATAATAAAGATGAACAAAATAATTTTAACTGGAAGAAAATATCAAAACAGGTATTTTTCTGGATTATTTTGTTTATTATTGTTATTTATATTGCTCAGATTCTTAATGTGGGTTCAGCTAAAGAAATAAATCTTTCTTATACCGAGTTTAACAGATTTCTTGAAAATAAATCCATAGAAAAGGGAGTGATAAAGGGTGATATTTTCCATGGTGAACTTAAATATCAGGAAAGTTTGATTAAAGATGGTAATACTGTTAACTTTACAAGATTTAAGACCACCCTTCCTTTTATTGACAGGGATATGATAAAAAAATGGGATGCGTTAGGTATACAATACGAATTTAAACAGGATGATGGTGGACTTTGGCGATATTTAAGTTTTATACCCTGGCTCCTGCTCCCTATATTTTTCATCTATTTTATTATGCGTATGCAGGGAAAAGGAGGAACCAAGGGGATATTCAATTTTGGTAAAAGCAGAGCTAAATTATTATCAGAAAACAGACATAAAGTAACATTCAATGATGTTGCCGGTACTGAAGAAGCCAAACAGGAATTAACAGAAGTGATTGAATTTCTAAAAGCTCCGGAAAGATTTCAGAAACTGGGAGGTAAAATTCCTAAAGGGGTTTTATTATTGGGCCCGCCTGGTACAGGGAAAACTTTACTCGGAAAAGCCGTTGCCGGTGAAGCCGGTGTGCCGTTTTACAGTATGTCCGGGGCAGATTTTGTAGAAATGTTTGTCGGAGTCGGAGCTTCCCGGGTGCGTGATTTGTTCGAACAGGGTAAAAAGAATGCTCCCTGCATTATTTTTATTGATGAAATAGATGCTGTAGGCCGGCACAGAGGAGCGGGCCTCGGAGGCGGACATGATGAAAGGGAACAAACCCTGAATCAATTATTAGTTGAAATGGATGGTTTTGAGACCAATGAAGGAGTAATATTAATAGCTGCAACCAATCGTCCTGATGTATTAGATAAAGCTCTTTTAAGAAGAGGCAGATTTGATCGTCAAATTGTTGTTGATTTACCGGATGTTCGGGGCAGGGAGGGTATATTAAAAGTACATACGAAACAGATTCCCCTCAGTAAAGAAGTAAACTTAGAAACCATAGCAAAGGGCACTCCTGGATTCTCTGGTGCCGATTTGGCTAATCTGGTAAATGAAGCAGCCCTTCTGGCAGCGAGGAGAACCAAAAAGAAAGTGGATATGAATGATTTGGAAGATTCAAAAGATAAAGTATTAATGGGAGTAGAGCGGAGAAGTTTATTAATCTCAGATAAAGAAAAAAGAAACACAGCATTTCATGAGGCTGGTCATGTACTGGTTGCTAAACTTTTACCGGAAGCTGATGAAGTTCATAAAGTTACTATAATTCCAAGAGGAAGGGCTCTGGGAGTAACCTCTATGCTGCCTATGGATGAGAAACATAATTATACTAAAAGCTATTGTGAAACTCTATTAAAACACATACTCGGCGGAAGAGCAGCAGAAAATATTATATTCAATCAATATACTACCGGCGCTGGTAATGATATTGAAAAAGCCACTCAACTGGCCAGGAAAATGGTATGTGAATGGGGAATGAGTGAAGAACTTGGACCCATTACTTTTGGCAAGAAAAATGAGGAGATTTTCTTAGGCAGGGAAATTTCTCAGCATAGAGATTTCAGTGAAAGAACTGCAATTAAAATTGATGCTGAAGTCAGACGTATAGTTACTGAGGCTGAAAAAGAGTCAATACGTCTGCTTCGCGAAAACATTGATACATTAAAAAAATTAGCCGAAGCACTACTGGAAAAAGAAATCTTGACCAGTGAGGAAATTGATAAAATTATAAACAAAAAGAAAATAAAGAAAAAAACAATAAAGAAGAGAAAAACATCACAAACAAAAAATAAATGATAAATAATCAGTAAAGAAATTATAAGTATTGGCAAATTTATTATCAACATTATGTCTATTTTTATTTATCAGTGGACTGATTTATATTCTGATTTATTATACGTATAAAGTATCAGAATTATTAGCCCGTTTAAGTCTTGGAAAGTTAACTGTTGTTTACTGGAGTATTATTTTACTGCTGGGCAGTATTGTTTTTGTTTTAAAATATGCACAATCACCACATATACGCATTGGCTGTTTTCCTCTTATAAACGAAAGGGCAGAAATCAATATTGCAATTGCTGATCGGATGAATTTTTATCTGGAAAAATCAAATCTTTTAGATAAGAATAAAATCATTTATGATATAAATAATACATTTGAGATAATCAACATTGATTCTGCAAAGGATATATCTTTTATAAAAAGATTTGGTAAATCGATAAATCTGGATCATCTAATTTTAGTTGATACTCAGGATTTTTCAGATAAGAGTTTTATAATTAATTCTTCAGTAATAAACTACGAAGAAAACAAGTTTCATACATATGAGGATACTTTATATTTCAATGATCCACAAGAATACTTTAATATTTTTAAAAATCATTTAAAAAAATTATCATCATATAACTATTCTTTAACGGATAATGAATTATTTCTTTCAAAAGAACAATGGGTTGATTTTGGAAAAGGTTTGTTGTATCTGTTAAAAGAAGATTTCTTAAAAGCAGAAGAGATATTTTATTCTCTATATTTACAGTTACCTGATAATAATTGTATCAGCAAATATTTTTCTTATACTCTACTTCAGAAAGCTTTGTTATTTAAAGTCCAGGATACGTTCAATAAGCATATATATGATCAGATATTTAATATATTGACTCAAAATAAATACTCAGAAAAGGATCCAGAAATTTTGAAAATACAGGGGATCATGTATATACAGAATGAAAACTGGAATTTTGCTTGTCAAAAACTAAAACAGGCCTTGGAATTGATTCCAAATGATCCGGAAATATATTTTTATCTGTCAAAACTACATCCCTCCCGGTTAAATGATATAGGTTACTCATCAAAGATTGACGTATTAAAAAGATCAGTTTATCTGAATCCGGCTTATCTGACTCCCAGTTTAAAGCTGGGTCAGATATATTTAGAAAGAAGAGATTTTAACAAAGCAAAAGAGATCTATAAGAATATTCTATCAATCAATCCCGGGTCCATTGATGCATTACACGGATTAGGGAAGATGTATTTAATACAGAATAAACCGGTCGAGTTTATTCAAACCTATCAACATATCCTGGAGATTGATCCGAAAAACAGTATTGCTTTTTATAATCTGGGTATCGCATATTTAAATACCAGAGATATTGAAAGAGCTGAGAAATTTTTTCAGAGATCTATTGATATTGATAATTTCAAAAACAGTTATTTTTATCTTGGTGTCATAAATGCATTAAAGAAGAATCATCAAAAAGCTATTTCTTATTTCGCAAAACGAATTGAATTAGGGGAGAATGATGAATATGCTGAAGAATCCCGTAAGGCTATAAAAAAATTAAAAAATAATGAAGAAATAATTCATTTGCGGAGCTTTCATGGATTTGGCAAATAAAAATGAGTATACAGTTAAAATAAAGAACCATGCATACAATCTTTCAGCTCGTACACATATTATGGGTATTCTTAATATTACTCCTGATTCTTTTTCTGATGGGGGAGATTTTTTTAATCTTGCCAGAGCAGTTGAAAGGGGGGTGGAAATTGAAAAAGAAGGTGCAGATATAATTGATATAGGCGGAGAATCAACCCGTCCGGGAGCAAAAAAAATCAGTAAAGAGGAAGAGCAGAGACGGGTAATCCCGGTTATTGAAAAACTCAGTGCACGGTTATCCATTCCCATATCAATAGATACATATAAATCATATATTGCAGAACTGGCCATTAAAGCAGGTGCAACAGTGATCAATGATATAAGCGGATTACGGTTTGATCCTAAAATGGCTGAAATTGCCGCTAAATATGATGTGCCGGTTATATTGATGCACATTAAGGGAACACCAAGAAATATGCAGAAGAATCCTGTTTACAGTGATCTGCTAAAAGAAATCTACAAGTATTTATCAGAAAGTATCACTATTGCAATGAATGCAGGTATTTCTGCAAATAAAATTATTGTTGATCCCGGTATTGGTTTTGGCAAAACTTTTTATGATAATCTTAAACTAATAAAAAACATAAATTATTTTCATACATTACATTGTCCGGTGTTGATTGGTGTGTCCAGGAAATCATTTGTAGGTAAAATTCTCGATAAAAATGAAAAAGAAAGAATGTACGGCACAGCCGCAGCAGTAGCAGCTTCAGTGATGAACGGAGCCAATATTGTACGGGTTCATGACGTAAAAGAAATGGTACAGGTGGTTAAAATTATTGATGCTTTAAAACAGAGAATATATTAAAGTTAACGGTATAGAATTTTTATTATGTTGCAATTTAGATAAATAAATATTATATATAAAAGGATATGAATATTAATAGTCTTGAAATATTTAAAATTGGTTTCTTCTCAATTGGAATACTGGATATTTTAGATATAATAATAGTCACGTTTATTATTTATAAACTTTACTATATGCTGAGAAGAACTCATGCTGTCCAGATGTTTATTGGATTGCTGTTGATTGTTATTATATCATTTATATCGCAGGCGCTGGGATTACAAGAAATGACCTGGCTTGCTGAGAATTTAAGAACTGTATGGCTCATTGCGTTTGTTATTCTGTTTCAGCCTGAATTACGCCGCGTTTTGCGTATTATGGGTCAAAGCAGATTAGTGAGTATATTCAGTAAGGAACAGACAAATATAGTAGTGGAAGAAATTGCAAATGCTGCGATAGAAGTATCACAAAGAGGGTATGGAGCCTTAATTGTTATTAGCAGGAAATTAGGATTAAAACCAATCATTGAAACTGGGGTAGATATTCAGTCAAATGTAACTTCTTCTCTTCTGGTATCGATTTTTAATCCGCGTTCTCCTCTTCATGATGGGGCAGTGGTTATCAATAATGATATAATTGCTGCTGCAAAATGCATTTTACCTTTGAGCCGGGATCCAAATCTGGAACATCGTTGGGGAACCAGGCACAGAGCAGCCATTGGTATGTCCGAAAAATCTGATGCACTGGTTATTGTGGTTTCAGAAGAAACTTCTAAGATATCTATTGTAGAAAATGGTGAAATGATGGTAGATATAGCATATAAAGATTTATTAAATACACTTAAAAATATTCTACATTATGGAATGAAGAAAAATTGAATATTTATGAACAGGATATTATATATTCTTGCCACAAGAACATTTTTATTTAATTTAAAAATATTTTTTGCATTATTTTTGTTTTCTATGCCTTTTTACTGTCTGTCAGACATTAAAATGGTAGAACACTCAGAGAATAAATTAATTTTTACAGCAGATTTTGCAGAGCTCAGAACATTAAAATCAACTCATAGGTTACCTTTGTTAAAGGAAACTTTTTTTATACTTTCCGATGATAAAAATATTACTTTAAAAAGTCTTGAGAAAAAATATTTTGATATCTCTCTAGCAGCATCTGCGGAAGATTTATTGATAGAAGATATTCCTATCGGATCAGAAGATACTATAGTATCACCGGTAACAGATTTACATCATCATAAAATTTTTAATTATACAAGTATTGGAAAATATCAAGGATTGAATTTAATAAGAGTTCATATCAGTTCATTTGATTTTGAACAGAAAAAATTATTACAGCAGATTGAGTTTGAGATTTCAGGAAAAGGGATTACATTTTTTCCTGATAGCATTTTTTATTCAGATCTTGATATATTGTCCAAAATCCAAAAAGAAGATACACAGAAAAGAATAAAAAAAACCACTCAGTCTAATTATAATATTGATGATTATATCTTATCCGGAGAGAAGAGATTAAAAATTTATATAACAGAAGAAGGTATTTACAGGATAACAGGTAAATCAATAGAGAAAGCAGGGTGGAAAATATCAGGAGCAGAAATTGATTATTTAAAATTAATTTTCAAAGGGAGAGAAATCCCGATCAGGATTATTGGATCTGAAGATGGAACTTTCGACAAAAATGATATTATTGAGTTTTGGGGTGAACCTATATGGTCTGATAATACAGAAGAAAAGTGTTTAAATATCTACACAGATCAGAATATTTACTGGCTTTTTGTAGGAAATAATCCGGGATTACGATTAGGTAATCAATCTGCAGTGCTGGAACAAACAAACAATCAACAAAAAATATATCCGGTATCATATCCATATACCATACATAATGAAGAAAATAATGTATTTAATCGCCTTGCTTATGCTCAGGATGTAAATACAGAAGATTATTGGTTATACTCCAGAAGTATTAACGGAGATGAAAAAAAAGAATTTATTTTCAAAATTGATGCACCCTATCTTTATTCAACAAATCCTGTAAAAATGAAATTCAAACTTCGGGGACAGTGTGCACAATACGGAAATCATCCTGTTGAATTCTATTTAAATGATCACTATATCGGTTCTACTACATGGCATAATTATGATGAAATTTCTTTTACCAGTAACAAGAGCAGCCCCGTACATTTGAAAGAATATGAAAACAAAGTGACAATCAGTAATAAATCTTCTTCCGGTTTATTCGCCCAATTATATTTGGACTGGTTCAAAATCACTTACCCCAGGGAGTTTATCACCGATTCAGATTTTCTTTTATTTAATCCTCCCCTAACTTCAGAAAATAAAATTGTTCATTTTGAATTAAAAGGATTTTCTTATTCAAATGTACAAATTTTCAAAAAGCACCATAGTGTAATCTATAATCCTGATATCAAATCTGTTATTGATACACTAGGGAATGAATCATTTACCCTGTCATTTGAAGATAGAATTGCTGATGAATCTATACAGTATTTAGCTTTAACCAAATCTGAGATATCAGAACCTGACAGTATGGTATTTCTGGAACATAATGATTTACGGTCCAGTGAATTTGGTGCAGATTATGTAATAATAACTCCTGTAGACAGCCTTGGAATTGAGAATGAGGATTTACAGGATTTAATTGCACAGCGTGAAAATCAGGGACTGAAGGTGAAAGTAGCAGATTTGCAGAATATCTATGATGAGTTTGACTACGGTATTCCATCTCCAAAAGCCATAAAGAAATTTTTGCATTATGCAAAACTCAACTGGAATCCGAAGCCAAGATTTGCTTTATTGATAGGAGACGGGACTATTGATTACAAAATCAGGAAAGAAAGCGGAAATTTAATTCCTGTTCCCCTGTATCAATCCGTTAATTATGGGGGTACACCCAGTGATTATTATTATTCTCTTTTAACTGAAGATAATTTTGCTCCTGATATTGCGATTGGAAGATTACCAGTAAAAAGTAAAAGAGAATTAAGAGATATAATTAAAAAAATTATTGATTATGAAACTAATTCACGTGGTCCATGGAGAAATGATTATTTAATGATCAGTGCCGGTACACGAAAGGGAGATTTTGGATATCAGGCTGAATATATTATAAATAATATTATTGAGCCCAGTATTAATCCAAAACGTATGTATCTCTCAGGTTCTATTGATGATCCCTATCTGGGGGGGACTGAAGATCTATTAAGACATTTCAGAAATGGTACTGCCTGGATAAATTTCCGAGGACATGGTGGTGGAGCGATATGGTCTGATGGAGGATTACTCGATCTTGATGATATTCCTTTATTGGAAAACAAGGGAAAGCTGCCGTTTATTACCAGTATGACCTGTTTTACAGGTGATTTTGCATCCCGGAAGAAATCATTAGGAGAATCACTTCTTCTAAAAGACAGAACCGGAGCTGTGGCTTTTTTCGGGTCAACAGGGTTGGGCTGGGTTTGGAATGATTTTTATCTATTAAGAGAATTATTCCAATGTTATACTCTATTTCCGGATTATAGTATAGGAGAATTAATTGATAAAGCTAAATCTGCTTATTTATTAAAATATCGCAGTGATTTGGCTTTGAGTGAAGCATTTCAATTTTTACTGCTTGGTGATCCGGCTCTGAAGTTAACATTTCCTGGAAAAACAACTGATATAAAATTAGCCTCTCAGGCAGTCAGAGAAAACAATACTGTTCATATTCAGGGGAGGGCAAATTCTTCTGATCTCAATGTACATCTATCCATCACTGACAGCAGTTATGCAACTCGTTATTCAGAAACCCTCAGCTTAAATGAAAATGACTGGAGTTTTAACATTCCGGTGCCTGAAGAACTGTATGGATCCCGATGTGGTATCCGTGCTTACCTGTGGGATCCGGAAAATGATTATCAGATAAGAGGATTTTCCCCTTTTACTTACGGGACTTCATTTTTTGATTCGTTATCAGTTGTTCCTGAAAATCCAACCTTTGAGGATAGCATTTATTTTAGAGTAAGGATAGAGGATGTTAATCAAATAAGAAATGTATATTGTATTTTGGAGCAGCCAGAATCCGATACACTTACTATGTATAATGTTAATAATATATATAAAACTAAGAAAATACCCCCTTTTAATCCTGGTACCTATATTAAATTTCATTGTATGATATATAATGAAAATGAAAAAATCACCACCAGTCAGTCTAAAGAAATTTCTATACCCTTATTAGCTGATCTGCGCGTTCATTCCATATTTTTGTCCGGAACTGATAAGGTTAATATAAGTGCAGAATTGACAAATTATGGACAGACTGCAGTTGAGGATGTTATTGTACAGTTTTCATCAGAAGAACAGGGATTTAATGCTTCTGATACAGTAAGTATACCAGAATCGGGTACGATAATTTCCTCAGTAACTTTCTACCCCAGGTTGGGGAATAATATAATCACTGTCACTATTGACCCGGATTCATTAATGAATGAAACTTCACGAATGAACAATATATTGACAAAAGAGATTATGGCTGACAGATTCTGGATTACACCTGAATTAGGCACAACTCTAAATTTTATTTCATCAGATACAGTTGGGATCAGAGAAAAAGTATTAACGTATATTCCACCTGATGCAGTTAATAAAACTACCACTGTTAGTTTTGAATTATTGGATAAGCTTCCACATTATAAAGCTCAGAAAGAAATAACTTCTGAAATATACAGGATTAATTTTCCCGGATTAACAAAACAGTTAGAACATGAAGTTTTATTTCTTTTTTATAGAGACACCTTAAACACCTGTAATCCGTATATATGGAATAATGATCTATATAATTGGATAAGATGTGATTACCAGGAATTTGCTCAATATATACAGGTCAATTCCAATATTGGAGGATATTTTAGCTTTATCAGCTCAGAGGATAATAATCCGCCTCATATTGTTATTGAAGTTGATAATCAGGCCTTTGTCCAGGGCAGTTATGTTCCCAGACAACCCTTGTTTAATGTATTACTCCAGGATGATTCAGCAATTGACTTAAGGCCGGCCGGTATTAATGTTACAATTGATAATATAGCAATTCCATATTCCGACTTGATGATTCCGGACTCAGTTACTGGTTTAAATGACATAAATATTTCATTTAAACCGGAACTAACACCTGGAGAACACTATCTTCAGGTGGAAGCTAAAGATGTGCATGGAAATAATAATACCAGTGCAGTGTTCAATTTTAAAGTAGGTGATGATCTGGATATACATTATTTAGGAAATCATCCCAATCCTTTTAAAACAGAAACTGTTTTTGTATATGTTTTAACTGATGTTGCTAAAAATGTTTCCTTAAAAATATATACTGTTTCTGGTAAACTTATTAGAAAAATTGCTGATAATACAATGGCTTCTCCAGATTATCATGAAATTGTCTGGGATGGAAGAGACGAATGGAGAAATCTGGTTGCAAACGGAGTTTATTTTTTTAAATTGACAGTTGAAGGATTCAGTAAAACCAAAGAAGTTACCGGAAAGATAGCAAAAATAAGGTAGTGAATGAATTTTGTTGTAAAAAATAATTTTATTTTTAAATTCAGGGTTGTTTTTTTAACAGTTTGCTTGTTAGTTTTACCGTCTTTAATCTTAGCCGGTGATTATACAGCTGACTTTCTGAATATCGGAGTTGGAGCCAGGGCTACTGGTATGGGTAGTGCCTTCTGTAGTATATCTGATGATATTTCTTCATTTTATTGGAATCCGGCTGGAGTTGCTTTGTTAAAAAAACCTGTTTTTGGTGGTATGTATGGCTCTCAATTCGGATCTTTTAAGAACCCTTTGGGGAGTTACCACTATCTCGGTTTTGCCTTACCTTTGCCGGGAAGTGGTGTTATCAGTGTGAACTGGGTGAGACTGTCAGTAAATGATATTCCGGTTTTTCCTGAACTTGCAGGAGAGGATTTCTGGGACAGACTAAGAAATCGGTCTTTGAGGCCAACCGGAGAGGCAGAAGGATACATCAATGATACAGAAGATGCTTTCTTTTTCTCCTTTGCATTAATGAATAAATTTTCACTGGATTTAGGATGGGAATATCACGAAGTAGCAGTCAATATGCCTATAGGTATTAATATTAAATGGATTCAGCAGTCAATCGGGGAGCATAAAGCAAAATGTATCGGTATTGATATCGGAACAATGTTACAATTTCCCTTAAATGATTTTTTTCAATCTGATAAATTTGGTACTTTTAACTTTGGATTAAATATTCAGGATATTACAGAAACATCTTTAAAATGGGACACAGAACATGCTGATCCTATTCCAGTAAATTATCGAATCGGAATCTCATATCTTCATGAGATCAAATGGATTCACAGTAAAATATTAATTTCATATGACCATACCACCCGGTGGAGGGGTGAAAAAAATGTTGGAGTTGAATTGCAATGTATGAACACATTCGATATACGATCTGGATTTCACCAAGGAAAATTTACCGGAGGCGCCGGAATTAAATTCTGGAAAATCTGTATCGATTATGCTTTTTTATCCCATGATCTGGACTCTCTTCATCGTATAAGTTTTTCATTTACTCCCTGATTCAATCAGGATAATTATGAGGAGAAGTGTATGCGGATATATAGTTTTTTTTCCTTGATATTCATATTTAATTTTACTATTTTAAGCTGTGATAAATCAGTTTCTACGAGCAGTAATAAACCGTCAACTGTTATATTTGTCACTAAAACAGCTGATACTTCAGTAGTTGAAAGGGGTATAGATGCTGTACCAGATGGAAACAGAATAAGAATTGAATGGTTGCTGAATACTGAAGAAGAAGTTGAGAGGTATAATATTTATAGATCAGAAGAGGATAAAGATAAGTTTACATTGATCTCTACCACTGTTGATACTGTTTATGAGGATATGGTTGAAACCTTTACTAGATATTATTACTATGTGACTGCTGAAACAGATGAGGGGATGACAAGTGAACCGTCGGATACCATAGATTATATGTTGCTTGAGAAAGCAACTCTTTTATCTCCTGATGATACTGTTGATACCGGAGAACCAAAGTTCATTTGGCGTGACACGAATGATCCCTTTTATCATGAATATATTATCCGGGTCGTACAGAGTGAACCGGAACAGACTATATGGATTGCTGTCAAAGAACGTGAGAGTTATAATTCTGATCAAGAAGAAATAGTATTTAATGCCGTTTCAAAGGCTGCTGTTGCTCAACTTTTGCCTGATATACATTACAAATGGCGGGTGGATATTCTGGGTGACAGCACAAAAGGTTCAGAAAGCAATTGGAGATCAATTATTTATAATAGAGGAGAAAAATGATTATGATAAACAGGATTTTTGTCGTGTCTCTTCTTTTTGTTTTTATAGTCAGTGCCGGACTGAAGGCTCAGCAGCTCGGCAGAAATCTGGGAGCTAAATATTATTTAGGCAGTGATGATGAACTTCTGGTACCAGTTAATATCTGGGGATTTGTACAAAAACCGGGTCAGTACATGGTACCCAGCAACACGGATTTAATATCATTAATTTCTTATGCAGGTGGACCGAAAGAATCTGCTAAGATTAACAAGATCCGCATTGTACGTAATATTCCTGAATTAGAAAACAAGATAATTGAAGTAAACGTAAAAAAGTATTTAAAAACCGGAAATCAGAAATTAATTCCTCTCCTTAAACCCGGAGATACCATTATTATCAAAGGGACGACTTTCAGCTGGATACGGAATTTCTTTTCTTTTTTAGCTTCTTTTGCAGTTTTTGCTCAAATGTTTTATTTTATAGCGATTGCTGAGGACAGATTGAATAATTAAAAGGTTAGAATATGAAAGGTGTAATTTTAGCGGGGGGACTGGGAACGCGTTTAATGCCGTTAACTAAGGTAACCAATAAACATTTACTCCCTATTTTTAATAAACCGATGATCTTTTATCCCATTCAGACATTAGTTGATGCCGGTATTGAAGATATTTTGATAGTGACAGGAGGAGAAAATGCTGGTGAATTCTTACGTTTACTGGGTAACGGTAATCAATTTGGTCTCAAACATATTCACTATACGTATCAGCAGGGAGAAGGTGGAATTGCGGAAGCATTAGGGCTTGCGGAACATTTTGCTGATGGTGATTCGGTGATTGTTATTCTGGGAGATAATATTATTGAAGATAATATAAAACCGGCAGTTGATGATTTCAGAAAAAAAGAAACAGGAGCTAAATTAATGCTGAAGGAAGTAGATGATCCAGAGAGGTTCGGGGTTGCTCATATTAAAGATAACAGAATAACAAGAATAATTGAAAAACCAAAAAATCCCCGCTCAAATTATGCTGTTACAGGAATATATATGTATGATGCAGAAGTATTTAATTTTATTAAAAACTTAGAACCTTCCGAACGCGGTGAACTGGAAATTACTGATGTAAACAATAATTATATTGATGCTGGAAAGATGAGATTTGATTTTCTTAAAGGATGGTGGACGGATGCCGGTACTTTTAAATCATTATACAGGGCAAATACTTTGATTGCCCAGAAACATCTAAGTTGATTTCTTTACAACAGGTTTATATTGATCCTGGGAGGAGAAAAAATGGCACGTAAGCTATGTATTTTCATTTTTATAAGTATATTTTGTACTATTCCTGATCTTTATGCATCAACAAAGTTTGGGAGTAAAGGATTGATATATGTGCATTCTGCCAGAGTTTTGCCCAAAGGGTATTTGGAATTTATTGGTGGAACCAGATATTTTGGTAAGGTTGCAAATTTTGGTTCTTCAGGAAATGCTTTTACATTATGGAATGTGCAGGGATTTACTTCTTTTAATTACGGCATTAATTCAAATATAGAATTAGCCATATCTCCAATAATATATCAGGATACTAATAATAATGAAGGAAATGTATTAAAGGGAGCAGCTAATGTACCTGATAAACTTTTCATGAGTATAAAATTAGGCTGTCTGGGGGCTGAAAACAGTAATTTTTTATTTGGAGGAATTCTTCAGGCTAAATTGCCTACTGAAAAAGCTTATAATATTATTTATGAACCTTATTATGCAGGAAATGTGGAAGCAGGAATAATGGGGATTGCCTCTTATTTCAATAATATTACATTTCCGGAAGAAGACTGGTCATTACATGCTAATCTGGGATACTGGAATCATTATGATGTCGGGGAAGAATTAACCAAAAATCCGAACGATCCGAAACCAAGTTCAATGAGTTCAGAACTTATGTTTGGAATAGGGGCGCGATTTCCTGCCGGTACCTTTAATTTTTCCGGTGAAATAAATGCCAGATATTTTTTAGATAGGCCACCAGTGACTGCTTATAGCAGAGAATACTATTCATATCTGACAGCTGGTATCTATTACAATCCTTATAGATGGCTTTCTTTTCACATGGGCATTGATCTTAAATTGTTAACCCAGGAAGATATATCTGAATATCCCCCCAGCACTTCATTGTCTCCACCACCCCTTGAAGATACTCCTAATTATCCTGCCTGGAGATGTTTATTGGGGGTGAAATTTTCAATACTGCCTTTTTCACTGTATACATCTCCTGAAAGTGAATTGCAGCGTGATGCACGAAATAAGAAGCAGTTTTTCAAAAGAATGCTCGAGGAAGAGCAGGGTACTGAAAATGTAGAGGATGAGGTTGAAAAATTACGGCAGAAAAGATTAAAGATTGAACAGGAACTGGAAAGAATCAGAAAGTTATTAGAACAAGAAGAAGAAAAAAAGAAGAAAAAAAAGAAATAGATGTTATTTAAAATAAATACTAAATTATTTGTTATTATTCTGTTTTTACGTATTGCAGGAGCTGGCATATTATATCCGCAGATATCTAATGAAGCTTCCGATTTTAATTATGGAAAGGAACTATATGATGATCACTTATATGATCTGGCCTCAATGCAATTCAGAGAATTTATTAAGAAATATCCATCCAGCCCCCAGATAGTAAAAGCCTCATTTTTATTAGCAGAATCATATTTTGCCGTACAAAAAATAGCTGAAGCTAAAAATGCTTATATAAAATATATTCTAAATTTTCCCTCTGACAATAATATCCCTAAAGCGTATTACAGAATTGGTGAATGTTATGAACATCTGGGACAAATTAAAGATGCAATTGTTTCATACCTTCGAATAAAAAATATTAATTCTAATAATCAATGGTATTTTAAAGGGTTATTAAGAGCTGCATTATTATCAATTGAGAATAAAGAATATGCTCAGTCAGAATCAATATTAATTTCAGTTATAAATTCGAATCCTGAAGGTGAGTTTGTTTCCAGGACCTGGTTACTTTACTCAAAATTATATTTTGAACAGGAGAACTTTAAAAAATCAATTGATGTCTTGGAATCACTTCTCAATAAGTCAATCTCATCAGAAGAAAAATGCAGTGTAATATTACGATTGGGTGATATTTATCAGCATATTGGATTTTTAGAGAAAAGTGTACATCAGTATCAGCAGATTATTGATAATTATGATTTTCCGATATACAAACAGAAAGCGTTTTATAATATTGGATTGATCAATACATTAACAGGCAATAATGATAGAGCTTTAAGGGATTTCCGTAATACAACTCAGATCACAGAAGATACTTCTGTAATTATTGGTGCTTTTATAAAATCCGGTAATATTTATTTAGAAAAAGATGATTTTAATAATTCTCTGTCCTCATATAATTCTGCTTTAAATTTTGACACGTTAAATTATAATGCTCAATTTGGAAAAGCACTATCATTAATTGGTATGGGGGAATTTCAATCTGCTGATGAGATTTTTTCAGCTCTTTTACAGGATAATTCATTATCTGTCGATCTCAGGAAAAAAATCTTATTACACAGTGCAAGCTTATCAAAAAAGAACAGTACTGTTTCAGAAGTCATTGATTATCTCGATATATATATTTCAGAATATCCGGAAGACGAATTAATTGATATCATTTTACTTCAAAAGGGAAAATTATGTCTGCAGAAGGGTCTGTGGGATGAAGGATATTACTCCCTGAGAAAAATCTGGAAAGAATATTCCGGCAGTCAGTTAATACCTGAAGCTAAGTATCTATACGCCCGGGGTCTGGAAGAAGTAGGAAGATATCAGGAAGCTAAATCTCTTTATACATTTATAACTGAAAATTACCCTTTGTCATTCTGGGATAATGAATCATATAAACGTATTCAGTTCATCAGTAAATTTAAAAGTAAGGATTATGATAAAGGTTTACTTAATTTATCTGATATGTTTAGCAGTAAAAACAATACATTCTCTAACAGATTGAAACTGAGCAAGATATATTTTTATGATTTTAAAAACTATAATAAAGCGGTCAGCATATTCAGGTCTTTAACAAATGAGGAAGAATCAATACAAAACAGCATTAATGAGCTCAATTTTCTTTTAGGGGAATCATATAAGAATCTCTATATAAAGGATCAAAAAGAGGAATATAAAGACAGTACCCGATATTATCATTTAATAAATATAAATAATAGCATTCAATCATACTACTCAAAGAGATCCTGCCTGTCTCTGGCTGAATTATTAAGTGAACAGTCAATACAGGAGTCATATAAGCTAATCAAAAAGTATCCTGTTACAACTGTTGATGACAGTTTGGATTATGAGTTTATATTTAAGAGAGCACACTATTTATTTGAATTAGATACGCTTTCAAAGTCCCTGAAATATTTTTCCATCATTGTTAACGATTCAGTCTATTCAAAATATAAAGAATATTCATTATTTAAAACTGGTGAAATATATTATTTAAATCATTCATATGAAGAGGCTGGTTCGGTATTTTCTGAATATCGCTCTATATATAAAAAGGGTAAATATTTACCTGCAGTATTATTTTATCAGGCACGGTTAAATGAAAAATTAAATAATTATACAATTTCCATAGATAATTATAACAAAATTAGCGATTCATATTTTTATTCTGTTTATAAAGACAGCGCTGATAAATATCTAGGTAATGCGTATTTAAAAATAGATGATTATAATAAAGCTGTTCAGCATTATACACGTATTATCAAACAGGATAGCATCTTACAGGTTGCAATATCTGCAGGACTGGTTAACAATCAGGCAGAAAAAAATAAAGTAAATTATTTATTTAAACTGGCCAAATCATATCAATTATTGAATAATCTTCCCAAGGCCCAGGAAATATATTTAAATTATGGGAAATCAGTAACTTCAGATGAGAAAAAAATTAAATATTATACTGCACTTTCCTCTATTGCTGAACAAAGATCTGATACATTAAGAGCTGTTGAATATCTAGAGCATTTATTCACTCTCAATCCCTGTGATACTATTGCGGCAGCACTTGGTGATCTGTATCTGCAGACTAAAGAATATGAGAAAGCTCGTGAGATGTTCAATCAAGGCATCAATATTTCAGGTTCAGAAGATATAAAATGCAGTCTTTCTGCCAAAATCATAATTTCCCTGCTTAAAGAAAAAAAAATTCCCCAGGCTGATGTAAGAATTAATATATTTGAACAGTCATATAAAAATCTTGATTGTAAAGAGCAATATCTGGCTGAATTTTATCTTGAAAAAGGAAAAGCATACATTAGTCAAAAAAATTTTAATGAAGCGTTAAAGTATTTAAATAAAATTAGTGGCAGAAAACAATTTCAACCATTGGTACCACGGGCGCAGTTTCAGATTGGAAGAGTATATTTGATTATTAATAAAATAGACAAAGCTTTGGATGTTCTCACTTATCTTACTGAAAATTATGAAGATCATCCAATATCCTATAAAGTATACATGAACCTGGGATATCATTATTATCAGTCTCAGCAATATGAAAATGCCATACATGCTTTAAAGCGGGCTGCTTCATCACCGGATCCAAACATCAGAAAAACATCTTATCGTATTTTAATAAAGATATATGAAGAGAACGGGTTGTTAGATAATGCTCTTAAAATTACCAGAGATTATATAAACGAGTTCCCGGATTCTGATGATATTTTACAACAAAAAATTAAAATAGGTACCCTCTTAATGGGATTACATGAATATGACCGGGCTATTGAACAATTAAAATCTTTGAAAGTATATGCTGATTCAGAATCAGAGGCCAGAATTCAGTACTGGATTGCTAAATCTTATTATAATATGGGTCAGTTCAGAGAATCAATTTTTGAATTTCTTAAAGTGCAGTATTTATCCCAATCAACAAAATTACCCTGGAAAACAACTGCCATGTATGAAGCAAGTAAAGCGTATATTAAGTTACAGGAATTTGATAAAGCAAGTGCTTTGCTAAAAAGAATCATACAGATTGAGGGAACAACAAGTTCTATGGGCAGATTTGCCGTGGATCAGTTGCAGGAAATCAAATCCAGGAACCAGTAAATCCGTTATGAACAATAATATTATTATTAATAGTAATATAGATTCTCTAATAACATCAGCTATAGATGAAGATTTAGATGATATGGGTGATCTTACCTCTCAGTCTTTATTTAAGAAAAACACATACGGCAAGGCTGAACTAATTGTAAAATCCAATGGTATTATCTCAGGGGTTCCTGTATTTAACAGAGTATATGATATCATAGACAAAACTATTGATATCAGTTTCAATATAAAAGATGGTACAAGAGTAGAAAGCGGCACTTTATTAGCTGAACTTAAGGGGAATTTACTATCTCTTCTGAAGGGTGAAAGAATATCTTTGAATTTTTTACAAAGATTATCTGGCATATCAACCTTAACCAATAAATTTGTAGAAAAAATTTCTCATACCAATACTAAAATCCTGGATACCAGAAAAACTACCCCTGGTTATCGGTATATGGAAAAATACGCTGTAAAACAGGGCGGAGGAGCGAATCACAGATTCGGTCTTTATGATATGATACTGATAAAAGAAAACCATAGTACAGCTGCAGGCGGGATAGTCAGAGCAATTAATCAATGTTTGGACTGGATTAATGAAAAAGGACTTGATATAGCAATTGAAGTTGAAGTTCAAAACTGTGATCAAATAAAAAAAATAATCAACTTACCCATACATAGAATTATGCTGGATAATTTTTCTCTTATATCCATAAAAAATGCTGTTAAACTTATAAATCATAAGTTTGAAGTAGAGGTTTCCGGGAATATTACTCTCAAAAATGTTCAGAAAGTAGCTGAAACTGGAGTTGATTATATTTCAGTTGGTTGTTTGACCCATTCACCCACATCACTTGATATATCTATGTTACTATATAAATAAAATAAATACTAATTAAATAATTAATGTGGAGGTATATATGATTGAAATTCGTTTTCATGGAAGAGGCGGTCAAGGAGCTGTAAAAGCATCAGATATTTTAGCTATGGCTGCTTTTGAAGAAGGAAAACAAGTTCAAGCTTTTCCTTTTTTCGGAGTTGAACGAAGAGGAGCTCCGGTTACAGCTTTTACCCGTATATCTGAGGTAGATATCAGAATTCATTGTTATATATATGAACCGGATATACTCGTTGTTCTTGATCCTTCTCTTATTGGCGCAGTGCCCATTGGTGAGGGGTTAAAACCAAATGGTAAAATAATAATAAATACACAAAAGGCGCCTGGTGATTTCAGTTTTCCGGATGCAGAATCTCCTCAGATTTTTACAGTAGACTGTTCTTCAATTGCAGTAAAGCATGGTCTGGGGTCTGAATCAGCTCCCATTGTTAATACAGCTATACTTGGAGCTATTGCAAGTGCAACCAAATTAGTTAAGATTGATTCTGTAATGCAGGCTATTAAAGAAAAAATCCCAGTGCAAAAAGAAAAAAATGCACTTGCTGCTAAAGAAACGTATGATAATCTGCAAAATTAGGAGGCATTGATGAGTAAAAATGAAAAAAATAAATATGAGGTGGAAATCAAAGGTGTTAAAGATATGCCGTCTATGCCAGCCTCATTAGGAAGCATGAAATATAATAAAACTGCATCATGGCGTTCGATTAAACCTGTTATTATAGAAGAGAAATGTAAAAATTGTATGATTTGCTGGAAGTTTTGTCCAGAGCCTGCAATCTTACCCACTACTCCTCCAACCATAGATTATGATTATTGCAAAGGATGTGGAATATGTGTTATTGAATGTCCGTTTGATGCTATAAAAACTGAAAAAGAGGGAAAGTAAAAAGGAGCCCAATTATGAAGAAAGTTTTAACTGGAAATTTTACTGCTGCCTATGCTGCCACTGCAGCAAAAGTTGATGTAATCGCAGCTTACCCCATAACACCCCAGACAACCATAGTAGAATTACTCTCAGAGATCGTTGCTGACGGAAAGCTGAATGCTGATTTTGTCAAGGTGGAATCTGAACATTCCGCTCTGGCAGCTTGTATAGGAGCCCAGGCAGCAGGAGCCCGTACATTTACCGCAACTTCTGCTCAGGGACTCGCTTTAATGCATGAAATGATCCACTGGGCAGCCAGAGGTCGTTTACCAATTGTCTTAGCAAATGTTAACCGTGCTATGGCACCCGGGTGGTCTATATGGGCTGATGCAACAGATTCTGTTGCTCAGCGTGATACAGGATGGATGCAAATATATTGTGAAAATAATCAAGAAGTCTTCGATACTATCCTGATGAGCTATAAAATCGGAGAAAGAGAAGATATACTATTGCCGACCTTAGTTAATTTGGATGCATTTTTTCTCTCTCATACATCTCAGGTTGTTGATCTTTATGATGAAAAAACCATTGATAATTTTCTGCCGAAATACAACCCGAAAATTAAACTTGATGAAAAATCACCATGTTCATTCGGGGCTTTGACCTCTCCTGATCACTATTATGAATTTTCCTATAAAATACAAAAAGCTCATGAAAGAGCTAAACAAGTGATAAAAGAAGTAGGAAAAGAATTTGGGAAAACGTTTGGCAGGGAATATGATTTGGTGGATACCTATAAATGTGATGGTGCTGATTATGTATTGATAAATTATTCAACTATTGCAGGTACTGCAAAAGATGCTGTGGACAGGATGAGAGATAAGGGAATTAAAGTCGGTACCGTGAAAATTCGTTATTTCAGACCTTTTCCATCTGAAGAAATCAAATCTGCAGTCAGTAATGCAAAAAAAATTGGCGTGATTGACAGAGCTGTTTCTTATGGTCAGGAAGGACCTTTCTTTAATGAAATCAAAGCATCTTTATATGGTAAGACAACACCTATGTATGGATTCCTGGCCGGTCTGGGCGGCAGAGATGTTTCTATTAAAGATATCGAATCAATGGTTGATTATATGAAAAAAAATGATCCTGAAAACAAAATTTGGATAGGAGTGAAAGAATGAGTTCAAATAAAAAAGATAAAAAGAAAGTAAAACTGACCATACCGGAACAGGAAGTAATGTCGCATGGGCATGTTGCCTGTCTTGGATGCGGTGCTGCCCTGGCTATGAGGTATGCTTTAAAAGCTTTAGGTAAAAAGACTATTATATCTATACCGGCTTGCTGCTGGGCAGTAATTGACGGTCCCTTTCCTTATTCTGCTGCAGGTGTGCCCATTTATCACTGTGCGTTTGAAACTGCGGCCTCAACTACCTCCGGGATCAGTCATGCCCTGTCACAGCTGGGAAAAGATGATGTGACTGCACTTGCCTGGGCAGGAGATGGGGGTACTTTTGATATCGGTATTCAAGCTCTTTCTGGAGCAGCAGAAAGAGGGGACAATATGATATACATTGTTTATGATAACGAAGCGTATATGAATACCGGAATACAAAGATCTTCTTCAACTCCGCACGGAGCCTGGACGACTACTACGCCGGTGAAACACTACAAAAAGGGCAAAAAGAAAAATATTATGGAGATAATGGTTGCACATCATATTCCATACTGTGCAACAGCAAATATAGGATATCCTGAGGATTTTATTAAAAAACTGCAGAAAGCAAAAGATATAAAAGGAACAAAATTTTTTCATCTCTTTGCACCCTGTCCTACTGGATGGAAACACAGTCCTGATCAGACAATTAGAATATCTCAGATAGCAACTAAATCTAATGTATTCCCAATCTATGAGGTGGAAGACGGAGTTTATAAAATCAACAAAAAAATAAAAAAACCGATTCCGGTTTCAGAGTATCTTAAGATGCAGGGCCGCTTCAGACATCTGGATGATAAAGAAGTTGATTTTATTCAGAAAGAAGTTGATGAGAACTGGAACAGGTTATTGAAACTTGAACAAGCTTTTGGTGAAAATAATGATTGAGGTAGTCAATGAAAAAAATTTTATCAGGCAATGAAGCAGTAGCACGAGGATGTTACGAATACGGGATTCATTTTGCAGCAGCGTATCCTGGAACACCCAGTACAGAAATTTTGGAAAATATTTCCAAATATTCTGAGATTTATTGTGAATGGACCCCGAATGAAAAAGTAGCCTTTGAAGTTGGTATGGGTGCTACCTTTCAGGGAGCGAGAGCTCTTGTTGCCCAGAAGCACGTCGGACTTAATGTTGCTGCTGATCCCTTTATGTCCATGAGTTTAATTGGTGCTCCAGGTGGGTTTATTGTTGTCAGTGCAGATGATCCTGGTATGCACTCGTCTCAGAATGAACAGGATAACCGGTATTATGCCAAATTTGCAGGATACCCCTGTCTGGAGCCTTCAGACAGTCAGGAAGCAAAAGATTTTGTAGGAATCGGTCTTGATATCGGTATTACTTATGATGTTCCCATTCTTTTTCGCATGACGACCAGGGTATGTCATTCTAAAACTGTGGTTGAAACCGGAGAAAGAAAAGAATATAAGATAAAAGGATTTAATCGGGATCCTAAAAAATATGTAGTATTACCTGCCCATGGTCGTATTCGCCACCCTCTGGCTGTGGAAAGACTGAACAATCTTAGTAAATTATCAGAAAAAATTGAACTTAACCGGATTGAAAAAGGAAATTCTGAAATCGGCGTTATCACCAGTGGGATTTCTTATCAATATGTTAAGGAAGTTGTACCGGAAGTATCAGTGCTGAAATTAGGAATGAGTTATCCTTTGCCAATACAAAAAATAAAGGATTTTACTTCCACTGTGGATAGAGTTTTTGTGGTTGAGGAACTGGAACCTTTTATAGAAGAACAAATAAAAGCGCAGGGGATAAAATGTGAAGGTAAAAAATATTGGACAAATCTTGGTGAGTTTTCTCCGGAACTCATTGAAAAAGGATTTATTGAAGCTGGGGTATTGAATAAAAAAGCAAAAAGAATAGAAAAAGAAAAAGTAATCAGCCGACCTCCGATCTTTTGTCCCGGGTGCCCGCACAGAGGTCTTTATTATACCCTGAATAAATTAAAAGCAGTTGTTACGACTGATATAGGATGTTATACTCTGGGTGTATTGCCCCCCTTAGGTGCTGGTGATACATGTGTTGAAATGGGTGCTTCCATAGGAATCGGAGTAGGAATGGCGCGTGTAAAAGGTGATGGTAAAAATATCGTAGCCACTATTGGTGATTCAACTTTTTTGCATTCCGGTATGACTGGTCTGTTAAATGCTGTCAACAATAAATCAGATATTACCATTGTAATCGCAGATAACAGTATCACTGCTATGACAGGTGGACAACAGCATCCGGGAACCGGGAAAACTTTAATGGGTGAAGAAACAAAACAGGTTAATCTGGTAGAAATATGTAAAGCCCTGGGAGTAAAAAATATCAGAAAAATTGACACTTATGATCTTGAAGAAACAAAACGAGTACTGAAAGAGGAAATGGAGTCAGGTGAGTTATCTGTTGTAATAACTACTTGTCCCTGTGCTTTATTTCCTCCGGAGGTAAGAAAACAGGTGCGTCAACATCCATTTAAGGTTGATCTGGAAAAATGTATTGGCTGCCATACCTGTTTGAAAGTAAGTTGCCCTGCCATCAGTGAAACAGATCAAAAAACTGAAAAGGGATTAACTAAAACCAGAATTGATCCTTCCTTATGTACAGGATGCTCGGTATGTGCACAGGTTTGTCCCAGTAATGCCATAATTCAAAAAGATTAAAGGAAAAGACAAATATGAATAAAGGAAAAGATGTTCTAATTGTTGGAGTTGGGGGACAGGGTGTTCTGCTTGCCAGTGAAATTCTTTCCAGTGTAGCTCTAAAAGCCGGCTATGATGCTAAAAAGAGTGAAGTTCACGGAATGGCTCAGCGTGGTGGTGTTGTTTCCAGTCATGTTCGTTTTGATAAAAAAGTTTTTTCTCCTCTGATAAAAGAAGGAGAAGCTGATATTATTCTTAGTTTTGAGAGTGCAGAAGCTTTACGGTGGGTTCATTTTGTTAAACCGGATGGTGTCATCATAGTAAATGATTATAAACTTATACCACCCATAGCATCTTTAAAAGGATTTGATTATCCTGCAGATCCTTTGAAAAAAGTAAAGGCAAGGATCAAGAATGTCAAATCTGTAGATGCACTGAAAATTGCTAATAAACTAGGTAATTCTAGAATGGTTAATACCATTCTCCTGGGTACTTTATCTACATCAATTGACATTCCGGTTAAAACCTGGGAGAACGTTATTAAGGAAAGGGTGCCAATGGGTACAGAAAAGTTGAATTTAAAGGCATTTGCTGCTGGCAGAGAGATTTAAGACTAAAGACTAAAGGAAAAAGGAAAAAGGAAAAAGGAAAAAACAGAACTGTAGCATGCAGAAGTCAGTGGGCAGAAATCAGTGTTTAGAACTTTAGAGCTTAAGCAAATGTGTGTTCAGAAGTAAGAGACCAGAAATTGAGTAAAAATGGATAGCTGTCTGCCGTCTGCGGTCTGTGGTCAATATTGATATTTTATTGAGCTTAAAAGCTGAAATCAAAAACTTCTGTGTTTGATCCG